>NZ_JBXUGL010000102.1:0-203 GCF_057180505.1 Chryseobacterium sp. HNCC26DJ241 | reverse complement strand
TTTTCAGGAGCAATAGATAACACTTGGAATAATGCAAATAACTGGTTCCCTAATGTAGTTCCTGATAATACAAAATGTGCCAATATTCCTGACGGAAAAACAGTAGTTGTTAATATTAATAATGCTGCTGCAAAATCTTTAACAATTGCACAAACTGGTAAGTTAAGTATTACGGCAGATAATGCATTGACAGTGAAAGAAGG
>NZ_JBXUGL010000101.1:0-227 GCF_057180505.1 Chryseobacterium sp. HNCC26DJ241 | reverse complement strand
AAATTAGATGTAAATGGAACAGTACATTTTTCAGGTTTACCTACGGCTACTACCAATACAACTTATCTAACAATGGATGCCAATGGCTATGTACAGACACAAACCGGAGTTCCAAGTGGCGGTAATAATGTTTGGTATGTATCTGGAACTAATTCAACTCCTGCTACAGCAAATACAGATGATATGTATGTAATGGGAAAAGTAGGAATAGGAACTCAAGGTTTAAC
>NZ_JBXUGL010000100.1:0-267 GCF_057180505.1 Chryseobacterium sp. HNCC26DJ241 | reverse complement strand
AGGAACTTTTTGTTTTTCTGCATTTCTGTTTTTTTGATTTTTTTTAAATTTCCGTCTTTCCGTCTTTTTGAATTTCCGTCTTTCCGTCTTTCCGACTTTCCGACTTCTGCTGACTTGCCGTCTTCCCATCTTCCCGACTTTCGGACTTTTGCAGACTTCCATTTAACAAAATATATTTTTTTCACTTTTTTTTTAATTTATTATTCTAAACCACAAAAAAGTTTTACATTGGCACAAGGTTTTAACGGTAAAAAATAAAGCATTGGC
>NZ_JBXUGL010000099.1:0-282 GCF_057180505.1 Chryseobacterium sp. HNCC26DJ241 | reverse complement strand
GGAAAGTCCGAAAGATGGGAAGTCTGAAAAGACGGCAAGTCAGCAGAAGTCGGAAATTCAAAAAGACGGAAATTCAAAAAAACAAAAATGCAGAAAAACAACCCTTCGACTCCGCTCAGGGTGACAATGTGGAAATGCAAAAATGTAGAACAGTAAAAAAGCTGAAAGTCGGGAAGTCCGCAGAAGTCGGAAAGTCGGGAAGACGGGAAAACAGAAATTCAAAAAGACAGAAATTCAAAAAGACAGAAATTCAGAAAAACAGAAAGTTCCTCATCGAACAAG
>NZ_JBXUGL010000098.1:0-286 GCF_057180505.1 Chryseobacterium sp. HNCC26DJ241 | reverse complement strand
TGATTTTCTGTTTCCTTTATTTTGTTGAATTATTATTTTCAACCTTTTCTAAACGATTTATCAAAGTATTTATAGTAGATGCTTGTTCCTCATTCTTTTTGTTAAGCTCAATAGTATAAAGCGTAAGTTCTTCTATTTTTTGCAACAAAAGATTCGTCATTTCTCCTACTTGCAGTCCTTTTTCCTTGATTTCCTGTGCAGATGGAATATTAGGTAAGTGGTTGTTTTCTTTTGTATATTTCTCTACTTCAGCTAAAGTAGGCATTGTATAATCAGATTTTAAAGC
>NZ_JBXUGL010000097.1:0-286 GCF_057180505.1 Chryseobacterium sp. HNCC26DJ241 | reverse complement strand
CCAAATACAACGGCAACATTGCCGAAATCGACTGGAATGCCGTGGATGTAACGGGAGGAACTCCTTATTCCGCTCCGCTTCGTTACGGATATGTATACGACGGACTTAATCGTTTATTGGCAGGATTTTATCAGGATCCGTACAATCCGTCCAAAGGAACCAACAATGAGATCATCGACCAGTATGATCTGAACGGAAACATTATTAAGCTGAAAAGATTTGCTTGGAAAGCCAAAAGTGCTTTGGCTTTAAAAATTGACGATCTCACCTATACCTACACCGGTGG
>NZ_JBXUGL010000096.1:0-296 GCF_057180505.1 Chryseobacterium sp. HNCC26DJ241 | reverse complement strand
CAACGTAAATACTATTCTGGCAAAAAGAAACGACACACAATAAAGAGCCAAATAGTGGTGGATAAGTTAACAAAAGAAGTGATCTGTATTGTTCAAAGCCATGGAAAAAAGCATGACTTTAGATTGTTCAAAGAAAGTAAAACGCACATTCATCCTCAAACAAAATTACTTGTAGATACAGGTTATCTTGGAATTCTCAAACGACATATGAATACGGAAATACCAAAGAAGAAAACCAAGAAAAAGCCTTTAACAAAGGCTGACAAAGAAAAGAACCGGGAGATTTCTTCCCAAAG
>NZ_JBXUGL010000095.1:0-328 GCF_057180505.1 Chryseobacterium sp. HNCC26DJ241 | reverse complement strand
AGTGATAAAAAAAACAACAAATTTTGTTGGGTTTTTACAACAATGTATAAATTTGTGAAAAATATATAGTATGGGAATTGGTACAAACCTTAAAAGACTTAGAAGTAAAACAAAATTTTCTCAAAAAGACATTGCTGATATGTTGGATTTGGATAGAGGTACTTATATTAATTGGGAAAATGAAACTTCAGATGTGAAATCTCAATACATTCCAAAGTTAGCAGAAATATTTGGAGTGGAGATACAAGATCTTTTTTTAGATGATCAAAAAGTTAGAATTAGTGGTAATACTTTTGACAATAAAGATAATTCTACAGGTATTATCATA
>NZ_JBXUGL010000094.1:0-343 GCF_057180505.1 Chryseobacterium sp. HNCC26DJ241 | reverse complement strand
TGTGGTGTCATCCGTTTGTCTGAGCGCCTGAACAATTGCCGTACTTTCGGTGCCGTATTGGAAACCGTCCAGATAATCGGTGTCGATTACGGTGCTTCCCGTTGCATTGTTTAACGTAAATGTTTTCTTAATTTTTACACCATCCGCTCGGTAGAAATATTTGGTGTTGTTCACCTGAGCGATTTCTTTTGGTAGATTCAGATAGTTGTACGCAATATTAGAAATACCCTTGTCCATCATTTTGGTCATATTGCCGTTGGCATCGTATTCTATTAAGGAATTTCCGCCTTCATATCCGCTGGTGTTGGCGGCTGAATCAGCAATATTGGTCACCTTGTTTCCG
>NZ_JBXUGL010000093.1:0-384 GCF_057180505.1 Chryseobacterium sp. HNCC26DJ241 | reverse complement strand
TTTTTTTAGGTCGTTCTATAGGACTTTCGGCTACATCCACTATCACTACCTCAAAACAATCCTCGCTCAAGAGTCTTTTTTTACCTTTAATATGAAATAAATTACTCTTTATCAGTCGTTTTTCCAAATCTGTGATGATCCGCCAACATTGGGCTTCACTAATACCAAAAGTAGCAGAAATATGTAAAAATGTACGATATTCTCTGTAATACATCAGTAGCATCAGTACTTTGTTTTCCATAGACAGTTTAGGTTTTGGACCTCTTAAATTGCCTTTGTTTTTGTGTGTGGAAACTGGCCCAAGGCGGTTCGACTCCTCTACCATTTTATCAAAAACTACTCGGGAAACTCCTATTAATCTTTTAAATATTGGTTCTGATTTAT
>NZ_JBXUGL010000092.1:0-386 GCF_057180505.1 Chryseobacterium sp. HNCC26DJ241 | reverse complement strand
TGCGTCGAGCAATGCAACAGGAGTTTTGGTACTGGAATCTTCAAATAAAGCCATGATTTTACCAAAAGTAGCCAATCCTCACCTTACGATAAAGTCTCCACACGTGGGAACCATGTGTTATGACACAGTGAGTAAAACTCTTGCGGTTTTCGATGGTACCAACTGGAATTACTGGAAATAATTAAACAAATAAAAAGCACTACTATTTTTAGAGTGCTTTTTTTTAGGCTTATTAAGAATTTTTTTTGAGGTATTATAGGTACAGTGTTCTACTTCATTATAAAGTTATGGAGGCCATAACTTAACTTCATATTTAAAAATCCTTATAAACAGGGAGTTTGTCATTGGCTTCGCCGAATCTTCGGTTTCCGTAGGAATCTAAATAA
>NZ_JBXUGL010000091.1:0-401 GCF_057180505.1 Chryseobacterium sp. HNCC26DJ241 | reverse complement strand
TTTTAGAAGAAACTAAAGAAATAGATGATATTTTTGATTATGGAAAAAAGAATATATATCTTCTAGATGGACAAGGAGAAATTATTGGTTTAAATCTAATAGAAAATAATTTTACAATAATTCCTGATCTATCTAGTTTTACTTCTGTACAATTTCTGAATCTTTCACAAAATAAAATTACTAAAATAGAAGGCCTAGAAGCATTAAGAGAATTAGAGGAATTAAATTTATCATTTAATAAGTTCACTAAAATAGAAGGTTTAGAAGAACTAAAGCAATTGCAATATTTACATTTATCTTCTAATCAGCTAACCAAAATAGAAGGTTTAGAAGAACTAAAGCAAATGCAATATTTACATTTATCTTCTAATCAGCTAACCAAAATAGAAGGTTTAGAAGAA
>NZ_JBXUGL010000090.1:0-438 GCF_057180505.1 Chryseobacterium sp. HNCC26DJ241 | reverse complement strand
TAAAATTAAGATTCAGGAGAGAATCATTAAAAGTCATCAACATCAACAGGTAACTATCAACTAACAACCATTAACTAACAACAAAAAAGATATGTCCTTTTTATCTAAATTAGAATTAGACGGCAACACGTACAATATTTTAGAGTGCAAATACAGTTTTACCCAAGCTACGGACGGAACCGGAAAACCGCAAGGAATGCCTCAAGGTGGTGAAATTTTTATCCGTATAGAAAGCACCGGGAATCCGGAATTATTGGGCTGGATGTTGGATCACAACCAAACCAAGAATGGTAAGATCACATTTTTTAGAAGAGATGCGATGAGCAAACTTCAGGAGCTCACTTTTGAGAAAGCGTATTGCATCAATTTTGTGGAAACCTTTAATTCCAGCAATGAAGAGCCATTGCAAATTGAGATGCGTCTTATCGCCAAGAAATT
>NZ_JBXUGL010000089.1:0-576 GCF_057180505.1 Chryseobacterium sp. HNCC26DJ241 | reverse complement strand
ATTCTGGTCACTGCATTTTTAGTTTTCAGGGATTGGATCTGCTTTCCGCTCATGTCGTAGAGTTGGATTTCAGCATCCAACTCTCCACTTCTCTCACTCTCCAACACTCCAATCTCAACGTAGCAATACTCTTCCACAGGATTTGGGTAGATGCGAATGTCTTGTTTTTCAATTAAATCATCCAGATCTTTATCTCCTAATTTCAAAATCTTCCAGTTCTCTTCACCCAATTGCTCAGCGCTGGTTCCTGCCAAAAGAAAAGTACCGTCATTTTGCAATTTTGCACTCACCAATCGCTCCTCCTTTTTCTTTTCTTTTCCTTCCACATACTTTCTCCATTCCTCTTTTCCATTAGCATCCAAATACAGCATCCAGAATTTCTCATCATCAGATTTTATTTTTTCTTCAGCTTGCGTATAGTCTCCAATTAAAACCCCTTTCACTTCCGACTTCTGATCTCCAACTTCTGACTTCCTAATTACGTTTAAGCTCATCAAAACATCACGGTTTCCAAAACTGTAATTCTTCTGCCAGATTTCATTTCCGGATTTATCCAAATGAATGATCCACAAATCT
>NZ_JBXUGL010000088.1:0-577 GCF_057180505.1 Chryseobacterium sp. HNCC26DJ241 | reverse complement strand
AATATTATAATATACTCTCTTTTTCATTACGCAGAAATCTATATAAAATTCTCTAATAACTTTTGAGATTCCTACGGAATGACAAAGATTATGTTCATTATACAAATAAATTATTGTTTTAAAGATTGTATCTCTTCTTTTAATTCTTTTAACTGTGCTTTCAACTCTACTATTCTTTCTTCATACAGTGCTTCTATTTTTTCTGTTTTTTCTTTGTTCTCCTGATATAGATTTTGCACCTCTTGATGTCCTATAGAAGTATCATAAAAATTCTGTTGATTGTAGATGTTATTAGGCGTTACATCCAGAAGCTCATACACAGGAGTTTCCAATATTTCAGCAATCTGATAAAGACGGTCTACCGTAAGTTTGGTTTCATTCTTTTCTATTTTGCTGTATGCAGCCTGACTAATGTGGAGTTCTTCTGCCATATTTTCATGAGAAAATCCTTTCTTTTTCCGGTATTCTTTTATCTTTTCAATAATGACTTCCATCGTGTCCATTACTATATATTATAATTTCAATCCCAAAAGTAATAATTTTTTCATAAAAGTTATATATACTTTCAAAAAGAATT
>NZ_JBXUGL010000087.1:0-593 GCF_057180505.1 Chryseobacterium sp. HNCC26DJ241 | reverse complement strand
AACTTCCTGAATAACTACTTCCCTGCTGAGTGTAAAAACTATTTACTGTATTATCCCAGAAACTGAAAGTAGATTCTATACCTGTGGAAGCAGTGTAAAGTAAATTCAAATCCAAGTTTGATGGATATGGATTTCCAACCAAATTATATCCACGAGTGGCATTAGTATATGCCAATGCATAGTTCAAGAACCCTACTGGTGAATTATATGGTACTCCTACATATTTCAAGTCAGTAGATGATGAAGGTACTAAAGTTGTAGTCGCTTCTTTCACAGCTAAACCTCTACCCGGAATATTTGCTCCACTTGATGCATTGAAGAAATTCGATGCTTCACTATAATATAGTGTGGCAACACCAGATGAAGTAGTAGATGCAGTAGAAGAAGAATTTCCTTCGTAGATATTTTTCAGATTCTGGCCGATTACAGGGGAAGATAAGTAATTATATTCCACTCTTGAAGAAGATCTGAAGTTCATATTTCTCTTCAGGGTAATCAATCCTGTATTTGCAGCACCTTCATCCACTTGTAATAAACCTCCATTACTTTCTATAGTAAGGTTATCATTTGCAGAATTATTAGTGATATTAATG
>NZ_JBXUGL010000086.1:0-593 GCF_057180505.1 Chryseobacterium sp. HNCC26DJ241 | reverse complement strand
CACTTCCTGAATAACCACTTCCCTGCTGAGTGTAAAAACTATTTACTGTATTATCCCAGAATCTGAAAGTAGATTCTATACCTGTGGAAGCAGTGTAAAGTAAATTCAAATCCAAGTTTGATGGATATGGATTTCCAACCAAATTATATCCACGAGTGGCATTAGTATATGCCAATGCATAATTCAAGAACCCTACTGGTGAATTATATGGTACTCCTACATATTTCAAGTCAATAGATGATGAAGGTACTAAAGTTGTAGTCGCTTCTTTCACAGCCAAACCTCTACCCGGAATATTTGCTCCACTTGAGGTATTAAAGAAGTTTGTTGCTTCATTATAAAGCAGTGTGGTAACACCAGCTGAAGTAGTAGATGCAGTAGAAGAAGAATTTCCTTCGTAGATATTTTTCAGATTCTGGCCGATTACAGGGGAAGATAAGTAATTATATTCCACTCTTGAAGAAGATCTGAAATTCATATTTCTCTTCAAGGTAATCAATCCTGTATTTGCAGCACCTTCATCCACTTGTAATAAACCTCCATTACTTTCTATAGTAAGGTTATCATTTGCTGAATTATTAGTGACATTGATT
>NZ_JBXUGL010000085.1:0-679 GCF_057180505.1 Chryseobacterium sp. HNCC26DJ241 | reverse complement strand
TTTTGAATCCCGATCGGAAGAAAACATAACTTCCGGTAAAGTTTCATTTTCACAGTTTCAAAAAGAAACCGGAATTTCCGATGTTAAGACCACGCTTCATGTTCATCCTCATTCCGAAGAGTTTTCTCCACAGAATAAAGAAGGAGAACCGGAAGATTTGATGTCCTTATTCAAAATCAATATAGAAGACATCAAAAAACTGGAAATGAACGAAAGCATTACATACACCTTTCGTGCCTACAATTATTTTGATAGTCCTGAAAAGGAGTACAATGTTGTCTATTTCTACAAAAATGGAAAATGGAATTATTCTCTGTTGGAACTACAAGATAATCACACCTCGATTCCTTTGTATGATTCCAGACTAGGAGCAGTTTCCTTTACTACAGAAAATACCGCACGTACAGGATTGTGCCTCGAACCTTTTACTTCTTATTCTTTCCATTGTACCCAAACAGATGTTTGTACAGGATATTGTGATATGTGCAGTGAGTGCGTCACCGTTATGACGGGATATTTAGCCTATGATTGTTCGGGACCAAGTCCGGGTGGATCGGGTGACCCAAATAATCCGGGAAATTCAGGATCTTCCGGTGGAACAGGAAGCGGAGTATATGATCCGAGCCCGTATTATTATGACCCGAATGAGCAGTCTGATCTGGATCCTTACAAAATAAGG
>NZ_JBXUGL010000084.1:0-718 GCF_057180505.1 Chryseobacterium sp. HNCC26DJ241 | reverse complement strand
TTTTTAGAAAGAGATTGTATCACAAAATCATCAGCATCTCTGTACACCTGAACGCTTTCTTTGGTAGCATCTGTAGTTCCGAAAGTAGATCCAGGTTTATAAACAATCTCGAAACGGTTATCAAATTCTCCAGAGGAAGCACTGAAATTGTAATCACCTTGTGTAAGATCAGTAATAATATTCAGAACCTTATCTTTTAGATAAACATTTTGTCCATTTGCAAATACTCCTTCCTTATTTTTAATGGAGATGGTATAATTACCGGATTCAAAATGTTTCACACCTAAAGGTACTACATCTGTATTCGTGAATAGATTCTTTCCTTGTATTAATACCTTATGGTTATCTACAATACTATAAAGAGCATCCGATGGTGTGTTTTCCTGAGCAGAATCATCTAAACCGAATCCATTAGTTCCGTTTGCAAAATATACTACCGCTATAGTGGTAACAAGACTCTTCGGTGTGGTAAGGGTCAATAGATATTTGTCATCCGGATTATTTTTACCGCTATAGAATGATCCACCACTTACAGCCGTTCTTTCAGAATTCTTGAACACAAGTGAAGCACCAGAACCTGTAGCTCTTACCATAAATCCTTGACCAGGTTTTACAATATTAGTCGGAACTTTTGAACCTCCTGTAGCAGCTTGTCCACTTCCAGGAGCCGGAATTCCTGTTCCGCTGCTTCCTGCCGCAGCATTATAAATTGCATAAG
>NZ_JBXUGL010000083.1:0-722 GCF_057180505.1 Chryseobacterium sp. HNCC26DJ241 | reverse complement strand
TTAGAGCCTGTTTAAATTTTGTTCAATAAATTTTTTATAGCGGATAATTTGACCATATTTTCGGAGTTTTCCATTAGTAGTTCATAATTCCTGCATAATCTTCGGTCGTTATCAAACCAAGAAAATGTACGTTCTATAATCCATCTTTTGGAAACAGGCTTAAAACCATCCTTTTTATCATCATTCCTCATAACCACGTTAATCCAATACCCAAAACGATTCTTTACTTGTTCTATAATTTCTCCTCTGTAACCTCCATCTGCGAGAATAACCTTTATCGGACTTAAAAAATAAGCTAATGTTCTCATTAAAAATTCTACTGCCTTACTGTCGTGTACATTAGCTACGGTAACCATTATAGCTAATAAAAATCCATTTTTGTCCATAATAGCGTGTCTTTTGATTCCTTTCACTTTTTTGTTTCCGTCATAACCGTTTAATGACCGATTATTTCCCCATCTTACGCTTTGACTGTCCATAATTCCCAAACTCGGTTCGCTGTTTTGATTTCTTTTAATTCTTACTTTTTCTCGCAATTTTGAAAGCAATAAATCAAAATCCTCCGAATTAGACCATTTTGAATAATAGTAATACACCAACTGCCATTTTGGAAAATCTCCCGGCAACAATCGCCACTGACAACCCGTCTTTAACAAATACATAATAGCATTCCAAATGATTCGTAAGCAATGTTTTCGTTTTCTATTATCAAATTCTAAAGT
>NZ_JBXUGL010000082.1:0-732 GCF_057180505.1 Chryseobacterium sp. HNCC26DJ241 | reverse complement strand
CCATCAACCAATAAACAGTCTTTATGATAAACGGTGGGAAGTACATTTTACAGACAACAATACGGTTTTCAAAAAAATGAAAACACAGATCATACAGATCCAATCGTCTGTAATTCGCTCTTAGCGAAAGATAGTCCCCTTCTTTTTCAAATACTCGTTAATTAATACCATAGTCTTCGGTTGCTGCATATACATCTGATTGGTGATCGACTGAAAGCATAATAGTACTATCGAAATCCTTCGTAACACTAACATTACCCGAATAAAACTCCGCATTTTCAGGAGATACATGGAAACAATTCTGCGCAAATAAGAAATTTGTTGAAAATACAATAATGAGGAAAACCCGCAGAACACTTTCGTGTAAAGCATTCTTTACACTTTTAATAAATTTTTTTTTCATCGCATTTTATTTTTTCAAAATTATCAAAAAAAGAATCAACGTTTAATTTCCCAATCCCTAATTGATATGCTACGCATTGTAAATTTTAAAAAATTCAAATAATATTGATTTGGACAAACACTTAAAATGAGTCGAATTGCAAAGGTGTAAACAATTTCTACAAAATAAAAATTTCAACCTACATCTTTTCTACATCACAATCATAAAACAATGGATAACAGCGTATTAAAAACATTAACTATCCTACAATAAATATCAATTTTTACAGTTCCATCATCCATTTATTGAGATCTATATCGGAAGAAATTCCAAGCTGTTTTCTAAGACGA
>NZ_JBXUGL010000081.1:0-912 GCF_057180505.1 Chryseobacterium sp. HNCC26DJ241 | reverse complement strand
TTGATAGAGGGCTTTTTGTCAAAGAAAGAATAAGCCGCCAAAGCCGATAATATATTGAGAACAAAGTTATCAAAACTTCTATGTCTCGTGTGCTCTATTTGGCAAATATTCTTGAGTTCATCGTTTACAGACTCAATTAAAGCTCTCTTTCTTAACATGATTTTGTCTTGAAGAAGCATCAAAGAATTCTTCATATTTTTCTTTATTTTCGTGATGAGATGAACTCCATCAATAAAAAGTTGTTCAAATAAATCCTTGCCGATATAACCTTTATCCCCAAAAAGTTTTCCAAAAATCCATTTGTGCAAATCCATACTTTTCAGCGGTTCTCTATCGTCTACATTGCCTGTTGTTAGGATAAAATCTAAAATTTCGCCTTTGTCATTGATGATTAAATGAAGCTTAAATCCATAAAACCAACCCAAAGAACATTGTCCTTTTTGAGCAATATTTTTGAATGTTTTATGCTGTTTTTCCCTTTTGATATGACAGGCTCTAATGGGTGTAGAGTCTATAAAAGATATGCCTGTGCATTTTCCCAAACACATCATCTTTACGAAAACCGCCATCGGAACATTCACTTTCTTTTGGAGTTCTACAAATCTGTTGTAGGAAACAGTTACAGGAAACTCTTTCTTCATATATCTTTGAACATAACCTTGATAAAAATGTTTCAGGTTTTTGAAAGCGCCGTAGTGAAACAATATCATAATAGTCATTACTTCGCTCTCTGACATTGCAAATTTTCGGTTTCGGATCTTAATTTTCGGATCTTTCAGAGCATAATCTTTGAGAATGTTATCAAATTCTTTAAAAAACTCATCAACAATGTAAAAAATAGTTGTAATTTTATCATCAGAAATCATAGCGGAAATTTTAGTTAAATATTTGATTTTCAATACCTTAAATATA
>NZ_JBXUGL010000080.1:0-935 GCF_057180505.1 Chryseobacterium sp. HNCC26DJ241 | reverse complement strand
CAGAGTATTTTTTTAAGAAACACTTCCTAAATATTGAGAATTGGACGCTATCTCTCCATTTGCCGTACGAAACGCTATCCAAACATGAAGAGTTTTGTTTTGGAAGTTAAGCGGGAGATTAGCCTTATAAAACGTATCGGTACGTTTTGCAGCATTTTCTATAAAGAAAGTTGCGGTTTGGTTTTCGGCAGCGATCAGGATCTGGGCTAAATCGTTTTTCCTATCGGCATCGTCTCCCGAATTATCCTGCCAGTTAATTTCCAATAATGCCACATCGGGAAGCTGTAGCGAAACCGGAACGGGAGCCAGAAGGTTTCCTTTAGAAAAGACTATTGCAGGATAATCCGGCGTGATACTGGATGCTGCATAATTAATGATAAAATTTTCCATCAGGTTGGTCATAGCCTGATTGTAGCTGGATTTCATGCCACTTCGGATTCCGAAATATTTGCATGCATATCCACGATAGGACTGCATAAATTCTGCACAGCTTTTCATCCTATTCTGGATGAGGAGCTGCTTGCCTGAAGGTGGAGAAGTGCGTTTTTTCGGGCGAACCCTTGTAATTTCATTTCCGAATACATTGGCTACCACGATACGTCCTGTACGTCCCGAAGTGCCCGATAACAGTGAGTCATATAACTTACCCATAATAAATGTTTTTTTAGATTAATATTTGTTACTTAAATTTTTCTGAAAGTACCTGCAGGTAATTTTTTTTGTAAAGGTGATTGTGGGTAGAGACAGAACTCGACGTATTTTATTTTGATTTATACTTTGGTATTTAAAATTTTGATTTTCAATTTCATACTATAAAAATTCATTTTTTCATTTAACATAATATCATTTTCTATATCCGTTGTATATCTTTTCTATATCCATTCTATATCCTTTCTATATCCTTTCTTCGATGTTTGTTCGATGCTTGTTCGATG
>NZ_JBXUGL010000079.1:0-1020 GCF_057180505.1 Chryseobacterium sp. HNCC26DJ241 | reverse complement strand
TTGATAGCGCCTATTCCTATGTTGCCATTATTTCCAAAAATCCAATTTCCTATATTCAGTTCATTATTGGGAGATGTAGTGTTGTACGGAATAATGTTACTTCCTATAAAAATATTGTTAGATCCTGAAGTAATATATCTTGCATTGGAAAAACCCAAGCTAATATTATTAGACCCTGTTACCAAAGCTCTATACGAATCTGCTCCTACCGAAACATTATTATTACCTGTTTTTAAATATCGTAATCCATTCAATCCTAAGGCTACATTAAAATCCCCTGTCAAATTACCAAGTGCCATTGAGCCTGTTCCTACAGAAGTATTTCCAACACCAGATTTAAAACTTTCCAGTGCATTCATTCCTACTGCAGTATTATACATACCCGATTCAGTATTTCTCATACTATTCATTCCTAAGGCTAAGTTAAAATCGCCACTTGTCATCAAAGACATTGCATTATTTCCTAAAGCTGTGTTTCCGTTACCTATAGTGTTTTGCGTAAGTGCTCCCATCCCAAAGACAACATTTCCTGTTCCTGAAGGATTATCTATTCCCCCTCCAAAAAATAGGTTTTTATCCCAGATTTGTCCTGGTGATGTGATATTGAAAAATAAAAATCTTCCATTAGGAGAAATTTTCATTTTCTCACTATTATTTGTTTTAAAAACCAGCGGCTGATTATCTGTTGTTCCTATAAAATCTGTAGAGGGATTGGTATTTGTATTACCAGTGGTATTCCATGATTGCGCAGATACCAAACCTGCAGACAATAGTCCTAAACTTAATATTATTTTTTTCATTGTATGTAGATGTTAATTTATTATTGTTGTGCAGAAATTCGGTAACTGTGTAACATCGGCATTAATTCCTTCCATTGCTAAAACTAAATTATTCTGTATTTTCTAAGAATTCTGCCAATATATTAATCTTTGAAAGAAACCTCTGAAACCAATATTGATTTTCATTAAGTGGATTGTTAAATGTGTTATCTGCCTTCAAATGCAGATAACACATTTTATA
>NZ_JBXUGL010000078.1:0-1203 GCF_057180505.1 Chryseobacterium sp. HNCC26DJ241 | reverse complement strand
AAGTATGTGAGTTCTTTGCTGAATAAATAATCCCAATGCAAGCCTCGAGGTATTCTCTTCGAATAAAACGCTTTGCAATCTTTGAATATATACAAGTAATTGAAATTTAAACATTTGTAGAATTTGCATTTTTTATTTCTCGTATACTTACATTGAACTCACGCTAATTTATATTTAAAGTATGAGTATCCTCCTGAAAACTTAAAATTTTAGGCTGCTTAGTGATCGTTTTACGATGCATTACACAAAATTTTAGGTTCTTTACGCAAAATTTTAGGAAACAAGATGTAAATTTTTAGGTCTTCGACGCAAAATTTTAGGGTGGCATACGTAAAATTTTAGGTTTTCGGGGTAAAATTTTAGGTTTTTATTGTGATATTCGCAAATATTAGAAAAAATTGGTATGTATTTTGTAAAACCATAAAAGTAAATTTAAAAAAATATCATATGGCAATAGGCAATTTAGGAGTATACCATCTTACTCCCGCCCAAAAAGAAGCAATAGACAACGCTTTATTAATCATTGAAACCAATCTTCTTGCTGTTACCCAAAATTTATCTACAGAGGAACGTCAAAAATATGGAAGCGTAAATGAAAACAATAAATTATTGGTAAACAAATGTAGAGAATATAAGCAATCACAACCTTCTTTAGCCAGTACTGATGTAAACTGGGAGGAATTTGAAGCCGATTTTCAGGATCGTTTGTTTGCAGATACTCGTTTAGACCGTTTGTCAACCATCAGCCGTATGCTCAGTGATTTCAAAATTGTTCATGATTATGATAATTACCAAGATGCTCTTACGGATTATGATTACAGCAAGTATAAATCCGGCACCAAAACACCGGGATTTACAGAGAAAGTGGAAGAACTGAAACAGTTTTTTCCGAATTCAGGAAATGCTTCTAATACCCAGACTGTCTAAAGGTTGCTAAGAAATAGTATTTGACAAAGGCTGCTTCATTAAAGTGAAGACAGCCTTTTTTATTTTTCTTCCGCCAATTGACAGGCTCAGGTAAAACCTCGAATATGATCAGCAATATTTAAACAGCTTCAGGCTGCACTAAGCTAAATGAAGGAAAGCCTTTATTAGCAAAAGGGATAGATTAAATAACTTTATTGAGGTCATAGTTTAATTACATACCATTTGATTTTCAAAATATGCACGAAATTTGTCATGCTGAAAGCATCTCTACAAAGA
>NZ_JBXUGL010000077.1:0-1243 GCF_057180505.1 Chryseobacterium sp. HNCC26DJ241 | reverse complement strand
TTTCTTCAAAAATAAGCATAAATTGATTGAGAACAATACCCCAATTCTGGATAGGCATCGACCATTTTTTGGTAGCTTCTTTCAAAGCAAGGTAAACAGATTTCAAGACCGCATCATCCGTAGGAAAAGACATTTTATTTTTGGTGTATTTTCGGATTTTGCCGTTGAGATTCTCAATTAAATTGGTGGTATAAATGATTTTACGGATTTCTAAAGGAAATTCAAAAAATACGGTCAATTCATCCCAATTATCTCTCCAGGATTTGATGGCGTAAGAATATTTGGATTCCCATTTTTCTGCAAAATCATTTAAAGCGGCTTGAGCGGCTTGTTTTGTTGGCGCGGTGTAAATATGCTTCATATCAGCAGAGAATTCTTTTCTGTCCTTCCAAACCACATATTTACAGGCATTTCTGATCTGGTGAACCACACAAATCTGGGTTTGAGATTCAGGAAAGACAGAACGGATGGTCTGGGTAAATCCGTTTAAGTTATCGGTAGCAGTGATCAGAATATCTTCTACGCCACGGGCTTTGAGATCCGTTAAAACCCCCATCCAGAAGCTTGAACTTTCATTCTTGCCGAGCCACATTCCAAGAACTTCTTTTTTTCCTTCACGATTTAATCCTACTGCCAAATAGATGGTTTTGTTAATGACCTTGGAATTTTCTCTTACTTTGAAAACAATTCCATCCATCCAGACAATTAAATACAAATCTTCCAGGGGTCGGTTTTGCCAGCCCACCACTTGGGCGGCAACGGCATTAGTAATCCTGGAAATGGCAGAAGAAGATATTTCAAAATCGTACAGCTCTTTAATCTGCTCTTCGATATCACTCACACTCATCCCTTTGGCATAGAATGAGATAATAATATTCTCCAAGCCTTCGATAATGTTATGCCTTTTGGGTACCAGTACAGGTTCAAAACTGCTTGCCCTGTCTCTGGGAACTTTGATTTCACTCTCTCCAAAAGAGGATTTTATCTTCTTGGTTCCATGCCCGTTGCGATAATTCCCTTCTTTGGTTTTTTCATGTTTTTCATTGTCCAGATGAGCATCAAGTTCTGCTTCCAGCATGTGCTCAACGGCACGTTTGTGCATCTGTTTGAAGAAAGAGGTTAAATCTTCTCCATTTTTAAAGGACTTGTAGAAATCCTTGTTGTTTAATAATTCTTCTTTGTCAATCATAACTATATAGGTTAAAAATAATAAAAAGTTATTTCCGTAAAATTTTTTTGAGCT
>NZ_JBXUGL010000076.1:0-1276 GCF_057180505.1 Chryseobacterium sp. HNCC26DJ241 | reverse complement strand
AAACCTCATAAACAATAATGTTTATGGGGTTTTTGTTTGTGATTTTTCATGCAATTGTATTTAACATAATAAAAAACTTTAAAATTTTCGTTGAAATAATTTTTTGTATTAAAAATATTTTATACATTTGAAAAGAATATATTTCCATAATTGGTTCATAAAAAAGAATATATTTTTGAACACATTTAGGATGTATTTAACCATTTTTGGTAGTATTGGATATTTAACTTAAATATATTTTATTATGTCATTTAAATCAAAATTCGATGCGGGCAGCATCAAGCGCAACATTTTATCTGTAGATTACGGAATGCTACAGGAAACCGACGCAACAGGAAGACCATCTTCCGTATCAAGAGGCGGTAAAATCAATATCACAGTAGAAGGAACAGGAGCCACAGATCTTTTCGAGTGGATGACCAACTCGTTTGAGAGGAAAGACGGGAGTGTTATTTTCATCAAAAGAGATAGCGATGCTACCTTGAAAGAGCTTAAATTCAAAGAAGCGTATATTGTGAAGTACAGAGAAGATTTTGATTCTACAGGAGAAAATCCGCTTACCGAGACTTTTACCTTATCTGCCAGAGAAATAGAAATGGGCAGTGCGCGTCACGAAAATGAATGGGTATAATTCCTTATTTTCTTAAATAAGAAGGGTTTCCCTTTTTTAAATTATCAGCTTATTACTTTAATGATTACTAAAGAAATAGTTCCCGGAAACAGGAAATGGGTATTTGTGCTCTTAATTGATCATTGTTAGGAAGGCTTAAGCAGCACAAAATGAAAATTCAAAAACACAATTTAATTATACTAAAACACTTAAAATCATAAAATTATGTCATTTCAAGCAAAACTAAAAGTAGCAGGAAAAGAATACAATGTTCTTAATGTAAGCTACGGATTATTTCAGGAAACGGATGCAACCGGAAGACCATCCACTATTACCAGAGGTGGTAAGATAGATGTTGTGGTGGAAGGAACGGGAGCCACGGATTTATTCGAATGGATGACCAATTCCTTTGAGAGAAAAGACGGGAGCGTTGTATTTTTTAAGAGAGACAGCAAGGCAACCTTAAAAGAGTTGAAATTTACGGAAGCGTATTTGGTAAAACACAGAGAGAATTTTGATTCCACGGGAGACAATCCGCTTACGGAGACTTTCACCATCTCGGCAAGAGAGATAGAGATGGGAACCGGAAAGTACACCAATGAGTGGGTATAAAGTTCGCATCTGATGAAAATGGGTAATACTTCTATTGCCCATTTTTTGTCTTTT
>NZ_JBXUGL010000075.1:0-1389 GCF_057180505.1 Chryseobacterium sp. HNCC26DJ241 | reverse complement strand
TAACTACAAGTACCAGGAACAAGAGCTTCAAGAGACAGGATTCTATGCATTTAAATGGCGTCAATATATGCCTGATGTTGGTAGGTTTTTTAATATTGATCCGCTTTCTGAAAAATACGCTTATCAAAGTCATTATAATTTTTCTGAAAATAGGGTTGTGGATGCAAGAGAATTGGAAGGATTGGAAGCAAAATTGGTGAATGAAAATACTGTTGAATGGAAAGCAAATGTAATTACTGGGACAACTATTGCTACTAACCAAATTGATAGTCACTTACAAGAGACAAGTAAAATACTTTCAGTTAATGGACTTACTATAAATTTAGTAAATGACCCTAAATCACCTTTTACAATTGACATGTCGCATCCAATTGGAGATATTAGAATACAACCAGATGGTACTATTAATTATGTTGCAGGAAAGGTAGCGAATATTGGAAATCCATTAGACCAAACAATCACATCTGATGGAACAGCTCGTACCACAGCTCATGAAATTGGACATGCTGCAGGGCTAGAACATCCATTTCATGGGGAGCAAACTCCGAATACTTCTGAAAATAAAGACAATTTGATGAATTCTTATAGCAATCCTGTTAAAGAATTACAATCTGATACAGGTACAAATGTTACTCAAAATCAAACAAATATAATGAAATCTACTATAACTGCAAGTCAAAGTAGATTAAATCAAATGGAAAAAAACCAAGTACAACAAAATAATCAACAAACGCAGGTTATTGATAACCAAAATAAACCTAAATAGTTATTATTATGAAAATCTACTTTTATATAACGATTATAATTTCTTTCATATTTTGTATGACAAGCTGTAATAATAAAAAATATTATTATCAAACTATGTCTCAAGCAAAAAAGGAAAATTTGATTTTTCAGGAAAATTATTATAAAGAAGCTAAAGGGAAATTTTTGCGAAAAGACAATCAAATATTATTAGTTTTTAATGGAGAGGCGTTTGCTGATTCTAAAGTTATAATTAATGATAAGGATACTTTGATATTTGACAAAAGCAATTCAATAAAATGTTTAGGAATGAAATTATATGTAATTGATAAATCTAAAAAGAAAATAAAACTTACGTCTTCAAAAAAAAGAAATATTGTTTTTCCAATAAAAGAGGAATATAATTATATAGAAATAAACGGTAGTTTCAATAATAAATGGGCTATTGTATATTCTGAGTTTTTTCCTCTTATTAAATGTCAATGATGATAATTAAAGATTTCCCGATGTCGCGGATTTGTAATCCGTGACAGATAAATAAAAAACCTTGCAATTTGCAAGGTTTTTTTGTGTTTTATAAAGCTGCTACATTTTTATTAAAGAAGTCTTTAAATTTTGTAATCTATCCAAACTTCAAAGTCCAGT
>NZ_JBXUGL010000074.1:0-1402 GCF_057180505.1 Chryseobacterium sp. HNCC26DJ241 | reverse complement strand
AATAAAAACGACAGCATTGAACAAAGTTGTCATTTTTTATAAACCTATTTTGAATAAAAGTAATTATTAATAATTCAGCCGTTCCAAACGAATTTTATTGAATTTATCTTTCTCATTAAATTCCCTCAAAAGAATATATCCTTCTTTTCCGACATAAGGAAAAACAGAATAGGAATCCTTTTCAGATATCTGAACCTCTTCCTGCTTAAAGTTTCCGCCAATCAAAGTATTAATAAAAAGTTTCCAGTTTTTTTCTTTGGTCTTATCATCCTTCTGCAAATCTCTGTAAAAAAATACTACATCTTTCCCACCGTTTAGATATTGTGAAAAAAGATAATCGTTATTTGCCCACTTCGTTTTTTCTTTTTCAAAGACTTTTACACCCTTTACATGAAAAAGATTATCTGTATAAAGATAAACTAAATCCGTTGTTTTAGGTGCGCTGTATTGACCTTCCGGCTTATATTTTTCCATAAGTATCCCAACACTTCCATCTTCCATGAAAAAGAAATCTTTGGTTTTAAGGTAATATCCACTTCCAACATATCCTAATTTATTGATTTCGGGAAGATGTTGTTTTAAATCTTCATAATTCAGGGTTTTAAGTGATACACTAAAATCCACTTTATCTATAATTAATCGAGCGAAACCGTTGGATTGGCTGGTGTCAAAATTTCTTCCAACCATTACAATTTTATCATCAAATGTTTTATCATTGTCAATATTGGCATCATAATATCCTGTTGCATAATAAGTAATATTTTCAATGGTATCATCTGATAGTCCAAAAATAGGATTTCTTGCAATTTCTTTTCCAGTTTGCATATCCAAAACCAAGAGATGAAACAGCTTATTCTTTTTATCATTTTTCTGAAGAATACAGTAGATATGTTTTTCGTCTTTTTCTACAATTGTTAATTCTTCATTTACCTTCTTATCTCCACTTGTATTGTATTTGTATCGCCAAACTTCATTCTTATTTTCATCAAATTTTATCAGACTGTTATTATTTACATAACTTCCGTAATTATGGAATTCCAAAGCTAAAAATCCTCCTTCTTTTATTTCAAAAACTCTGGAAAAATAATTATATCCTTTCTCTTTTTTTTCCGCTTTATCTTCCTTCCGTTCTTCTTTCCAGCTTTTAGGCTGAGCAATTTCGTTGAAAATACCGCTTTGATAATCATAATAAACTTTTGTTTTCGGAGTATTGGTAGCCAAATCTATTTCTACGGAACGTGGCATAAAGAAGTCTCTATTTTTTATCAAAGAATAATCTATAGAAGTAGGATACAGAATTATTTTTTTTCTGAAATCTATATATCCTGAATAGTCTGCCACCGTAATATCTCCTTCAAATTCTTTATTAGCAACCGGATTCAGGTTTTTGTCGAGGATTACA
>NZ_JBXUGL010000073.1:0-1419 GCF_057180505.1 Chryseobacterium sp. HNCC26DJ241 | reverse complement strand
AAAATTCAAAAAGACGTGGCGTAGACTCCCTTGAACCGGGGATACTTCATTAATCCACGTATCGGGAACAAGTGAAGCACAGTAGCTTACCCGGCAGTTCAGGAGCAGGTACACTGCCTGCTCCTTTTTTAAAAACAAGAATTAAAAAAAATTCAACAACCATTTAAAATTAAAAAAATGAAACCTATTTATCAAACTATCCATTCACTAACAGCAGGAACATTACACAGTTCCCAAGTGTATCAGTACAAAACCAAAGACGGAAGAGCGGTGTTTGCCTTCTCTTACGAATACCACGAAGGCTATTACGACATTGCTATCCATCATCTGCCTAGTTACCAAGGAAGAAATGAAAGCTCTCATGCCGCTCATTGGTTGCTTTGCGATGAATCTCCCTTAAACAAAAAAATATGCTTCCATGAAGGGAAAGAACCCACTACGCTGGAGAAAGCCAAAAACATCTCTGTGCAATGGGCTGAACTCACATGGAATTACATAAGAACCGGGGTTACCATTGATGAACAAATCATCAGAAATAACTAATCACAAATCACTATTAAATATTTTACAATGAAAAAGCCAAAATTTAGAATTACAACCTTTGCCTATCATCACATCGTTCAAAAACTGGGATCTAGCGTTCCGGAACAAGGTGGAATCCTTATGGGTAAAAATGGAATCGTTACCGATTTTATCCACGATGAGTTTGCAGAAACAACAGGTTCAACTTACAGCTTAAATGTAGCTTATTTGAATCCTATTATTAAAGAGTTGAAACTTCAAGGCAAACAATTACTTGGTATAATCCACAGCCATCCAAACGGTTATTCCAAACTATCCGATCCTGACAGAGAATATTTTTCCAGCCAATTTAAAAATTTTCCGGATTTGGAATTTATGTACACACCGATTGTGTTTTCCGCAAAACAGCGAGAATTTGAGATTTTCCCCTACCTCTTCCATAAAAACGGAAGCGTGGAAAAAGCAGAGTTAGAAGTCATTCCCAATAACTACGAGGACTATACCACCAAAGAAAAAAAAGTGGAGGTAAATACAGAAGATGTTTCCAACGTACAAAATCCAGACTTACAACCAACTCCAGATGCAGAGACAATCGAAGACCGTAAAAAGGTTTTTGTGAACATCCGTCAGCATATTGTCCTTCCTAAAGTGGAAGCAGAGCAAGTGTTGTCTCAAAAAATGGCAACGCTGATGTTAGTCCTCTCTTGGGTGCATTTCTTTATCCTCGGAGTTTTTGCAGGAGTTTTTCATATAGCGGTTCTCTATTTCGTTAAAAACCACATCGATTTCTCAAAACTTGCTGATTATTTTAGTTTGTAAGCCCCAAACCCCCAAAGGGGGATTAAAATAACCAATTAACAATTTAACATTAACCATTAATAATTAGAAATTATGGAT
>NZ_JBXUGL010000072.1:0-1541 GCF_057180505.1 Chryseobacterium sp. HNCC26DJ241 | reverse complement strand
TAAGTTCAATTATAACCGTTCAGAAACAAAATATGAAAGATACCCTTCAGATGGTTTAGGTCCACCCATCACTATTAAAATGACAGTAAAAATATATAAAAGCGCGGGGACTAAAAATGGGACTCAATTTATACGAGTTTGGCAAAATAAAAACATTTATCACTATCATGCTCAAAATGAATATGAAAATTATGAATTTTAGACTTTAAATATGAAAAAGAGATCGTTGTTGATATTAATTGGAATTGTAATAATTATAGCACTTATAATTAGATATGGATTTCTTATTATATTTTGGTTTACTACTCCTAAAGGAGGCGAGATAAGTCAAAATGAAAAAATACTATTTCAAAAAATAAAAAATGAAAATAAAGCGACTAATGTCTGGAGAGAGCCTAAGTATAATATTATCAATCCAAAAGACACGATAGTATATAGGATAATTATAAATAACCTTCCATGTACAGGCAATACTCTTAATTTAAAATCAAACTCACTTAAAATCAAAGAAAGAATTGACTCTCTTAATCTTCATAAGAATTTTTATAAGTATGATATAATTTATCAGTGCAAAGATGGAGAAGATATTCGATATAGTTATTTTAGATAAAACAATTATGTAATATAGGTGAAGTTTACTTTTAAAAAAAGATAATTTGAATTTTAAGTGTAAAGATTAAAACACAAAGAAAATGGCAAAAAAAGGATACATCATCGTAGAAGGGGCAAAAGCATTTTGTAGTAGTTCAGTTGCGAATAACTCAAAAGGTACTGCTGTACCATTGGAAGTAAAAAGTCAAAAAAAGAAACTTGGTAAAAACAAATATTTTGCTCAGGAAAAACCTATTGCTATCTATTTAGATGATAAAGCAGATAGCTTTGGAGGAGGGAACGGTTTTGGAAACTGTAAAGGATCTGATGGAAAACCGTATCCTTGTAAAGCAAAATGCAAAATCAAATATAAGGATTATTACGAAAATGTAGATTTCAATAAGAGTATGAAAGTACTTTTAGATATATCTACCGGTACTTGTCCTGGATATGGAGTTCCTGGTACTATTCAGTTTGCAACTACGGGTCAATCCAACAACATTTCTCAAATCGATGTAAGAGAGGCGGATGAATTTTCCGTAACCAATGCTTCTCCACAATGGGAAACCAAAGATCCTGCTGATAAAACCAAAACATCAGTAAGTTCTATCTCTATGATTTTGCCTTTTCCCGTTACAGAACTAAAAGATACTTACTATTATATTCAGCAATCGGCAAACTCATTAAATATACTGCCCAATTTTATAACTCAAAAACTTACGCTGAAAGCAAATTTCAAGGGAGACGCCGCTAAAATAATCTGGACACTTTTTAAAGGAGAAGGCATAAAAGATAAAGTGAAAACTTTTATAGGATTAGGAGCTACCTTTTTTCAGGACTTAGATAAAATTTTTCAGAATTTAGAAGAAGGAAAATATAAGATTGAAGCTTACGGAGGAAAGCCCGGAGATGCTAAATGCACTCTCAATGTTGAAATTGTAAAAGATTTT
>NZ_JBXUGL010000071.1:0-1549 GCF_057180505.1 Chryseobacterium sp. HNCC26DJ241 | reverse complement strand
GTTCCTTCCTTCAAATTCTCTTTTTTGTTTCCTGAAGAATTGCTTCTGCTTTCGCCACCAATGATGTAGCCGTTTTCCGTAAAAGCCAATGTTTTAGGACGATCATCACCACTTCCACCGTAGGTTTTCTGCCATTCCACATTGGAGTTTTTATCCAATTTTACAATCCAATAATCGCCACTTCCGAAATTTTCAGAATCTTTTTGTACAATTGTCAAATGTCGGATGTCGGATGTAGCCTCTAGATTTCCAAGTTGTGGAATACTTTTTACATCATACATTTTACCTTGTACAGCAGAGCTTGTGGAGTACATCAAAACCAAACTTCCACCGTCCGGAGTCGGGATCATTTCCTGAACTTCATCCAAAGCATTTCCACCAAGAATTGTCGTGTTGATCAATTTTCCCGTTTTGTCCAATTTGGAAACGAATACATCTTTAGAACCGCCCTTCGACAAGCTCAGAGTGACATTGCCCGCTACAAAAAATCCTTCATCCGTAGACTGAACCACAGCCGAAGCCTCGTCATTGCTTTTGGTTCCTAATGTTTTTTGCCAAAGTTCTTCGCCGTTTTCGTTCAAGCGAATGAGCCAAACATCGCTTCCACCTAAATTATTCTCTTTTTTATCCCCCGAAATATTGGAAAAAGACGTTCCTGCCAAAAGAAAACCACCTTCCTGAGTGGCAACTGAAGACATCAGATAATCATGTCTTGTTCCTCCGAAATACTTTTCCCAGACTTTATTTCCGTCCTGTGAAAGTTTTATGATGTGAAAATCGTAACCTTTGTTTTGTTGTCGGTTGTCAGTTGATGGTTGATGGTTGTCGCCTTCTGTCGCCTGACTTCCGACTCCTGACTTTCCAACTTTCGGACTCTGAATGCTGCTCCCCGAAAGAAGAATTTGTCTATCAATCGTGGAAGTCATGGTTGTAAGAAAATCCTGTGTATTGGATGGGATGTCTTTTTGCCAGAGGGTTTTGGTGTCTTGGGCAGAAACCGTAAGAATACCTAAAAGAAAGGATACTCCAATGGAAATTTTTCTCATTTATCTTGTTTTTATTTTAAAGATTGTAAAAATATTTATTTTTTGTAGAGTTTTAACGTTTTATATCAAATTATTATTGTTTTTCAAATATTAATTTTATCTTGTTTTTATTTTTAATGCATTTTTTGCACATATAAGGTTTTGGTTTTAAGGTTGATGCGTTGTATTTTAATTTTTTTTGAGGTCATAGTTTAATTACATACTATTATATATTTACAATTTTGCTTTTCTATAAATTACAAAAATATGCACGAAATTTGTCATGCTGAAAGCATCTCTACAAAGATTATTAGATTCCTACGGAAACCGAAGATTCGGCGAAGCCAATGACAAACTCCCTGTTTATATGGATTTTTAAATATGAAGTTAAGTTATGACCTCAATATTTTTTTTTAAAAATCTGAACTCTACACTCATTTTCTATTATTTTTTATAGCGGTTGACAAAGCTATTTCCTCACTGCGACAAAACGTGACGCATTTAAATAATTTTCTTTTTTAGCC
>NZ_JBXUGL010000070.1:0-1717 GCF_057180505.1 Chryseobacterium sp. HNCC26DJ241 | reverse complement strand
GGATTTGTGGATCATTCATTTAGATAAATCCGGAAATGAAATCTGGCAGAAGAATTACAGTTTTGGAAATCGTGATGTACTCATGAGCTTAAATGTAATTAGGAAGTCAGAAGTTGGAGGTCAGAAATCGGAAGTGAAAGGGGTTTTAATTGGAGGCTATACGCAAGCTGAAGAAAAA
Source organism: Chryseobacterium sp. HNCC26DJ241 (assembly GCF_057180505.1). NCBI lineage: Bacteria > Pseudomonadati > Bacteroidota > Flavobacteriia > Flavobacteriales > Weeksellaceae > Chryseobacterium > Chryseobacterium sp. HNCC26DJ241. The sequence goes on along the minus strand of NZ_JBXUGL010000070.1, from coordinate 1,539 downwards.
ATAAAATCTGATGATGAGAAATTCTGGATGTTGTATTTGGATGCTAATGGAAAAGAGGAATGGAGAAAATATGTGGAAGGCAAGGAAAAGAAAAAGGAAGAGCGATTGGTAAGTGCAAAACTGCAAAATGACGGTACTTTTCTTTTGGCAGGAACTTCGGCGGAGCAATTGGGTGAAGAAAACTGGAAGATTTTGAAATTAGGAGATAAAGATTTGGATGATTTAATTGAAAAACAGGACATCCGCATCTACCCGAATCCTGTGGAAGAGTATTGCTATGTGGAGATTGGGTTGGATGATGGAAGCGGGAAGCTGGATGCTGAAATCCAACTCTACGACATGAGCGGAAAGCAGATCCAATCCCTGAAAACCAAAAATACGGTTACCAGAATTAATACGAGTGCGCTTCCGCAGGGTGTGTATGTGGTGAGCGCAACAACCAAAAACAAAAAAGTATCAACTAAAATTGTGAAGAAATAAAATATTATGAAGAAATTTTATATAAAAACACGATTATTATTTATAATAGTATTAAGTTTATTTTATAAAGGACAAGACAATTCCATTGTAGCATCGGTTCTTACACCAACTGCTTATCAAACGGGGATTCCGGATATATCTTTTCCTTTGGTGAATTTGCGAATTGATCTTACTCAAAATGCAGAAATCAATATTTACTACCATCCTAATAATGCTGCCCCTAATGAATCAGCAAGTAATGTAGGAAACGGTTGGAATCTAAACGGAAGCAATTTTTCGATTGTACGAAAAGCTATTAACGGAGTAGATGTACCTTATATAACTTGGGATGATGATGACATATACTATTATAGCATATCTGGAGAGTCGGGAAGCTTTAAATTTAAGAGAAATGGTGGATCCTTTAGTATTATAAAGCTTACCCCTTCAGATATTAAAATAAACTTTGAAAGGGATAATCAGAATGAATATCTAATGAAATCTTTCACTATTACAGACAGTAAAGGCTATAAATATTATTTTCAGGATTATAGTTATTATACATTCGACGGGTTTATTGATAGAAACATTTTTTATATTACTAAAATAATAGATCCCCAAGGAAAACAGGTGGCTACCTATACCAATAGAAAAGATATTACCTATGTCAATGGTAATTTTCCTAAAAGCCAAGATTGTGTATTAGAAAAAATACAGACAGATTATGGCTTCATCATATTTAATATTGCAGATAAAGGATCTAGCGAATTTAATAACCGCTATAGTATTGATGATATTACACTAAAAGATAACAAGGATAACTTTGTATTAAGGTATCATCTTACATATTCTTCTTTTGTAGGCAGCTATGTTACTGAGGAATACAATAGAAAGAAATTTATAAAAAGATCTCTGGAATCTATTAAGAGGCTTGATAAAAACTCTAATGTTATTGATTCTTATTCTTTTGTATATGAATCTACAACGAAAAAATATGGTCCCAACCCCGATATATTTGGTGAGGAAACAGAAGAGGCCGTATTATTTGACAACCCTAATATTCTATTAAATGGATTATTA
>NZ_JBXUGL010000069.1:0-1853 GCF_057180505.1 Chryseobacterium sp. HNCC26DJ241 | reverse complement strand
TCATAACTGGGCAGTGAGTTTCCTGATGCAAAACCCGAATATTACTTTATGGGAGATTGAACCATTATTAAAATCTGCACAAAAATTCTTAAAAGAAAATCCTGATACAGTAAACCCAAGCCAGATTTTCCAACGGATAAGAGATCTAGATAATGCTTTGGGACAAAATCCGGATTTTCTTTTGGATATACCATGCTCTAAACTTCCTCATTGGCAAGATATATCAAAATACCAAATTCCACAAAGTGTGAAAAATAAAATAAATAGCATTCCTAATCAAAACAGCTATTGGTCAAGCTGGGCTGTAACAGGTCTGAATGATGGAGCAGGAGCAAGAGTAAATATGGATTTGTTTCCCATAAAAATAAATACACTCCCAAATAAACCAGGAACAAATCAAAAATATACACCAGCAGAATTTTTTGATTTCTTCAGAAAAAACATTAATTTATTTGCTGAAAAATTTACGCCGATAGAAGATAACTATTATAATATCCACGATACTGCATTATGGAATTCTGCAAATCCATTAGGAGCTTTAATTCATATACAAATTCCTATAGATGATGGAACAGTTGTTTGCTCAGGATTCAGTACTAATGCTTGGATTTTTACAACAATGAAAGCTCCGCAAGGTTGGTCTTATGATGGTATTCATCCTGTAGCAGGAAACAGGCTTTTCAGTTATTATATGGAAGGAAATACCATGTATATTTATACAAGAGGTGTAGATAGAACTTCAAAAATTAATGATAATGATACGCCAGTAATTAATGCCATAATGGAAGAGACAGCTTTCCAAGGAGCCGATCAATTATGGAAGGGTATGCAAAACAAATTATCAGCTTATATTAATACTAATGGAGGAAATGCAAGTAAAGTACAAGAAGAAGTTTACAGACCAAATTATAATGCTATCAAAAATTATTTAAAAGGGCAAGCTCCAATTAGTTCTTTAGGGTGCAAATAAAAAGATAAAAAATGTCAATAAAGAATTTATATAAATTACTAATAATTACTATTATTTCTATAGTTCTTAAAAACACACTTCAAATTTCATTTAGTACAATATTTAAATCTGAAGGTATGCTGAAGTTTTATAGCCTTAATAAAGAAAATATTTATACTTTTAAATATATTCTTTTGGTAATATTTTTATATGATTTTTTTCTTTTTTTACCTTTTTATCTTTTTGTCTATTTATTATTATATTTTATTGTTCAAATATTTGATAATAAAATATGGTTACAAATACTTTATAGTATGATAATATATTTGTCAGTAATGTTTTTTATGAATCATGGTGAATTTTATATAGAAAACATGATGATATCAATATTTTTAGGTATTTCAAATTATTATTTGTTTAATTTTTTTTTGAAATGAATAAGATTTTAATAATATTTTATCTGTTTTTCATAAACATTTTATTAAGTCAAAGCAAAACAAATAAGTGTCCAAAAGAGATAAAATATTTTGCCTCCACTCTACCTATAGATGGCGTGAATTGGCATGTTCCTATTAAGTATAATATTGACAATGATTTAATTGATTTAATGATAAAGAGAAAAGACAAGGAAGAATTATTTCTTCGATTTAAAATCATTGAAATTTTAGAATGTGATTTTGAAAATATTAATAATTCTGATTTGAAATATAAAGTCTTGACTTTTAATGAAGAAATTGATGCATATGGAGAAAAAATATCTGAAATAGAATTTAAATTTACAAATGGTGAAGGGAAAATTTATATTCGCCATATTAATTTTCCAGAAATAGTTAGTGATGCTACAATTCTTATGAAGCAATAATTTTAGTCATACAACTTGCAAATTATATACTTATATTTAATA
>NZ_JBXUGL010000068.1:0-2256 GCF_057180505.1 Chryseobacterium sp. HNCC26DJ241 | reverse complement strand
GCTGGACTTTGTGATTCGGATAGTTGATGACATCAGGAGTCTGCAAACCTTTTATTGGCTCATTGTAGCGGATTCTGTAGCCAAAGAGATCGGTTCCCATCGTTGTCATATTGGTAGGATCATTCACCGAAGTAAGCCAGCCTCTGATGTTGTATTTGTAATCCACCGTCTGAAGAGGAGTACCTGTTCCTCCCACTTTTTTCTCTATCAATTGCCCGATTTCATTATATTTATTCACCGCCAAAGTTTCCGTTGGTTCATTGTTTACCTTATGCTCGTGTTTGGTAAGTCTGTTTTGCAGATCATACGTAAAATTTTCCTCGATTTTCACTTCGGTACTTCCGTTTAGTCTTTTATGATAGGTGAACGTTTTCTGAGGAACTCCCGTGAAATCCAGAACGCTTTCGGTTTTGGTGTAACCACCAAGATAATTCATGGAGTAGACGCCGATGGTTCTTCCTTTTCGGTCGTAAAACGTGTAGTTTTTTGTCCATTTATCATCCTCAATATTTTTGACAAAACTTGCGGTAGGAAGAGATTTGGTAGAAACGTTCACACCCGCAGGAAAGGTGTCTTTGAGGATCGGAATTCCCTGAATGGCATCATTGGCAGGAAATGGTGTTCCGGATGGATATTTGTCGTAGTAATTCACCGATAGTACCGTTTCCAGATACGGAAAAAGACCATTGGTGTAATAGATCTGCAACCCGTTTTTGGTAAAACCTGTAGAATTGGGGGCTTCGGTGATGAGAAGATTGCCGATCATATTCTGCATTCCTGTTCTCGTATCTCCTGCTACAATTCCGGTATAAATTACCCTTCCAAGTGCATCGTATTTAGTGAAGAGCCATTTGTTGGAAGGTCGCATTACCGCATCCTGAGTGAACACCAATCGGTCTGCTTTATCATACACCATATATTCCCATCCTTTTCCGGGAAGTTTTTTTTCTATGAGCCGGTTTCTGCCATCGTAGCGATACTGATAGCAAAGCTCCTGTACAAGAGAATTGGTAGAGTTCAACAATACACTTGCACCTGCTGAAAGAGCCGCATCTATTTTTTTGGACGCTTCGGGAGAAAGGACATAGGCGAGTTGGTTGTATTCATTGTAGATGTAATACGTATCAGCATAGACATTTGTAGCTAATTCTTTTCTGACGAGCAGCGTCTGCCCTTTTCCGTTTTTGAATTCGATGGTTTTGTTGCCGTCTTCATCAGTCACTACATTTTTATACAATTGATTGTCTCCAAAATATTTTGAAGTTTGTAGTTTCAGGTCGTTGTTGTCCTGATTCGTCCAGTTCACACTTGTGGTGAAGCGCATTACTTTATCTGTGGCGGTATTGGCAAAATAATCAAACTTTACGGGTTTGCCGCTCCAGTCGTTGCCCACTTGTATCTGCTGTTGGATTCGGTCAAGAGGCGAGTTTTCCAATACTTTCTCGGAATAGATTTTTTCCATTCCGTACGGTGTGGAAGTAACAATGGATAAAGGATTGGCATAAATTGCTCCACTAGAGCTTCCCGATTGAGGAACAGGAAGATAGTCTTTTATCTGTCTTCCGAAGCCGTCATATTCAATAGGAGTAACAATATCGTTTCCTAAAGGTGAGGATTTTACATTGACAATTTGTTTTGGACGACCGAGTCCGTCGAAATATTGTACGGTCTCTACAGGTAGTTTCTGAACCACATCTCCGGGTTGGGACAAATAGGTTTTGGAAACTACATAATTTTCACTTTGGGTATATTGGGCAAAAATATTTGCAGTTATAAGCAAACTTATGGGTAGTATATTCTTTTTCATGTTATGTCTTACGGTTTGTAGTGGTATTCGTTGGATTTCAGAAGAGCTCCGGATTTGTTATTTTCGCGTACTTCTTTCAGTCTTCCGGCAGTGTCATAGATGTACACTTCACGAACTCCGGATGGCGAAGTGATACTCGTTACTCCGATTAGCGGATTATACGAATAGGTAGTAATCTGATACGCTGATAAAGAAGCATTATTCCTGAATGCGTCTAATGCGGTAAGAAGGTCGTTCTCTTTAGGATTTCCTACCACAACATCATTAGCATCATCATTAGAAGCATTGATAATAGCCGTTGCCAGTGAACTTACCTGTGCATACGTCGCTCCTTCGATTTTGGCAATCGGTTGGGTCTGATTATACCCCCAGATGATGGCAGTAGACAAGCCGTCTTTGGTGGTGTACTGGAGAAGATTGCCTTTGGTGTCATAGAAATCGTAATTGAT
>NZ_JBXUGL010000067.1:0-3096 GCF_057180505.1 Chryseobacterium sp. HNCC26DJ241 | reverse complement strand
TAATACGAGTGCTCTTCCGCAAGGTGTGTATGTGGTGACCGCAACAACCAAAAACAAAAAAGTATCAACTAAAATTGTGAAGAAATAATAATTATGAGAAAGATAAGTACATTAACTTTTGTCATATTAATGGCAAATACACTTTCAAGTCAAAATGTATCGTTTACTCCAACCATAGATATATATCCAAAAACTCCTGATGCAGGATCTCTCTCTAAGCACATAGATATTCCGCCAGGAAATTTTACAGGAGTTGCTGATTTTACCATTCCTATATATACCATAGATATGGATGGAGAAAAAATCCCCATTCAATTACAATATACAACTACAGGAGTTAAGGTTAGTGAAATTGCTAGTCGTGTGGGATTAGGTTGGGCATTAAATACAGGCCCTCATTTATCTCAACAAATTATGGGAGATATGGATAAGAGAGCTGAAAAACCTATTCTTAGAGGCGAAATAATTGAGCCTTGTCAGAAAGGGCCTGTCTATCCTTTTACTGATCCTTGTGGAATTGCATTGAGTGCAGTTGGCCAAAGAAGCTTTAATAATGATCTTGTTTATGATCAGAAACCTGATATATACTCTTATAGTTTATTAAATGGAAGCGGTCAATTTATTTTGGATTACAGTGGAACATTTGGAATACCACGTCCTTTCAATATGATCAAAATAAAGCCGATAAGCAACTATGGTGTTAAAATAGATGGCATGGAAATGACTGATGAAAAAGGAAATTTTTATTATTTCAATAACAATAATTTGGAAGGATCAGGAACTATCGAAAATACCAGTACTTGTGATCCTAAAGTAATACCGATTGAAATTGATTATCAGCCTAATTATAAAATTGAGAGAATAAAATTTCCCAATAATAAAGAAATTACTTACTCCTATCAAAAAACTACCAATTCCACGTATGTAACTTCTATTATGGAACAAGATAATATCGATCGATACTGGGTTCCATATGACACGGCCAGTTTTGATCCGCTTATATTACCTCCTGACAGATGTGTCAATAAAACCCATTCTTTAGATAAAGCTCTTACACAAATCAATTTTGACGAAGGAAAAGTATTATTTTACTATAATAATGATCCGGAAGGATTTACTGAAAATATAAGACAAGACTTAAACGGTGAAGTTTACCTGACAAAAGTAGTAGTAAAAGACAATAATAACCATACTATAAGAGATATATCTTTAGTTTACGATTATTTTATAACAAATGACTCTTCTCCAGTGCTTTATGGAAATTCGTCATATGCTAATACTCCAGATATGTATAAGCGTCTAAAACTTATAAAAGTCAGGGATAATTTATCAAACGGGGAATATGGTTTGACATATTATGGTGATGAAGAGAACCAGTTTTTACCACACCGATTGTCTTTTTCACAGGATTTTTGGGGCGTGTATAACGGAAAACCTAATAACTCTCCCATACCTACGGTAAAAACAAAGAAAATCATAGATACAAGAGTAAGAGTATACTTGGGAGCAGACAAGCAACCGGACTTTAATTTCGGGGTAATTGGAAATCTGAAAAAAATAAAATATCCAACGGGAGGCTATACACAAATTACTTACGAAGCAGATGATTATAAATTATTTGAAGATGTTGGTTCTGTATATGGTTATGAATCACGTGAATCAGAAGAAGCTGATTTATACATGCCTTATCTTGAATTTGAAATTTTAGATAATGGTTTTCCTATTTATAACCAGAGTATTATTTTATATGATTCTAAATGTGCTGAAAATTCACAAATTCCAGTTACTTCGAGTACTCCTCAATGGGAATTATGGAAAAAAAACAGTTCCGGACAATTTACTAAAAAAGGTGATGGAGCTGTTTGCACAAAAACAATTGACCGTCCTATTAGTGATGATCCTGGTATTTACAGGCTAAAAGTATATGAAACATCTATTGATGGTGCTCCAATCCCACCAACCGGCACCAGAATAATAAAGGCTAAATACAATTGGCTAAATGAATATGTGATAACAAATTCAGATGTTAGAAAAACGGGTAATATCAGGATAAAACAAATTGAATCCAATTCAGTGGATGCTGGGAAAATTGTCAGAAAATATGCCTATATAAATCCTGACACCAATCAGTCCAGTGGAATCAACCATGGAGAAGAGCAATTTGTTGCTTTAAAATATCAGGAATTTGATCTGCCTCGTAAGCTGACACCTTTAGGTCCGGGAAGATATATGCGATACCTGAGCAGGATTAATAATCCCGGATGGCAGATCAATACCGTAAGAGGAAAAGCTGTAGGATATGAATATGTTCAGGAGATCTATGAATCTTCTCTAAATCCTGCTGCAAATTATAAAAAGGAATACAAATATAAAAATGATCCGACTACTATCTTATATGATCCTTGGTCACCTATTAACGTTTCTTATCCTGTTCAAGAATTGGATAGGGGGCTTTTACAGGAAGAAAAATTATATGATAGTGCTGGAAATATAGTAAGGAACACTGAAATGGAATACGGTTATGACAATTATTTTAACAAAGATGCTACCATGAATCCATATCCGGGATTTAGTAGCAGCGTTATATCAAAAGGTTTGGAAATTCAGGTTAAAAAAATAGACAGGACTAATTCATCTGTATTAGGACCAACCGGATTTTATTTCTTCAACAAAGTAGATTTTAATATTAACAATATGTGGATTAAAAATGTGAAAACCAAAACAACAGATTATATTAATAATGTGCCTACCACTATAACAGAGCAGGTGGCAGCATATTCCAATCCTCCACAGCATACATTTCCAACAAGCCAAACATTAAAAAATGGAAATGGGGATATACTGAATTCTCAACATTACAAATACGCCGCTGAAAAGTCCAACTCTTATCTTACGGGCAAGAATATGGTGGGTATTCCATTAGAAACAGAGGTAAAAGAGAACGGAATAATGATCTCTAAAACTCAGACCAATTATCCTACAACAGAAACAGAGGCAAAACAAAGAATAGTAAATAATATCAATAATAAAGACTATGCTCTTCCTTTTGATGTGTCCAGTAAAGATATGCAACCAACAGGAGGTATGAATAACGAA
>NZ_JBXUGL010000066.1:0-3113 GCF_057180505.1 Chryseobacterium sp. HNCC26DJ241 | reverse complement strand
CAATACAAGTGCTCTTCCGCAAGGTGTGTATGTGGTGACCGCAACAACCAAAAACAAAAAAGTATCAACTAAAATTGTGAAGAAATAATATTATGAGAAAGATATATTTTATTCTAATTCTGGCTCAGGCTTATATAGCAGTAAAAGGACAGACTAGTGAAGCAGATTTTACACCATCTATTTTTTCTCCTTCACCAAACGTCATGGAAATGAACAGGTATTTGGATCAAACTGTGGATAATTCAACAGGGATACCTTCTATTTCTGTTCCTATATATACCATTCAACAAGGAGACATACAAGTTCCGATCTCTTTAAGCTATTACGCAGGAGGAATCAAAGTAGAGCAGGAAGCAACGAATGTAGGTTTAGGATGGAGCCTTAATGCAGGAGGTGTTGTTTCAAGAGAAATCAGAAATATTATAGATGATTTAGATCCTCCGCATGATTTTGGAGGATATATGTATCAGGTATATAAATTAAAGAATTTTGTAGCATTGGTGCAAAATAATCCTAATGACCCTATCGTCCAGCAGTCTATACAGTATGGACAAGACAAGCAATTTGATCTTGAAGCCGATTTATTTTCCTATGCCCTTCCTACAGCTTCCGGTGGACAGTTTCAGTTTGACCAAGATGATAGGAAATTTTATGAAAATGAAATTACCAACAATAAAATTCAGTATTCTACTGGAGCTTCAGGGAAAATTTACGAATGGATCATAACAGACCCAAAAGGCATTAAGTACTATTTCGGAGAAATAAATGGTAGCGAAAACAGTTATCAAAATCCTGTATATTCTGAAACTAATTTTAGAAATGTGCAGACCCCCGGATATATAACCTCTATTAATGCCGAAGAACCTATAGGTATTGTGTCGTGGTATCTTCGTAAAATTACAGATACCAAAGGCAATGAGATCACTTTTGATTACGCTGTAAATTCTTCGGGAGATATAGAGTATCTCCAGAGAATACCAAAAGTATCCGACAGAGGTTTTAATGTAGTTGGAGGTGGATTTTATTCTATTAATAAAGTTAAAGAAAAAAGAATTTCAAAGATTTCATTTAGGAACGGGTTTGTAGAATTTGTTTATGATACAGCAAGCAGGCAAGATCTTAAAAATTCCAAAAGGCTACAATCTATAAAGGTTTATTCTAGCACTGATGGAACCCCCCAAACTAGTGTTTTAAATAAAATAATTGAGCTGGACAATAACCATTATTTTAATTCTGTTGCTACTAGTGGGCAATCTGTCAATGAGAGTTATTATGATTATACTACCAAAAGATTAAAATTGGAATCGGTAAAATTTAAAATGTCGGATAATCTTCAGCAGATCATGCAATATAAATTTGAATATGATTCTAATCTATTACCTCAAAAATTCTCATATGCACAAGATTATTGGGGTGGTTATAACCATGAAGATAATAATGAAAACTTATTTCCTGAAACAGCATTCATATATTCCAAAAATGGCTCATTGCTTACCTTTAAAAGCAGCTTTGATACAGAAAGAGCAATAAATAAAAACTATGTAACGGCAGGGACATTAAATAAAGTTATTTATCCTACAGGTGGCTACACAAAATATTCTTTTGAACCCAACACAGTTTCGGAGTATGATTATCTACCAACATATATAAATGTTCCTGAATATCTGCATGTTAAAAACATTAAAAACCCCTATAAACTAAATACGTTCCAATTCACAAATAATGGAGGCTTAGATAATAAATGTACCAAGACAACAGAGAATGGGAATAAGGCATATTATGTATGTAAATTCACTATAGGAAATCCCTTGCAATCAAAACCTCACTTGGAATATGACTTCGGATGTCCTAATGGTTCTATTTCTACTCCGGGCGATATATATCCTCCTGCGGATGGGGAAATATATTGCAATTTTCGGGAACCGATTATTATTGATGGTAACGGAAATAACATACTCTACTCTATAACCGCCAATGGTGTTGTAAATGATTCACAGTGGACCACCCTTACACCAGGAGAATATTATGTGAAAATAAAATTCAACGGAACTTTAAGCATACTCGATAATCCTGCTTATAGTACTACCTATTTCAATGTTAATGTTAAGATCAAAGAAGACGAAACACCTTTGATACGTACGGTGGGAGGACTTAGAGTGAATAAAATTCAAAATTTTGATTCCAATAATCAGCTTGTTAGTGAAAAGGAGTATCAATACGAATTTACGGAGGGTAATATCAAATTAAGTACAGGAAAGGGAATCTTACCAAGATTTGGTATGTATGAATCGTTTCCTATACAGAATATAATAGGATATACTACTCCTTTTCCCAACAATGTATTTTATATGTCGGAAGCCAACCTGAACCCTTTTTATACCAACAAAGTTCAATACAGTAAAGTACGGGAAAAAACAAAAAATATCCTGAATAATGAATATACAACAAAAGAATACAATTCCTTAAACCCGCTTGCAATGAGTTACAGTAATACTTATGATCAGGAAAATTTTTTCAATCGTTATTTTGAAAAAACCGATATCTCCTGGTACAATAAACCCGTATATGAAGAATATAAAGACAATGCAAATACTACTGTTTTAGAAAAAACCTATACCAATTCTCCTATTATTATTACCGGTAGGGCAAAAGGATTTTATACGGGAATCAGGCAAACTAATTTAGCACTTCAGGTGAGTTCAAGCATTCATTTGTCAAAAACCAAATGGAATTTGCATCATCATGCTATTTCATCCTATTCCGTTCCAACCCAAGTTGTAACTACTGAATATTTTACCAATGGAGATGCAACTACACGACAGAACTATACCTATTCTCCGAATAACCCACTTTTAGTATATTCTGAAACTACCACAGCTCCGGATAATGCCATTTCCGAGACCACCTACAAATACGCTTCGGAAGTTGGAGACACCAATTTATTAGCGGCCAATATGGTGGGTATTCCATTGGAAACAGAAACCGTTGAAAACGGAAAAACCGTTTCAAAAGCCAAAACAGTGTATGATAAAACGGCGGCTACTTCCAACCTTCTTCTTCCAGTTTCGGTGCTGAGTTACAATCTGGACAATGCAACAACATCCGACAAGCAG
>NZ_JBXUGL010000065.1:0-3217 GCF_057180505.1 Chryseobacterium sp. HNCC26DJ241 | reverse complement strand
AAAGAAGAAAACGGATTTGTCAATATCGGCTACTTCAAAGGAAGTCCTTTCGGTGAGATCGACAGACGAGATAAAGAGCATGAATTAAGAATGAATAAGGTTTAAAAATAAAAACCCATGGAACTCACAAAAAGATTACTGTTTCTGGATGACGTAAGATACCCGATTGAAGTATATCATTATACAGAACAGGATATTTTCCTCAGAAAAGATTGGCATATCGTTCGAAATTACGAACAGTTTGTCAATAGGATTTTGGAAAAAGGACTGCCGGAAATGATTTCTTTTGACCATGACCTTGCAGATGAGCATTATTTGAAACAGGATGCTAAGGATTTTGTTGAAAGGACCGGCTATGATTGTGCAAAATGGTTAGTAGAATATTGTATGGATAACTATTTGCCCTTGCCTAAATTCTATTGCCACTCAATGAATCCTGTGGGAAAAGAAAATATTGAAAGCCTTTTAAAAAACTTTAAAAAAATATAATGAACATTTTTAGATTCATTCAGGATATAAAAACGCATTTGAAACTCAGTTTTGATGAGGTTAACAGGTGGTTTGATAAAGATAAAGCAACGTTGAATTATCAACCTTCAAACGGAGGTTGGACGGTTCTGCAGATTTTAGAACATATTTATCTCACAAACTTTTATTTGTTGATTCTTATTGAAAAAGGTTCAAAAAAAGCAATGCGAAATTATCTTAATCTTGATTTGAATCTTGAAATAAAAAACTACAGTTTTGACAAAGAAAAGTTTGAAAAAGTAGGAGAGTATAGTGCTTTTGAATGGATAAGACCAAAACACATGGAGCCGAAAGGAGAATTAGATTTGAAAGAAATAAAAAATTTAATTGCTCAACAATATCATCAATGTTTAAACTATTTAGACTTGATGAAAAACGGAGAAGGTATCCTTTGTAAAACAACAATGACAGTGAATCAACTGGGGAAAATTAATGTGTATGAATACATTTATTTCCTTTCACTTCATGCTCAGAGACACCTTACTCAGATGAAAAATAATGAATTAGAATTTAATTAAACTGCAAGATTTTAACACTTAAGTTCTTCTTAGTTGATAAATTTATTTTTAAAAGGCCACTTAAGTATATGAAAATCTTTGATTTTCTCTTATGTGAACTAAATATTTTCAAAGTTGTAAACTAAAAACTAAAGTATTCTTAAGTGGTAAAAAACTTTTATGCCTTTTGTGGTAAAATAACAAACAATTAAAAAAAATAAAAAAATGAAACCAAATATATTTTTTACGGCAGATCATCATTTTGGTCACGCCAATATTATAAAATTTTCCGAACGGCCTTTTGAGTCTTTGGAACACATGAATGAAGAACTCATAAAACGGTGGAACGAAAGAATTTCTCCACAAGATGAAGTCTATCATTTAGGCGATGTAAGCCTCGGAAAACCCGATTTTACCAAAGAAATTTTGGATCGTTTGAATGGCAAAATTCACCTCATAAAAGGCAACCACGAATATTCGGCGTTGCGGGTTACGGATAGATTCGAGTGGATAAAAGATTATCACGAACTTTCTGTAGAAGATGAGGACGTAAAAGGAGGCAAACAAAAAATAATGCTTTTTCATTACGCAATGCGCACTTGGAACGGTTCTCATCACGGAACGTGGCAATTGTACGGTCATTCTCACGGAACTTTACCGGATGATAATACAATGCTAAGTATTGATGTAGGTGTAGATTGCCATAACTTCTACCCTATTTCTTACGAAGAAGTGAAGGCGATAATGAAACAGAAAAATTGGACGCCTCCTTTTGCACCAAGAAATTGATGAACAGGAGAATGAATGTTGGAGCAGGAAGTTTCTACAGTTTGTAATTACTTTCTGCTTCAAACTTTCAACCTTTAAAAATTTAAAACAAAATGAAAACAACAGATAACATATTAATTATAGACCTCGAAGCCACGTGTTGGGAAGACCGACCGCCGAGAGGACAGGAAAGCGAAATTATAGAAATCGGGGTTTGTATAATGGACGCCAAAACGGGTAAAATTTCGCAAAACGAAGGGATTTTAATACAACCCCAATTCTCCAAAGTGAGCCCTTTTTGCACCCAGCTCACATCCATTACACAAGAAATGTTAGATAACGAAGGTATTTTATTGGAAGATGCTTTCGATATTCTAAGAGCGGAATACAATTCCGAAGATCTTACTTGGGCAAGTTATGGAAATTATGATTTGAGTATGCTTCAGAGACAGGCTGCAAAATTCCGAGTTGATTATCCTTTAAGCGATGACCATATCAATGTAAAAACATTATTCGGAGAATTACACCCTATCAGAAAAAGCGTAGGAATGGATAGAGCGTTAAAAGAATTAAAACTTCCCCTCGAAGGTTTCCATCACAGAGGTGTAGACGATGCCAAAAATATTGCAAAAATTTTGCATTGGTATTTGCAGAAAGCCTAATATAAATTTTAAAAAATCCTTTTAAATTCGTATATTTAAAGGGATTTTTATTTTAAAGTTGTGATGGAAAAAATAGATGCTATAGAACACATAAGAAAACGATCTGGAATGTATATTGGTTCTTTAGATCATGCGGGTTTTAATGAATTAATACATTATCTAATTCAGGATTTAATAGCAACGGAAACTTTTGAAATTACCTTTATTCTTAAAGAAAATAATCAATTAATAATAGAGGGCTTAAACAAAAAAGCATTTGACTTTATTTCTAAAGCAGTAGAAAATATTAATGATTATAACGGTGAGAATTTTCATTTGTCGATAGCAACGCTTATTGGACTGTCCGATTATTTAAGAATTGAACTTGACGATTGTGTAGTTTTAAATTCAAACAAAGGAAAGTTTACAATAGAAGATGAAATTCTTAAAGCAAACAAAATCAAATTTGACTTTACAATTGACAAAGATATTTTTAAAAATTTAGTCGTAGATTATATCAGTATCAATCATTTGCTTAAAAGATTTTCATATTTAAATTCAAAATTGAGAATTAAAAGTATTGATGAATCGGGAATCGAAAAGCAAACAAATATCTTTCATTTTTCTAATGGCTTGTTGGAAAAAATTGATTTTGAACTTAGAGCAAAAATGTTGAATAATGATCTGATTTTTAGGTTAAATTTTGATAAAGAAACAGAATTTTCATATTCGTTAGCTCTTGCTTTTGTAAGAGGTTTCTGGATGGAGCCAAAATTACGAGTA
>NZ_JBXUGL010000064.1:0-5392 GCF_057180505.1 Chryseobacterium sp. HNCC26DJ241 | reverse complement strand
AAAACAAAAAAACCTCATACTGATGTATGAGGTTTTAAATAAAAACTGGCGGCGACCTACTCTCCCGCTTTCGCAGTACCATCGGCGCTGGTGGGCTTAACTTCTGTGTTCGGAATGGGAACAGGTGAGCCCCACCGCTAAAACCACCCTAAAGATTGTATATGGTTGATTGTTTTTAGTTGATGATTGTTAGTTTTTTACTATCAACTGCAACTTATTACTATCAACTTTTTTATCGGTAAATTTCATCACAAAGGCAAAACCTGTATTGCACTTATAAGGCTTGGTTTAATGTGTAACCAAAGGCTATAAATCTACGGGTAATTAGTACTACTCGGCTATGCTGTTACCAACTTTACACCTGTAGCCTATCAACGTTGTCATCTCCAACGACCCTTAAAAGATGTCTCATCTTGAGGCGAGTTTCGCACTTATATGCTTTCAGTGCTTATCTCTTCCAAACATAGCTACTCAGCGGTGCACCTGGCGGTACAACTGATACACCAGAGGTTTGTTCAATTCGGTCCTCTCGTACTAGAATCAAGCCCTCTCAAACATCTAACGCCCGCAATAGATAGAGACCGAACTGTCTCACGACGTTCTGAACCCAGCTCGCGTGCCACTTTAATGGGCGAACAGCCCAACCCTTGGGACCTTCTCCAGCCCCAGGATGTGACGAGCCGACATCGAGGTGCCGAACCTCCCCGTCGATGTGAGCTCTTGGGGGAGACTAGCCTGTTATCCCCGGAGTACCTTTTATCCTATGAGCGATGGCCCTTCCATGCGGAACCACCGGATCACTATGTCCTGCTTTCGCACCTGATCGACTTGTAGGTCTCACAGTCAAGCACCCTTATGCCATTACACTCTACGCACGGTTACCAAGCGTGCTGAGGGTACCTTTGAAAGCCTCCGTTACTCTTTTGGAGGCGACCACCCCAGTCAAACTACCCACCACGCAATGTCCTTCTGAAAGAAGTTAGGCTCCAAGTAAGCAAAGGGTGGTATTTCAACGTCGGCTCCACCAACACTAGCGTGCCAGCTTCATAGCCTCCCACCTATCCTACACATTGCTTACTCAAAGTCAATACGAAGTTATAGTAAAGGTTCACAGGGTCTTTTCGTCCCATTGCGGGTAATCGGCATCTTCACCGATACTACAATTTCACCGAGCTCGTGGCTGAGACAGTGCCCAGATCGTTACACCATTCGTGCAGGTCGGAACTTACCCGACAAGGAATTTCGCTACCTTAGGACCGTTATAGTTACGGCCGCCGTTTACTGGGGCTTCAGTCAAACGCTTCGCTTACGCTAACGCCCTTCCTTAACCTTCCAGCACCGGGCAGGTGTCAGACCCTATACAGCATCTTTCGATTTAGCAGAGTCCTGTGTTTTTGATAAACAGTCGCCTGGGCCTCTTCACTGCGGCCACCATTGCTGATGGCGTCTCTTCTTCCGAAGTTACGAGACTATTTTGCCTAGTTCCTTAGCCACGACTCACTCGAGCACCTTAGGATTCTCTCCTCGACCACCTGTGTCGGTTTTGGTACGGGTTGCTTCACTTCGGCTTTTCTTGGATCCAATTACACTACAACAGCTTCGCCCGAAGGCTAGGCCTTGACACTTCCGTCCGTCTTCAGTAGCTACATCGAACCGTCCCCTTTTATTGTGAGCAAGTTAGGGAATATTAACCCTATGTCCATCCACTACCCCTTTCGGGTTCGCGTTAGGTCCCGACTAACCCTCAGCTGATTAGCATGGCTGAGGAAACCTTAGTCTTTCGGTGAGCGGGTTTCTCGCCCGCTTTATCGTTACTTATGCCTACATTTTCTTTTCTATAAGCTCCACAATACCTCACGATACTGCTTCTGCGCCGATAGAATGCTCTCCTACCGATTACTTACGTAATCCCATAGCTTCGGTAATATGCTTATGCCCGATTATTATCCATGCCGGACCGCTCGACTAGTGAGCTGTTACGCACTCTTTAAATGAATGGCTGCTTCCAAGCCAACATCCTAGCTGTCAATGCAGTCCAACCGCGTTGTTTCAACTTAGCATATATTTAGGGACCTTAGCTGTTGGTCTGGGTTCTTTCCCTTTCGGACATGGACCTTAGCACCCATGCCCTCACTGCTGATGAACATTTATTAGCATTCGGAGTTTGTCAGGAATTGGTAGGCGGTGAAACCCCCGCATCCAATCAGTAGCTCTACCTCTAATAAACTTAACATCAACGCTGCACCTAAATGCATTTCGGAGAGTACGAGCTATCTCCCAGTTTGATTGGCCTTTCACCCCTACCCACAGGTCATCCGAAGACTTTTCAACGTCAACCGGTTCGGTCCTCCACTCTGTGTTACCAGAGCTTCAACCTGCCCATGGGTAGATCACAAGGTTTCGCGTCTAATCCTACTAACTATGCGCCCTATTCAGACTCGCTTTCGCTCCGGCTCCGGTACTTAATACCTTAACCTCGCTAGTAAAATTAACTCGTAGGCTCATTATGCAAAAGGCACGCCGTCACAGAATAAATCTGCTCCGACCGCTTGTAGGCGTACGGTTTCAGGTTCTATTTCACCCTTCTATTCGAAGTGCTTTTCACCTTTCCTTCACAGTACTTGTTCACTATCGGTCTTTCAGGAGTATTTAGCCTTGGAGGATGGTCCCCCCATATTCAGACAGGATTTCACGTGTCCCGCCCTACTCATTTATCATCTATGTATGTCTTTCGAGTACAGGATTATCACCTTCTATGATTGTTCTTTCCAAAACATTCCTCTAAACATATAAAGACTTTTGGGCTAATCCGCTTTCGCTCGCCACTACTTACGGAATCTCTTCGATTTCTTTTCCTCCGGGTACTTAGATGTTTCAGTTCTCCGGGTTTGCTCCTCTTGCGAGGTAATACATCTTCAATGTATTGGGTTGCCCCATTCGGATATCTACGGATCAATTCGTGTGTGCCAATCCCCGTAGCTTTTCGCAGCTTACCACGTCCTTCGTCGCCTCTGAAAGCCTAGGCATCCGCCATACGCCCTTAACGATTTCTTTCCTATTGGTTACTCAAGCACTTATAAGTGCTCGGTTTTCTCTTTGTGATGTCTTTACCGTTAATGTCAATGATCTTATTTCTTCTTTTCCAACTGATGAACAGATGTTGTTTTTGGCTCCATCCGTAACTTTTAAACCAGTTTTCTAAAACTGTGGAGAATAAGGGAGTCGAACCCTTGACCTCCTGCGTGCAAGGCAGGCGCTCTAGCCAGCTGAGCTAATTCCCCTCTAGGTGTTTCGGGTTTCAGGCAATTTTGTTCCTAGTTTTAACTCTGAACTTTTAGCTCTAAATCCTAAACTTTAATTAGTAGTCTCGGGCAGGCTCGAACTGCCGACCTCTACATTATCAGTGTAGCGCTCTAACCAGCTGAGCTACGAGACTGTCTTTTTAGACTTTTAGATGATAGAACCAAGAACCAAGACCAAATTAATGTCTTTTATCTTTCTTCTTTTATCTTTCTTCTTCGTCTCAATCCCTTTTACTAATTTCTAGTGGGTTTTGTATTGTTATATATCAACCAAATAAAAAACTAAAGCATAAACTTTAAGCAAGTATGTACATTTAAGTACTTAATTTTGTTTAACGTCTAAAGACGCTCTAAAATGAGATGTTCCAGCCGCACCTTCCGGTACGGCTACCTTGTTACGACTTAGCCCTAGTTACCTGTTTTACCCTAGGCAGCTCCTTTTACGGTCACCGACTTCAGGTACCCCAGACTTCCATGGCTTGACGGGCGGTGTGTACAAGGCCCGGGAACGTATTCACCGCGCCATGGCTGATGCGCGATTACTAGCGATTCCAGCTTCATAGAGTCGAGTTGCAGACTCCAATCCGAACTGAGACCGGCTTTCGAGATTTGCATCACATCGCTGTGTAGCTGCCCTCTGTACCGGCCATTGTATTACGTGTGTGGCCCAAGGCGTAAGGGCCGTGATGATTTGACGTCATCCCCACCTTCCTCTCTACTTGCGTAGGCAGTCTCACTAGAGTCCCCAACTGAATGATGGCAACTAGTGACAGGGGTTGCGCTCGTTGCAGGACTTAACCTAACACCTCACGGCACGAGCTGACGACAACCATGCAGCACCTTGAAAATTGCCCGAAGGAGGATCTATTTCTAAATCTGTCAATTCCCATTTAAGCCTTGGTAAGGTTCCTCGCGTATCATCGAATTAAACCACATAATCCACCGCTTGTGCGGGCCCCCGTCAATTCCTTTGAGTTTCATTCTTGCGAACGTACTCCCCAGGTGGCTAACTTATCACTTTCGCTTAGTCTCTGAATCCGAAAACCCAAAAACGAGTTAGCATCGTTTACAGCGTGGACTACCAGGGTATCTAATCCTGTTCGCTCCCCACGCTTTCGTCCCTCAGCGTCAGTTGTAACTTAGTAACCTGCCTTCGCAATTGGTGTTCTAAGTAATATCTATGCATTTCACCGCTACACTACTTATTCCAGCTACTTCAACTACACTCAAGACTTACAGTATCAATGGCAGTTTCACAGTTAAGCTGTGAGATTTCACCACTGACTTATAAGTCCGCCTACGGACCCTTTAAACCCAATAAATCCGGATAACGCTTGCACCCTCCGTATTACCGCGGCTGCTGGCACGGAGTTAGCCGGTGCTTATTCATACAGTACCTTCAGCTACTTACACGTAAGTAGGTTTATCCCTGTATAAAAGAAGTTTACAAACCATAGGTCCTTAATCCTTCACGCGGGATGGCTGGATCAGGCTTTCACCCATTGTCCAATATTCCTCACTGCTGCCTCCCGTAGGAGTCTGGTCCGTGTCTCAGTACCAGTGTGGGGGATCACCCTCTCAGGCCCCCTAAAGATCATTGACTTGGTGAGCCGTTACCTCACCAACTATCTAATCTTGCGCGTGCCCATCTTTATCCGCCAGAGCTTTCAATATTAAACGATGCCATTCAATATATTATGGGGTATTAATCTTCCTTTCGAAAGGCTATCCCCCAGATAAAGGCAGGTTGCACACGTGTTCCGCACCCGTACGCCGCTCTCAAGATTCCGAAGAATCTCTACCGCTCGGCTTGCATGTGTTAGGCCTCCCGCTAGCGTTCATCCTGAGCCAGGATCAAACTCTCCATTGTATGTTTGTCTGACTCACTCAAAGTTTTTTAACGCTTTAGTTTTTTCCTTACTTGGTTGTTATATTGTATTTCAATGATCTCTTTTCTTTCGCTCCTACAGATCAACCTGTCTCGTTGTTTCTGATTTGCGAGTGCAAAAGTAAAACTTTATTTTTAATTGACCAAATATTTTTTAAAAAAATTTAAAATATTTTTCAGAACCCTTAGCCTTCACTATTTC
>NZ_JBXUGL010000063.1:0-6115 GCF_057180505.1 Chryseobacterium sp. HNCC26DJ241 | reverse complement strand
AATTTTACCAATCAGTCGCTTCCCAAAGAAGTAGAAGAGTTAATTAGGAGTCTAAAAAAATAAAAGTCAAAGATATACTGTTAATATTATCATAAAACAAAATCTATTGGGAAAAATATTTTATTTTTGCATTTGATAAAAGCAGAAAATGGCATTACTCATTTTTTGCAGATAGAATTTTATGAAAAAAAGCGTATTACTTATCGGAGTCCTTCTATTGATGGCAAGCTGTAAAACCGAGCAGCAAATGGCGTTGCAAAGTGCCGATAAAAATTTTATTCTGAAAGTAGCCAATGAAAAATTTGAAAAGAAAAAATGGCAAGATGCATTGGCGCTTTATGAAAGACTTTCTAATCTTGTAGCCGGAACAGATGATGCTCCAAATGTGGTTTTCAATTCTGCGTATGCTAATTACTATGACAAGAATTACAAATTAGCGGGCTATCAGTTTAAGAATTTTGCAGTTTCCTTTCCGCAAGATCCACGTCGTGAAGAAGCGGCTTATATGTCAGCATTGTGTTATTACGAAGGATCTTTGGATTATAATTTGGATCAGGGTAACACGGAGTCTGCTATAAATGAATTGCAGGATTTCCTTAATAATTATCCAAATTCTGAAAGAGCAAAAAATATTGGTCAGCTAATAGATGAACTTTCCTATAAGTTGGAATTTAAAGCATACGAAAACGCCAGACAATATTATAAAATGGCGGACTATAAAGCGGCAAATGTAACGTTTGATAATGTTCTTAACGATTTTCCAAGTACAAAACTTCGTCCGAAAATCTATGATTATATTATGAAATCCCGTTATCAACTGGCTACAAATTCAGTTTATGATTTAAAGAGAGACAGAATTGATAATGCATTAGCTTTCACAAAACAAGTTGAAAACGAGCTTCCCGGGACAGAATATTCTAAAACGGCAGTAGATTTGAGAGAAAAACTACTGAAAGAAAAAGAAAATTTTGCTAAACTTGAAAAAGAAGTAGAAGCCAGAAAAGCAGAATTTGCTAAAAAACAAAAAGAATTGGAGGCAAAAGAAGCAGAAAAAAAACAAAAGGAAGCTGAGGAAAGTGCAGAAAAAGCACAAAGAGATAGTGCAAAAATAAATACACCACCACCAGCTGCCACTTTCAAATTAAAATCATAATTTGTACATTTGCAAATTGAAAAATAATTCTTTACTGAAAATGAGCGTAAAAGATACAAAAGCAGAAGTAACGACAATCACCTATGATCGTGATAAAATAGAAGAAAAAGTAGGTTCTATCTATGAAGCAATCGTGATTATGGGAAGAAGAGCAGAGCAAATAAATGCAGAAACAAGAAGCGAGCTTCATAATAAGCTCGATGAGTTTGCTGTACACAATTCTTCTCTGGAAGAAGTATTTGAAAACAGAGAGCAAATTGAGATATCTAAACATTATGAAAAACTTCCGAAGCCAACATCTATTGCTATTAAAGAATGGTTGGATGATGAAATTTATTTCAGAAAAACGGAAGAAAGAAATTAAAAGTATTGATTTGTTAAAAAAATAGTCAGGAAGGAAAGTTCTTTTCTGGCTTTTTTATTTTTCATACAGCATTTGAAAAAAATAATTAAATTCGTGAAAATTAATTAAGAATGAGTCTTGCCGGGAAAAAAATACTAATTCTGATTTCAGGGGGAATTGCTGCCTACAAAATAAATTATCTGGTAAGAGATTTTATAAAAAAAGATGCAGAAGTACAGATCATCATGACTCCAAGTGCTGGAAACTTTGTCTCTGCGGTTACACTTTCCACATTATCCAAAAAACCGGTATATTCTGACTTTTTTGATAAAAACGGAACTTGGAATTCCCATGTAGAACTGGCACTTTGGGCGGATGTGATTTTAGTTGCTCCATGCACAGCAAATACTTTGGCAAAAATGATCCATGGAATTTGTGATAATCTTGCAATTGCAACCTACATGTCTGCAAAATGCCCGGTTTTTATAGCTCCGGCAATGGATTTGGATATGTATCAGCATCCTTCTACAAAGCAGAATTTGGAGTTGGCTGAAGATTTCGGACATTTTATAATTCCGGCAGAAACGGGAGAATTGGCAAGTGGACTTTTCGGGCAAGGAAGAATGGCGGAATCGGAAACTATTTCAAAAACTATTGAAGAATTTTTCAATTCGTCGAAATCAAAAAATCTGGAAGGAAAAACAGTTCTCATAACAGCAGGCCCCACCTATGAAGCGATTGATCCGGTTCGTTTTATAGGGAATCATTCTTCGGGAAAAATGGGATTTTCTCTTGCGGAAGAAGCGGCAAACCGAGGCGCAAAAGTGATTTTGGTTTCAGGCCCCACTTCTTTGAAGGTGAATCATCAAAATATTGAAATTCATAAAGTTACTTCCGCAAAAGAAATGTATGATGAGGTTTTCAAATTTTATGAAAATGTAGATTTTGCTATTGCTTCGGCAGCTGTTGCAGATTATGCGCCGAAAGAAGTAGCCAAAGAAAAAATTAAAAAAAAGGATGACACTTTTACAATTGAGCTTATAAAAAACCCGGATATTCTGAAAACGATGGGAGAAAGAAAATCTCATCAGTTTTTGGTAGGTTTTGCTTTGGAAACACAGAATGAAGAAGAAAATGCAAAAGGAAAACTACAGAAGAAAAATCTCGATATGATCGTCCTGAACTCTCTTCGTGATGATGGAGCAGGTTTTAAAAAAGATACCAACAAAATAAAAATCATTACCAAAACAAATCAGAAAGAATTTGAACTGAAATCCAAAAAAGAAGTGGCAAAAGATATTTTAAACTTCATAGAAGAGCAGATTTCAAAATAATTTTTTTAAATTTCCGTTTTATTTTTTTACTCTAATAATGAAAAAACTTTTTACGATACTTTTACTTGTTTTTACTTTTATTTTTGGGAATTCTCAGGAACTTTTAGCAAACGTTAAAGTTGATTATTCACAAATTCAGGGAAGTAATACACAAGTCTACAAAACACTGGAAAAATCGCTTCGGGATTTTATAAATAACACCAGTTGGACAGGCAAAAAATTACAGAATTTTGAAAAAATCAATTGCCAGTTTGCTATTATTCTAAAAGAAAAAAATGGGAATAACTATACAGGAAGTATCATAGTGCAGGCAAACCGACCTGTCTACAATTCTACCTACACTTCTACATTACTCAATATCAATGATCCGACTTTCAGTTTTGAATATTTGGAAAATGAAAACCTTGTTTTTAATGAACGTCAATTTTCCAGAAAAAATTTGATTGACGTTATCAGCTTCTATGTTTATGTCATTTTAGGATATGATGGAGACAGTTTCAAAGTAAGAGGAGGACAGCCTTGGTTTGAAAAAGCTCAAAAAATTTCTAATAATTCGCAGAATCAGAATTTTGCAGGATGGTCGGTTGTAGAAGGCTTCCGTACAAGATCCGGATTGATTGATAATCTTTTGAGACCGGAACAGAATACTTTGAGAAATGTTTTTTATAACTATCACAGATCGGGATTGGATAATTTGGCAAAACAGGATCAGGCTTCCGCAAAAAGAATAATTGCAGATGCATTGTTACAGCTCAAAACGTATGAAGATAATTATGCCATGAATTATCCACTGACCATTTTTATGGAAACAAAATCAGACGAGATTTTTAATATTTTTGATAATGGAGCTAATGCCGGAATCAATATTCAGGATCTTAAATCAGTATTAAACACTATTTATCCTAAAAAATCTGAATCTTGGAATAAGTGGAAATAAATCCAATTTGTAATTCTAAAATTTTACCAATATTTTTGTATAGCTTTAAGCCTTTTGCTTAAGGCTTTTTATTTCACACAATGCTATCAAGAATTTTTATACAAAACTTTGCTTTAATCGACACTCTGGAAATTCAACTGCACAAAGGTTTGCAGGTGATAACAGGAGAAACAGGTGCCGGAAAATCTATTATTCTTGGTGCGCTTCGTTTGATTCTTGGTGAAAGAGCCGATGTAAAATCTATTGCAGATTCTGAAAGCAAAAGCATTGTGGAAGCTGAATTTCAAATTTCTGAAAATCTTAAAAATTTCTTTGAAGAGAA
Source organism: Chryseobacterium sp. HNCC26DJ241 (assembly GCF_057180505.1). Classification (NCBI taxonomy): domain Bacteria; kingdom Pseudomonadati; phylum Bacteroidota; class Flavobacteriia; order Flavobacteriales; family Weeksellaceae; genus Chryseobacterium; species Chryseobacterium sp. HNCC26DJ241. The sequence continues at coordinate 2,026 of NZ_JBXUGL010000063.1, read as the reverse complement.
TGATCTGGATTATGAAAGCTCTACAATTATCCGAAGAGAAATTCTCCCGACAGGAAAATCAAGGGCTTTTGTAAATGATGTTCCGGTAACGTTGGATGTTTTGAAAGAATTGTCTTCAAAGCTAATTGATATTCATTCTCAGTTTGAAACTTCCAACCTTTTCAATGAAGAATACCAGTTTAGAATAATAGACGGATTAAGTGAAAATAAATTATTGATTATCAATTATCAAAATGAATTTTCAGAATTCAGAAGTCTTCAAAAGGAGCTTGAAAAACTGAAAGAAAAACTCGCTGAAGGAAACAAAGAATCTGATTACAAATTATTTCTTCTGAATGAGTTGGAAGAAGCTGATTTGGACGCTATTGATTTGGGAGATGTACAAAATAAGCTTTCCATGCAGGAAAATGCAGGGCAAATTTCTGAAAACCTTTCGTATATCCTTGCCCGATTTGATCAGGAAGAAATTGGGATTTTGGATGCAATGGCAGAAATAAAAAGCAGATTTTCAAAAATTGCAGAACTTTCACATCATTTTTCAGAACTCAATCGAAGATTTGATGAAAGTTTTGTGGAAATGAAAGATATGCTTTTTGAAATTCAGGATGAAGCAGAAAAGATAGAAGTGAATCCACAGCTTTTAGATGAATTAAATTCTAAAGTTAATAAAATCAATACGTTATTTCAAAAGCATCATGTGAATTCTGTTTCTGAGCTTATTGAGATCCGCAATCAGATTTCGGGAGAGCAATCTGGTTTTGAAGATATTCAGCAGCATATTTTGGAAACAGAAAAAAACATTTCCGAGAAGCAAAAAACTCTTGAAAAGCTTTCAAAAAAATTATCCGATAATCGTAAAAAATCCGTTCCTGTTTTCACAAAACATATAGAAGAATTATTGAAAAAACTCGGGCTTGAAAAAGCGAAAATACAGGTTCAACTTTCTGAAAATAAAGATTTTAATCTTTTCGGAAAAGAAAATATTGAGATTCTTTTTCAGGCGAATTCCGGTTTTCCTTTGAAGCCGATACAATCTGCAATTTCCGGAGGAGAGCGTTCCAGAGTAATGCTTGCTGTGAAGAAAATTATTGCTGAAAATGCTGAACTCCCGACTTTGATCCTTGATGAAATAGACACCGGAGTTTCCGGAAAAATTGCCGATGAAATGGGAAAACTGATGCAGGAAATGGCTCAAAATATTCAGCTTATTGTGATTACACATTTGGCTCAGGTTGCTGCGAAAGGGGATAATAATTACAAAGTTTTGAAAGAAGATATTTCGGGAAAAACACAATCCAATATTCTGCCTTTGAATTCTGAGCAGAAATTGCAGGAAATTGCACAACTGCTTTCCGGAAGTACCATTACAGAAGCAGCTTTGCAACAAGCAGAGGAATTGATGAAAAAAAATGAATAATTCATTTTCTCATTCAAGAAAATAAAAATCTAAAATAGCTGTATCTTTTACGTAAAATTTAATTTTTTAAAGATTTGATTTCTTCTTTTAATTCCTGTATCTGTACTTTTAGTTCTGCTATGCGTTCCTCATACTGTTCTATAAGTTTTAGAAAGAGAATTAATAGTATTAATGGTTCCTACAAACTGAAATGCCATTCCTCCACTTTGATCACTATTATTGATATTATTCATTTCATCAGTCAGGAAGTTTTCAGGTTTCATTTCAAAAATTTCGCTTAGTTTTTCTATATGCGCAGCCCAAGAATGGCTTTCTCCGTTTTCTATCCTTGCATACGCAGACTGGGAAATATGGAGTTTTTCCGCCATATCTTCCTGAGAAAATCCTCTGGATTTGCGCAGCCGTTTTATTTTTTCTGCCACATTGTTGGTCATGAGATTGTATTTTGAACAAAGATAAAAAATAATTTCCTTCATTTCCTATTATGCAAAATTAGGGTAAGTTTATGCAAAAAGAGGTTTTGTTGTGGAAAATTTTTCTTTCATTTTTGTACAACCGTAAAAAATATTACATTTATAACTTTAAAACTAAATTCTTATGAAGAAAATC
>NZ_JBXUGL010000062.1:0-6464 GCF_057180505.1 Chryseobacterium sp. HNCC26DJ241 | reverse complement strand
TAAAACCCAAAAACGGTCGGAAATTTTCCGACCGTTTTTCATTAAAAATCTACGGCGCTCTGCCTTCTTTTTTATCTTGTGATCTACCAATGATATAACCACCAGTACCACCGATAATTCCACCTATTACAGCACCTGCACCACGATCTTTCTTGTTAATAATAGCTCCAGCTGCTGCACCGCCAACTGTACCAATGATTGCTCCTTTTGCAGCTTTACTCATCTCATCCCTTGTTTCTGAGAGGCAGTTTGGGAAGTTCCTGAAGTTGTTCCTGAAGATCTTCTTTTGGAACGAGGAGTATTGTTTACATACACAGTTTTCGTTTCACGAATTATTTTAGGTTGCTTGCTTTTTGTAGCAACAGCTTTAGCTTCAGCTGCACTATCTGCTTTTTTTTGAGCTTCATAAGCTATTTTCTCTTTTTCAATAGCTAATTTCTGCTTTTCAATTTCTAATTGTCTCATTTGAAACTCAATTTTTTGTTGCTCCAAAGATTTTTCTGCAACCTGATCGTCTTTTTTACAAGCGGTCAGAAGTAATATTGACATCAAACTTGTTGCTATAATATTTTTCATATCCTCTATTTTTTAGAGTGAAATTTCCAAAACAAATTGACTTTTGAAAATCCACGCTATATAAATTTCAAGAATGAAGCCATAGTAAAGTTAATGGAATGTTAAAAACAAAAAGAAGATTAAAATGAATTTATAATAACTATATATAATGTTAAATCAAAAATCGAAGTTATTATTATAATGATAAGGCAAAAAAAATCTCAAAAACCAATGGTAGGTTTTTGAGATCTTATATGTTTTTGATTTAATATCTAATTAATGAACAATAAATTTAGTTTGCATTTTGTTCTTTTGGCTGCTGTTGGAGATGATGTATACTCCTTTTTCTAAACCTGTAACATTTACATTTTGAATTTTATCAGAATTCAATTTAAATTCTTTTACCAATTTACCATCCATAGAATGTATTTTTACATTTTCTTGGTTATAACCATTTTGTATAATTCTTAAAGTCTGACTTCCGGATACATATTCTACTTTTAATGAATTATTATTTTTAGCAGTCTCATTTACAGCCAATGTTAATGGGAAATTTAATTCTGCCCAAGTTCTGGCTATGGAAACCATAGCAATATTTCCTACAGCTTTTCCTGCTTTAGGGGTATTATAAGGAAATGCAACTCTGTCTATATTTGTAGAATTTTCATTGGAACTTATCGGAGCTGTTAGTGTAGCAATAGCTGGTTCTCCGGAAGCAAAAACAGGATCTATATATAGGCTCATGGTATCATTTCCACTTCCCGGATTTATTACATATTTTACAACAAACAAATGCGTTTGGTTAAAAGAATAATCAGAAAGTGTAATAGCAGCTGGGCTTATGGAATCACCAATTTTTATTCCCACTTTAAAACCGGTGGCTGTGCTTCCCGGTTGTACCCAAACTCTTGCAGATGTTACAAATGCACCACCATTCAACAATCGTATTACATCATAATAGGATGATATAGTAGGGTACGCAGAAAAATTCCCTAAAAATGAGAAATAATAAGTTCCGGATGTAATCGGTGTAGATAATAAATGTCCTGGACCATCTTGATCCACTTGTTTTTGTGTGATTACTTTTGTAGCGTTGCCATAACCGGCATAGCTCATGGCAACATCAGAAACCATAACGTTTTCTGCTCCTGAAATTAGGCCGCCTGTTCCTCCATTAGATGAATTATTTGTCCAGCCGTTTTGCCCGTCAAGTTTTGCACTACTTAGAGTAGAAAAATCTTGTTGGAAAATAACTTGTGCAAAAGTATTGGAGCTTAGCAATGCAATACTTATAATTGAAAGTAGTTTTTTATTCATAACAATATCATTTCTTTTGTTTGCTCCAAAAATAATTATTTTTATTATTTGCTTTAAAAAATAATCACTTATCCATTTTCCGCAATCGATTGCTGTGGATAAGTATTTTTTGTAGAATATTTAAATTTTGATCAAAAACTGGCTTTAACCTGCATGCTTCCTATATGTATGGTTCGGTCTCCGGAATTTCTTCCTTCGTAATTCACATTCAGAATTATGAATGAATTCAGTGCTTGTTGGATATATAAACTCCAAACCTGATTTTTCCCCGGTTTCAGACCATCTAACATTTGGTTTCCGACAATGGAGAAACTTTCACCTGTAAAGGTATTATTGATAAAAGAGAAATTCCCACGAATGGAAGTTTTCTTATGTTCCCATTGCAAGGTTCCGGTGATATCAAAAGTTTTCAAAAATTCTGCTCCATCGGTTCTTTTCTTTTGTCGATATGCGGAAGAAAGCTCGGCCAAAATTGCTGAAGTGAATTTATAAGTAGCTTTTGGTTTGGTTTCAAAATTTTCAAGTTGATAATCTCTTGACTTGAATGATTGCGAAGAATTCATAATATTCTGAACAGAATTTTCCCAGTCTACACGAAAATCTTTATTGAACCAATAGCCGACATTCAGGAAATGCGAAGTTTGTTCCCGTTCTTCGTTACTGAAATTTGCATTAACAAGATTATCGTTTGTAATGAAACGATAAGTTCCGTTCCAGCCAGATTTATCCGTATTATTAAATTGTGCGGAAGCCAGAAAACTCTGGTTTTTCAGGATCTGGTTTTCGTTTTTCTCAAAAGGATTCAGTACAAAGACTTTATCTTTTTTATAAAATGAATTTTGAGAATTTAGAGAAATATTAAAATTCCACCGTTTGAAAAAGCGATTTTGAGAATTGAAAACAATCGAAGGATTTACAAATAAAGCAAGCGTTAATTTATTTTTATTGGAAGGAACATAATTTACCGTATTCGTATAGACTCTTATATATTGAGCAAGATCTGCATATTCTGCTACTTCAAATTCGTCCAATTGCTGAATTCCGTCTCCGTTATAATCCGTCCATTTGTAAACACCTTGTCCATCGGTAACTTTTATATATTGAAACTCACGTTGTGCTTCTTGTCCGTTTCCAAGTTCATAAAAAGCCTGCAAACGCATTCCGTTTTTGAATAATTGCTGATTGTATAAAATATTTCCCACCACAAAATCCTGATTCAAATTTGCCAATAAGTCCTGATTTTGATAATAGAATTTTCGATAATGAATCAATGTGCTTAATGTCGTTTTTTCGGTTTTGATGAGTTGGCTTTCTGCCATAATTCCGAGAATGTGATTCATATTTGCCAATGAATTGTTTCGTACAGAATCATTATCACGGAAATACATTTTAGCAAAAAGTTTTGTACGGGCAGAATCTCCGATTTTTTTCTGGGCAAAAATTTCTTTCCAGCTAAAACTTGTAGTATCAAACAAACCTGTTTGCGAATATTTTTTTACATTATGTTCCATGCTTCCGCCAATTCCCCAACTTCCTTTTTTGCCTAAAAATTCAGAAATAATTCCGACACGGATAAATTTTGTATCCAACGTTTCGGAATTGGTTTTGAGATAAGAAAAATTTCCCTTTGTAATGAATTTTCCTGAAATCCAGCCAAAATCTACATCGTTTTTAATTCCTTTATAAGAATTTTTTTCGTCAAGATAATTTAGTTTATAATTTAAAGAAGATTTATTTTTCCATTGATTGAGAAATCCGAAAACAAAACGATTCTGAGTTTTTTGGTTAAATTCCTGAAGAAGGTTGAAATCTCTTGCAAATTCTACATCATTTATCCTGTCCAAAATATGAAACTGCCCAGAAATTCTTTGGTATTCAAAACTCGGAGTTCCTTTCCAGCTATTTTTTCCAAAAGTTTTGTTTCCGAAGATTCTTCCTGCATATCCGGTATTTTGCGCAGCATCTTTTGAAGAAAATAAATTGATGTCATAATTGCTCAATGAAAAATCTGCTCCCACTTTTCCTTCATTCAGAAGATATTCAGAATTAAAAGAAAATACCTGTGCTTTTTGCGGAGAAGGAAGTTTGCGGACAGCTTTATAATTTCCGAGATTAGAACCGACATATTCAAAAACTCTTCCGTTGTTGGTGGTTTGTTTCAAAATATAATCTCCGAGATTTTCACCAAAATAAGTAAATGAAACTTGATACAAAACAGCACTCGAATTAGTAGAAAACTGATAATAGTCTCCATTTGGCGAGTTTATTTTTTCATACAGAATTTTATTGACATCATATTCCGTCTGTACTCCGGAAGGTGCGTACATCAGATCCGGATTATTTCCTGCATTGGCAAGAGCTTCTTCATCTTCTTTGCTAAGATTTAGGGAAAGAGGAGCGTTTTTATTGTCATTTTCCATGAACCAGTTCATCCCGATTTTCAATTTTTCCCTTTGATGCTGAATATTTCCGGTAAATAAATATCTTGAATAATTCCTGTTCGTATAATTATAAGATATGGTAATAAAATTTTGTTTAAAAATCGGACGAAAACTGGTAAATGTAATTTCTCCGGTATTATAATTAATAGTGTAATCAAGATTTTCACCACGTTTCATTAGAATACCATCAATAAAAACCTGTTCCGATCCGGAAATAATGGTGATGAAAAGTTCTCCATTTTTCCCTGTCAATCGATAAGGTCCCTGATTTCCTTCTATTCCTTGAAAACGGATTCTGTGAAATTCGCTTCGTGCAACTCCCGCAGAAATATCCAGAAAAGTTTTATTTTCTTTTCCAAAAGTGGTTTGAAATTCCAGCCCCATGCTTCGTCTCTGATATCTTCCAAAATAAGTGGTTTCATCATTAAGGTCTAAATGTCCGGCTCGAATGATAGAATTATCCTTAATATTAAGTTGTATATAAATTTTGTCGAATTCTTCCAACGTTTGGGTATAACCATCAGCCTGAATTGGTAAATTATGATCGGAAATAGAAGCCAAGACCGAGACATCTTTTGAAAGTTTTCCTGAAATTTGCAAATCCATTGAGCTTTGCACAGACGAACCTTGATTGTTCCCAAACGTAATTCCACGAATAATAGAACCTTTGGAATTGAGGTCGCCCAAAATTCTGGAACGGTCATTCTTTACCAAAACTCCGTCATCTATTATTATTTTTTCTTTGGTTTTAACAAAATCTATAGTGTCTTTCTGGAAAACATCTCTTTCTATTTTAGCAGCAAGGATAGAATCTTGTTTTAAAGAGTCTTCCGGAATGTTGGGATTCTTCCATGTAAAAATCTGTGCACTGAGATTGTTCAGCACAAAAAAGAATACAACTAAAAATAGAAATTTTCTGATCAAATTTTTATATAAAATTCTCGGTAAAATAACGAAATTTAGTTGGTTTTATTTGAAAATGAAACGAAGGTTTATTAGTAAATAAGGTTCTACTTCATTTAATATAAATAAAAGACAAAATGTTTTTGATGATATTACCTTTTTAATTAATTTTGGCTGATAACAATACAATAAAATGAATACACCATCAGAATTAAAGTACACCAAAGATCATGAATGGGTGAAAATTGAAGGCAATATTGCTACAGTTGGAATTACAGACTTTGCACAAAGCGAATTAGGAGATATTGTTTTTGTGGATGTGGATACTGTAGATGAAGAATTGGAAGCAGGAGAAGTTTTTGGTAGCGTGGAAGCAGTAAAAACAGTTTCCGATCTTTATTTGCCGGTTTCCGGAAAAATTACAGAATTCAACGAATCTTTGGAAGACCAACCTGAACTTCTTAATAATGATCCTTATGGAGAAGGATGGATTATAAAAGTAGAAGTAAATGCAGATTTTGATACTTCTGTTTTATTATCTGCGGAACAATATCAGGAGACACTTGGATAAAGTTTCAAAAATATTTAAAAAGATTTTGCCCATTTATTGGGCATTTCTTACTTATATGCTTCTCAAACCAGGGACGGAAAATCAGGAATACTGGTTTATGTTCAGCGGAATTGATAAAATTTTGCATCTTTCTATTTTTGCAGCATTGGGTTTTTGCTTTATAGCTGCTTTTCCCAAAACCAAAATTCTTACCTATATATATATAATACTTATATATGCTTTCCTCACAGAAATTTTACAAGACGAAATGAATTTAGGTCGATCAGCCGAAATCTTAGATGTAGTAGCTGATACTATCGGTTTTTTAATAGGGTATTATATTTTTAAAAAGGTTAAATCTCTTTATTTATAGTAAATATCTCCATGTTTTGACTTTGTGGATAAGTATTTTATTCTTTTTATTGCTCATGTTTACAGTAGTTTAGAGTGTTACTTTTTGCACAATCTTTTATTTTTTTGTCTTATTACTTGTTTTCTATATGTTTCTTGCCATACATTTGCACCACTCAATTAGAGGAGCGCAGCGATAAGATTTAAGAAATAGGGTTTAGAATTTTTTTTCAAAAAAGATTTGGATCGTAAGGAATAAATTATATATCTTTGCAGTCCCGAAAAAAGGGGAAGAGTAGAAGATTGAGATTGACGGTATCAGGAAGGAATAAGCGGAGCTAAAGTAG
>NZ_JBXUGL010000061.1:0-6616 GCF_057180505.1 Chryseobacterium sp. HNCC26DJ241 | reverse complement strand
AGTCAATCCTGTCGGTGCTGCATTCAAAGCAGGCAAAATAAGACCTCTTATATTCCCGGCTGAATCTTCAAAATCTAAAATAGTACTGTTTCCATTTACATTAGATTTTCCCACAGCTACCTGTGCTAAAGATAAGCCGGAAACTAAAGAAAGCATTATTATATAGAATGTGTTTTTCATTATTTAAAATTTTTAGTTTATTATAATATCTTGAGTCTCGTGTCTCACGTCTCAGATCTCTAACGTCTAATTATTACAGCTTCTGGTGATGCATTTCCACACTGTTCCGTTGTAGAGTTTCACACAATTGGCAGCTATGTCATAAATGATCATTCCTTCTTTAGGATCAGTAATGGCGCTTTCACTCGCCACTCTGGTGATAACAAAGCCTTTGTTTTTAGATTCCATCGCGATAAAGCCGTTGGATATGGTATCCGGGAAGTTGGAAGATTTTGAAACATAGGTTGAGATTCCTATCAATGAGTAGGAATAATCCGGTGTACCAGGTGTTGCTGGTTGTGTACAGAAACCGTCTATTGTTACATTTGTTGTAGCAACGCAAGTACTTCCTACATAACGGGCATATACGGTATAGGTTCCGGAAGGAAGACCGGTAAATAATGTACCAGATTGGTAAGTAGTACCATTAATACTATACTCATAAATAGAACCTGTAGGAGAGGTAACCGTAATAGTACCATTAGAAGCAGCAGTAGGCGTTGTGGTAGCCGATACAGACGCAATAGGTGTTAAATTAAAGGCAATATCATCTATTGCAATATCATTCCCATTACCTCCCGGTGCATTGTTTTGAATAAAAATATCAGCAGTAGTACTAGTTGCTGTAAAAGTAAAGAAGTACTGTGTCCAATTGGTTGCCGTAATATTTCCTGTATTAACAGAATTTATAGTTACCCCAGTATTGACATCGGCAATTCCCATGGTAACATTAGGTCTTAATACATTAGCAGGTGATAAATCTGCAGCCCAAAAAGATAGTGTATAAGAAGCTCCTACGGATAAGCCGGTAACTCTTTGACGGAAAAATTCGTCTTTTGAATAAGATGCATTTGCTGTCATAAAATAACCATTAGCATCACCGGTGTGGTTGGTAAGACCCGTATTGCCCCAGGAAGCGCTATTTTTTACGATGGTGTAATAACCATCATTTCCTTTATTTGCGGCAAGGTAGTGATAAGCGGTAAGCCCCGTAAGTGGGTTGCCATTTGCTGCAGTACCACTACCAAATGTTTGAATCAGATTAGTTCCGCAGTTGTTGCTAACAGTAAATGTTTGGATTAAGACATTGGTGTAGTTTACGTGTACTACTTCTCCCGCAGCTACATTAAGAGTAGAAACCTGAGTGGTTACATCACTTGAAGAGTTATTGGTAGGATCATAAATATTAATCGCAGTAAGATCCCAACCTGATGGCAGTGTTTCGGTTAAAGTATAGGTTCCCGGAACTACAGCTACCATCTGATAGTTGGCGTTTGCACCACTGGCATGCACCCAGTCGTTATCATACCATGTGATATTTGTACCATCAAACATACGGGAAAATATGGTGGCTTCCAGAGAGGTTTCCGGATGGTTCAGAACCCACATTTGACCACCTAATCCACCAGTTAATTTTACTGATGCCACAAGTCCTGATCCCCCTCCTGTATATTCATCAGCAGACCATGTAGTACCTGATATCCATTTAAACGGAAACTTGGCGGTAGTTGTACTAAATGTGGAAGCGGCTCTATACATTGAATAAATATTTCCCACATCATCTACGGCTACATCATCTGCCTGCTGATTAGCAGTAGCAGTACTCGGTCTGCCAAGTAATGTTTGTGCTCCGGTACTGGTAATTCTAGCTATCTGATAAGCAGCAGCACCCGAATTATTTTTTGTCACTAAGGCATCTCCGGTAGTTGGGTCTCCATCTACATTAACATTGTTAGTAGTGGTACCTACTTGTGGCCATGTTGCTGAGCCATGTGTGCCATTTCCCGAACCAATATAACGATACAATAAACCACTATTGGCGATTATATAGGGCGTAGTATCCCAAGCAGATCCTACATCAGTTGCCAAGCCGCCATTATATATTTGAGTATCAGTTCCCGATCCGTTATTATAGCGAACATTACCTGTTGTTGTTACATAATAACAACTATTGGCAGCACCACCATCTACACGACTGGCATTAGTTATAGTAGTAGCTATCCATTTAGACGTTCCTAAATCCTTATAATACAAAGTGTTATTATCTTTACCTACTGCCCATAAACGACCACTTTGTGACGCTCCTATATCTGATACCGGAATATGTACATCGGTATTGTCATTCAATACAATGGTTGCTACACTGGTAGTACCTCCGGTAATATTAAAATTGAAATCAGCACTTGATGTTTCGTCTATTGCTTTTTTATGTACATAAATATATCCAGCCGGTGTCATACCAAAATTAGCATTGGTAACATCAGCCGTGATATTGCCTAATGATAAAATACTATTGGCAGTACCATCATTTCCTGCACCTGTACCCAAAAATTCACCAGAAGAGATAAATCCTGTCGGCAAGGCAATGGTAGGTACTGCTGTTTGCCCTACAGTTGCTGTAGAAGTAGTTACATATATTGTATAGGTATTTCCTTTGACTCCTGTAACAGTATAAGTACCGTTGGAAGCTACTGCAGCAATACCATCTACTTTTCCTGTCGTATTATTATAAAGTATAGCATTAAGTGTACCTCCCGCATTGGTTCCAGTTCCGTTTACAGTATTATCAGAAGGAGTATTATCATTATATACTGTACCACTTATATTAGCATTACATGAGTTGATCTGCACCGTTACCGCAGAAGTAGGGCTATAACAACCTCCTGTAGCATCGTAAAATGCTGCATAATACGTTCCTGATGTAGAAACTGTAGTTGGGTTGCTAATTTTATTGGCATCCGTAGCCGGAGTTCCTGTATGCCATGTTACCGGAAGACTACCACTTTGCACCAAAGGCGTAAGATCTACCGTAGTTGCAGGGCAACTATTAGTAACCGTGGTACATTTGGTAAGTGAAACCAATACAGGAGCCGAGGTCGTACTGTAACATCCGGCTACAGAATCGTAGAACGCGGCATAGTAATATCCTCCTTGGTTAATTGCAGACGGGTTTGAAACTTTGTTGGCATCAGTAGCCGTTGCACTGGTGTGCCAAGTTAATGTAACATCCGGATTCTGGTTGCTTGCTGTAATGCTGGTAAGGTTTACTGTAGCAGTAGGACAAGAATTACTAATGCTGTAAGTACTTAACGAAGGTGCAGGGTCATCGCTTGCCAAACAAGGAGTCGTAATAGATGTTGGGCAAGCAAATATAGGATTTACTACACCGCCATCATTAGTGGTATTGCCAAAGGTATTTCCTGTTTGAAAGATATATGTGCTAGTACCACTTCCAAAAGCAGATACATAGTTTGCTTGTGCAGCTAATTGTAATGTATTGTTTATAAATGTAGTAGCTGCAAAACCACTGGTTCCTCTAAACAATATAACATCTGCTCCATTGGCAGTAGAACTTCCCGCTTGTGTATTATTCAAAAAAATGCAATTATCAATGGTGGTAACAGGATTACTTCCGTTATTATATACATAAATAGCTCCTCCATAAGAATAACCTGCCCCGGGAACAGAGTTGCCTACAAAATTACTGTCCTTAATAGTAATACCTGTAGTATTTGTATCAATAGAGATAGCGCCTCCACCATAGCCATAACCAATAGTAATATTGGTGGTAACGGAATTTTGATAAAAATCACAGTCTGTTACAGTTAAGCTTCCATTACCTGGTCCGGCATGGATAGCCCCTCCACTACCTACTGCCGTATTTTGGTAAAACTTACAACCTGTAAAACTGGTAGAAGTGGTCTCAACAGCACCCACTGCCCCTCCCTTTCCGGAAGCATTTCCGCTAAATGTACAATTCGTAAATATTCCTGTAGGTGAATAAGTAGCACTATTTCCAAGAGAAACAGCACCACCCCTACTGGCACCACCAGTTGCCTGGTTTCCGCAAAAACTAGAATTGGTAGCTGTTAGGTTTGAATTAGTAAGAATACCTCCTGAATTTAAAGAAACATTATTATTACATATACAATTAACAATAGAGCTATTGTTAAAGGTAATGGGAGTATTCTCTTCACTTACATAAATACCGGCAGTATTAGCAGATGCAGTAAGGTTTTTTAGCAAACAATTATTAAAAGTAGCCGTCCCGGATGCATTTCCTAAAAAAGTAAAAGCTATGGAACTCATATCATGCACATAAAGGTCGGTAAAAATCATATTCCCTCTGCTTCCACTTGCACCTGTACCGTAAAATACATTTGCATTAGAAACACTGCCAGAAGCTGTAAATCTTAATCCTTTAATCTCCGCAGTATGTCCTGCAGCAGACATTGTTGAATTTATAAGTTGAGGAGAAGTATTAGACCCTGTAATGGTAATTTCGGTAACATTAGTAAGAGGATTATATCCGGAAATATCAGATCCTGTAGCTGAAGCAGGAAAACCTCCCTGAATCAACACTCCATCACTAACATCAATATTGCCATTAAATTGCGTTCCTGTTTGCGTATAATTACCTTCCTTAATATATACTTTGGTATTGGCAGGAATTACTTTGTTTGTACCTAAAGGAAAATACGTACTAAAAGGCATTGCATGATCCCAATCTGTACCACTGCTTCCTAAAGGTCCTGCAGTAGAAGCTAAGTACACACTGGTTTGTGCCGATAGGTTTTGCGAGAACACCAAGAACATCAAAAGCATACAAATCCCTGATATTCTTTTATATATATGTAATAAATTATTTGTCATAACAAAAAAATTGTAATTAATAAAAGCTACAGCTTAGTTTAAGATTGGTGCGAAAGATCCTGCTACACAAAATGTAATTTTGGTAGGGCAAGTATATCCGGCAGAAGGATCTACACCGTTTAATGGATCTGTAGTATTCCCAAAAGTATTTATATTTCCTCCTGTACCAAAAACATATTTAGTTCCGGAAGATGAAATCCTTTCCTGATAACTGCTTGTTCCGGATAATTGCAATGCATTATTATTTAGCGTTAATTTACCTAAGCCAGGTACAGCAGAGTTACCATTATTAACCATCACATCACTTCCATTTACTGTATTAGGATTCCCCCCATTAATATTATTATTATAAAATTTAGAACCGGAAATCGTCATGTTTGGGTTGGTAGCTCCTGAGTTCCCATGATAAATAGCTCCTCCGGGAGCTCCCTTGGTATAGTTATTAACAAATGTACAATTGGTAACTGATACAGGAGAAAAAGAGCTTGGATAAACATTTATTGCTCCTCCTCCAAGAACGCCTACTCCGGCATTAGTGGCATTAGTTCCATTGTTATAAAATACACTATTGCTGATGCTGGTAGAGGCAGAACCTGCAATTAAAGACCCCGAAATAGCACCTCCTGAACCATTTACTCCACAGGTATTATTATAAAATGAACAGTTGTTTATAATAGCATTACCTGTAGCATGGTATACTGCGCCACCATTGAAATTGGTAGTACTATTGTTATTAAAAGTAGAGTTGGTAATAGTAGCCGTTACCACTTCTCCGGCAGTAACATATCCTGCTTGTATAGCTCCTCCGGATTCTGCGCTGTTGTTACAAAAACTACTACCGGATACAAAAATATTTGCCCGGGTAAAAACAGCTCCTCCACCTGCTCCACCAGTATTGGAACAATTTACAAAAGAACTTCCCGTAATGGTAAGAATGCAATCATTTGTATCATTATCTAATGGTGCAAAGTTGCTAGAAGAAAGATTTTTAAATAGGCAATTAGTGAAGTTTGCTACCGCACCCGTTCCATTATCTCTAAACATAAATGCAATACAGTTTTGTGTCCCATTAAATGCAGTTCCAATATCATGAATGGTAAGGTCTGTAAAATTAAATGTTCCTATTGTTCCACCATTTCCATCATTCCCGTTTAAAACATAAAAAGTAGCAGGCGCAAAAGAAGATCCTGCTGATATATCTAAGCCTTTAATTTCTACATTAGTGTTGGTTGTATAGCTACCATGGCTAAATAATGTAACACTTTGTCCTGAAGCTGTTGCTGATACAATAATTTTTGTAGGGTATGCTAAAGGATTATAACCTGAACGGTCTGTTCCTGTTGCTGTAGTGGGGAAACCTCCCTGGATTAATATTCCGGGATTTTGAAGCAACGGCTGAAGAAGCGTGTTTAAAGAAAGATTATACGTTCCTTGCTTTATGTATACATTTGTATTTGCCGGGATTCTACGAGTCACCGATGTTCCCCCTGAGTAGGTTGCATACCATGAACTAAATGCTTTTGCATTATCCCAACTAGAGCCATCTCCTGTATTCTTTGAGGCTACATCAAGGTAAACATTCGTCTGTGAAAATACATTTTGCGTAAAAGCAAAAAATAAGAGCATCAGGTAAAAACCCGATAGCTTTTTGTGAAAAGAAAGATTTGTCATAATAATAATAAATTTAAATTCAATATTTGTGTGTGCGCTGTTGGGTTGGACAGTCAAAACATCCATGATAAAC
>NZ_JBXUGL010000060.1:0-8065 GCF_057180505.1 Chryseobacterium sp. HNCC26DJ241 | reverse complement strand
CATCGAACAAGCATCGAACAAACATCGAAGAAAGGATATAGAAAGGATATAGAAAGGATATAGAATGGATATAGAAAAGATATACAACGGATATAGAAAATGATATTATGTTAAATGAAAATAGAATAGTAAAGCGTATGATAATCTTTATTAAAAAAATACTGAATCAAATATTATTTTTGATTGAAAATCAATGAGCTTACTGAACCGGTTCACCGGAAGATTGATTTCTTACCAAAATAGCTTTTCCATTTTCACAACGAATTCCTGCAGGTGGAGGAACCAATGCACAATCAGAGATCAATCCGTTTTGTTTATTATAAAGGGAAGCCATAGAATTGTATTTTGTAATTTTCGGTAAAATTTCGTTTTCCAATTCTTTCGGGTACGCAATATAAGAAGCCGGTCCGCCGCAAGGTTTGGAGCCAAACGGTGAAATTCTCCATTGGGAAGCATCATTACAACTTTTAGAATCAATCATATTTTTGATTTCGTTTTCGAGATTATTCAGGCTTTTTAAGGAAACAACCGAACTGTTTTCCGGAATTTTTGCAGTAACAGAATCTTTTTTAATTTTTTCTCTTATCGGTTTTAGAGCAATGTCTTTTGGTAGGTTTTCAGTATCTGACGATTTTCTGGATTTGCAGGAGACAACAAGAAAAAGAGATAATAGAGCCGGAAATATGATTTTCATAAATTTAAAAGTACAAATATTTTTGCCTCTTCAAATTTATTAAAAATTCTTTTTTCTGTACATTTGAAAGATGAATGAATCTCTTTTTGATTTAGCTGAACACACCAGCCGGAGTATTTTTCTCACCGGAAAAGCAGGAACCGGGAAAACCACATTCCTTAATGATTTTGTAAGAAAAACCCGAAAAAAATATATCGTGGTAGCACCAACAGGAATTGCAGCTATTAATGCGGGTGGTGTTACCATTCATTCTATGTTTGGGCTTCCACTGCGCACATTTGTTCCGACTCTTGAAAGGATAGATCAAAATCTTGCGAATAATATTCCGGATCTGATGCAGCATTTTCGGTACAGAAAAGATAAGTTGAAACTTCTTCGTGAAGTGGAAATTATCATTATTGATGAGGTTTCCATGCTTCGAGCCGATGTTTTGGATATGATGGATTTTTCGCTTCGGCATATTCGTAGAAATCAGCAGAAATTTGGTGGAGTTCAGATGCTTTTTATCGGAGATTTGTATCAGCTTCCACCTGTTGTGAGAGATGAAGTTTTTTTGAAACACTATTACGATTCGCCTTTCTTTTTTGATAGTTATGCTCTGAAAGAACTTCCTTTAATTACAGTTGAACTCACAAAAGTGTATCGCCAGAAAGACGAAGAATTTTTGGAAATTCTGAATGCGATTCGAGATGGAAAACGCTACGAAATTGATTTTGATAAACTCAATGAGCGGTATTTTCCTGATTTTGAACCGGAAGATGAGCCGTATGTTTACCTTACTTCGCATAATAGAATGGCGGATGAAATCAATCAGCAAAAATTAAAGGAATTAAAAGGGAAATCTCATTTCTATAAAGCTAAAATTACGGGTGATTTCAAAGAGAATCAATATCCGAATGAAGAAATTCTGGAACTTCGGGAAGGAACACAAGTCATGTTCATCCGAAATGATTCGAGTGGAGAGCGTAAATATTTCAATGGAAAATTGGCGGAAATCACTCATCTTGATGATGAAGAAATTTGGGTGAAAATAGACGGAAGCGAAGAAGATTACAAGTTGAAAAGGGAAGTTTGGGATCAGAAAGTGTACAGTTTGGATTCCGACAAAAATATTAAAGAAGAGGTTTTGGGAAGTTTTGAACAATTTCCGATTCGTTTGGCTTGGGCAGTTACCATTCATAAAAGTCAGGGATTGACGTTTGATCGGCTGATTATAGATGCAGGAAAATCGTTTGCTTCCGGGCAAGTATATGTTGCGCTTTCCCGCTGCCGAACGTTGGAAGGAATTGTCCTGAAATCCAAAATTACTCCGGAAGTGATTTTCAGTGATCACCGAGTAGAAAATTTTCAGTCGGAAACCAATGCCAATGAACGGATCGACGAAATTCTGCAACTTGAAAAATACGATTATTCCATCCGGAAAGTATTGCGGTACGTAGATTCTTCATGGATGAACGGAATGCTCGAAAATTGGTATTCTCATGCCATTTCCAGTAAAAATTTGGATAGAGAAAAGGCAAAAAGAATATATCAAATTCTGAAAAAGGAAATTGAAAACCTTACCGGAATTTTTGAAAAATTTGAGAAAGTTTTGATTCAGAAACTGAAAAAATGTATTGACGGAGTTGAAGAATGGAATGAAATAGAAACCAAAGCCAAAGGTGCAGTAAATTTCTTTTTCAAAAATGTGAATGAAAAGATTTTTGAAGAACTCAAACAGTTTTATGCCGAAACAAAAGGATTGAAAGGTCTGAAACAATATAATGAAGAAATCCGTGTATTTATTGATGATATTGAAGATTATCTGAATGATTTAAAACATGTCTATTTATTGGAAACAAAACTTTTTGATGAGCAAAATGATGTGAAAATTTCTGCAAAGATTGCAAAAGTTCCCAGTCATATTCTCACTTATCAACTTTTTGAAGAGGGAAAAACGGTTTCCGAAATTGCAAAAGAAAGAGGAGTTGTAATTGAGACGGTTTTCGGGCATCTTGCAAAATTTGCGGAACAAGGCATTTTAGACATCAATAGAGTAGTGGTGAAGGAAAAGATAAAGACTTTCGAAAGTGAATTCAAAAATTCTGAACATGCTACACTTACCGAATGGAAAAATGCATTGCCCAAAGATTTTGAATTCCATGAAATACGCTTGCTCCTGAATCATTTTAATTATTTGAAAAATAAAGAAAATTCTATATAAGTTTGGGGTTAATAATCATATTAGCTAAACACTTTTTTTATTTTCTGATTTAACCTTTAGTTTGTTTTCTAATCATATCAATTGTAATAAAAAATTGATCTATGAAAACAACTAAAATTTTATTCAGCTTGTCTTTAGTAATGTTACTTACAAATTCTTGTAGAAAAGACGATTCGGACTCTGCAACAAACGTTTCTTCAGATAAAGAAACTGCACAATTTTTAGAAAAGGCAGAATTTGCAAATGAAAGCGATGTAGATTATGCTATAGATATAGCCAATGCAAATGGTGATCTAAACAAAAATGAGAATTTTTTAGAAACTTGTGCCACAATTACTGTACAAAATACAAATGGTGGTTTTCCCAAAACCTATACAGTAGATTTTGGGACAACAGGTTGTGTATCACCAAACGGAATTTCAAGAAAAGGTAAATTAATAGTAACATTATCTGATAAAATAAAAAACACGGGAAGTACTGTTACTATACAAAGACAAAACTATTATTTGAACGACGACCTTGTAGAAGGGACAGTGGTTTATAAAAATTTGACAACAAATCCTGTGATACCAACTTGGAGCAAAACAGTTGCAGATGGAAAAATTACAAGACCAGACGGTACATACTGCCAATATAATGTAGATAGAAAGCAAAGAATGATTCAAGGAGTTGCAACATTAGATCCGTCCGATGATATTTTTGAAATTTTTGAAGGAGTACGCCATGTTGTAAGAAGCAATGGAAACTATTTGGATTCTACTATAAAAACGCCACTAACTAAAGCTAAAAACTGTTCTTATATTTCTAAAGGATCGGTTACTTTAAAAGGTACAAGATTAGACGGTACTTTAGACTACGGAAACGGAGATTGTGACAACAAAGCAACATACACCGATGCAAATGGTAATACGTTTGAGATTTATATAAAATAATTTTTAAGTAGAGAATGTTTAAATTTTTAAGCTGAATGGTTTTAATTTCACTTTTTCGAAACTAAAGATTTCTTATGTTAAAAAATAGATTTAAAATTTTAGCAAACTCTAAAAATAAAACCTTCCAATCTGCAAAATTTTCTTCTCGTAAATTATATATAAACAAAAAAGAACTACAGCTTAAAACGTTGTAGCTCTCTGATTTTGAAAGTGGTCCCACCTGGGCTCGAACCAGGGACCACCTGATTATGAGTCAGGTGCTCTAACCAACTGAGCTATAGGACCTCAAAAATTTGGTTAAATTTTGTGTTTGCAAAAATAGCAAAATTTCTTTCTCTGCAAAATTTTTCAAGGCTTTTCTTGACATATTTCTACCAATACACCATTAGTAGATTTTGGATGTAGAAAAACAACTAATTTATTATCAGCACCTTCCTTTGGTTCTTCCGAGATAAAAATAAATCCTTCTTTTTTTAATCTTGCAATTTCTTCTGTTATATTTTTTACTCCAAAAGCTATATGATGAATCCCTTCTCCTTTTTTCTCAATGAATTTTGAAATTGGACTTTCCGTATTCGTTGCCTCTAATAATTCGATTTTGCTTTCCCCGATTTGATAAAAGGAAGTGACTACTCCTTCTCTTTCTACATTTTCATGTTTATAATTTTCTTTTCCCAGAAGTTTTCTGAATAGCTCATCAGAATCGCTCAGTGATTTTACTGCAATTCCCAAATGTTCAATTTTCATGTTTTTTGAAATAAATTCTAAATGGATTGTTTCAAACAAAAGTACTAAATTTGCGCTTATGAATGAAAGCAACAGACAAAGAAAAGTAGCCCAGATTATTCAGGAAGATTTTGCTGAATTGTTCCGTAAACAAGCTGCGGACAGCAAACAAAGTTTTTTAGTGACAGTTTCTGACGTAAAAGTGACTGCGGATTTGGGGATTGCGAAAATATATTTGAGCATTTTTCCTCAAGAATTTCGTAAACCTATAATGAAAGAAATTGAAGAAAATAAAACTCAATACAGAAATTTTATAGGGCAGAAAATGGGAAAACAGGTACGCATCATTCCTGAACTAAGTTTTTATCTTGATACTTCTTTGGATGATGTGGAAAAACTGGAGCGCGAGCTAAGAGGAGAGGGCGATAATCCAATTCTGTAATTCAAAAAAATCAGCTTGAAAAATACTGCATTTTACATTGCGCAAAGATATCTGATTGCCAAAAAAGGAAGTACGGCAGTCACATTCATTACATGGCTTGCAGCTATTGCTATGATGGTGGCAGTTGCGGCAATGTTCATCATAGTCTCTGTATTTTCCGGATTGGAAGATATTAATAGGGATATGATTGCAAATCTTCATGCTGATATTACTGTAAAAAGCTCAATAGGAAAAACACTTCCTAATATTGAAAAAACGGTAAATATTCTCAAAAAAAATTCAAGCATTTCTGCCTTTTCCAAAACGATTGAAGAAAAAGTATATCTCAGTTATGGCGATAATGGCGATATTGCAACTTTACGTGGAGTAGATTCTGCATATATCAGCGTGAATCCTGTTAATAAAGATGTTTTTTATGGATCATATCCTAGCTTTAAATTTTCTAATGAAGTGTTGATGGAAAACCAGCTGGATAATCGTCTTTCTATTCCGGTAGGTGGAAATGCCGATCATGCAACTGTACTAATGCCGAAACCAGGGACAGGAATTATTAGTAAAGAAGAGGATATTTTCAATAAAAAGGAGATATATGTGACCGGAGTTTTTCCGGGGAATGGACAATTGGATAATACTATAATCTCTCCACTTGAACTTTTGCAAGAACTCCTAAATCTTCCGAAAAACTCTGCGTATGAAATCGTGATAAAACTAAAAAATCCAGAAGAAGCCGATCTTGTAAAAGAAATGTTGGAAGATCAACTGGGAAATAACTATGTATTGACAACGAAAGCTGAAGAGAATGCTGCATTTTGGAAAATGATCAATACAGAGAAAATTTTTATTTATCTGATTTTTGGTTTAGTGATTTTCATTACGACTTTTAATCTTGCAGGTGCTATCATTATTCTTCAATTAGACAAAAGGGAACAGGCAAAAGCATTAATTTCCTTAGGTTTGGCTACCAGTAGTTTACGGAACGTTTATTTTTTTACTGGAATTTTAATAGTTGTTTTTGGAATTGTGAGCGGTCTTTTGGTAGGGACTGCACTTTGTGCTTTTCAATGGTATACCGGTTTTTTTTCAGCGGCACCTAATCTTCCGTTTCCGATTAATATCAATGCTAAAAATTATTTAATTGTCGCATCTACAGCAGCTTTCTTTGGGATTATTGTGTCGTGGATATTCTCTAAACTGAACAAAAATAATCTTCAAAAATAATTGATAGAAATTATTTTTTTTATACCTTTATCGCCCAATTTTTTAATTTTTTTTAAATGAAGAAGTCTTTCTATTTCTTTATTGCTATATTCATAGCAAATCAGCTTGCAGCACAGATTCCGTCTGGCTATTATAATGGGACAAACGGACTAAAAGGAGCTGCTCTGAAAACAAAACTTAGCAGTATTATAACGAATGGACATACAGATCACGGCTATAATGCTTTGTATAATGCATATCCTACTACCGATGTAGATTATTTTTTTGAAGATGATGGAACTGTTCTAGATATGTATTCTGAAAATCCTTCAGGTACAGATCCGTATAATTTTTCCCATGGAGTGAAGCAATGTGGTAATTATTCTGTTGAAGGAGATTGCTATAACAGAGAGCACGTTGTACCACAAAGCTTATTTAATTCAAATGCACCAATGGTAAGTGATGTTAATTTTATCAGACCTACCGATGGAAAAGTGAACGGAATCAGAAGTAATTATCCTTACGGAGTAGTTGCAAATCCTACTGGTCAAACTCCTACTAAAAACGGAAGCAAATTAGGAAGCAATACAACAGCAGGATATTCCGGAACTGTTTTTGAACCCATAGATTCTTTTAAAGGAGATATTGCGAGAATGATTTTTTATTTTGTAACCCGCTATGAAAGTAAACTTTCCACATTTAATACAGGAAATATATTAGGAGGTTCAGCATTTCCGGGATTACAAACTTGGGAACTTGATGTCTTATTAGCATGGAACAATGCCGATCCGGTTTCTACAGAAGAAACTGCAAGAAATAATGCATCATATGTATTTCAGGGAAACAGAAATCCATTTATTGATCATCCTGAATACGTTGATCTGATTTGGGGGCCATCAGTATCGGATGCTCAAGCTCCTACTGCTCCTACAAATTTGTCTGTAGGTAATGTTTCTTACAATTCTATAGCTTTGAGCTGGACGGATGCTACAGATAATGTAAAAGTTTTCCAATATGATGTATACATGAATGGAAGTTTAAAAACAACTGTTTCTAAAAATAATGTTACCATCTATGGTCTTACTCCTTCCACATCCTATTCTTTTTATATAGTGGCGAAAGATATGGCTTCAAATGCTTCTGCTAATAGCAATACTGTAAACGCAACTACTATTGCTCAAAGTACGGCAACCGGCGCAAGTTGTGGATTCGAGAATTTTGATAATTTTACTATTAATACTACTTCTGCAAATTATACAACAAGAAATTGGACTAACAATGGAGTTACGTGGACGGCAACCAATGCCAGAGTGGATCAAAAAATCAATAATGATAATGCGCTTTGTCTGAAAAACGGAGTTCTTAATTCTTCAAGTTTACCAAACGGAATAGGATCTTTAACCATCACTACTCAGTCTAAATTTGGAAATACATCAGGTAATTATATTCTTAAAGTAAATGGTGTGAATAAAGGAACCATCCCATATTCCAATACAGCTACTACAACTACGATCTCGGGTATCAATGTTTCCGGAAATGTAACAATAACACTTTCAGAATCCAATACTTCAAGTACAAACAGAGTAGCTATTGATAACCTTTCATGGACATGTTATTCTGCATTAGCTGTAGATGAGGTGGGAGATATGAAAAAATTATTTGTATATCCTAATCCTGTAAAGAATAATGAATTGTATATTAGCGGAATCAGTGATAATGAGGAAATTAAAATTTATAATATCAATGGCCAGCTTGTTCAGACTTTACAAAATATAAAAGACAAACAAAAAGTAACCATTTCCAAACTTCCAAAAGGAGTTTATATACTGAAAACAAAAGAACAATCAACAAAACTTATAGTGGATTAAAAC
>NZ_JBXUGL010000059.1:0-8175 GCF_057180505.1 Chryseobacterium sp. HNCC26DJ241 | reverse complement strand
TTTGTTTTTTCGTAAGGATAATACTTTTTATAATTTTAAGTAATGATTCTGCATTTTTATTTAGTTCATTAAATTGATGTTCTGAAATATATTCAGATGCAAATAATAATTCTAGCCAATAAATAGATTCATCACATTCTTTTTGTGCAATTGCATTCTTATGAATAAAATCCATAGATGATTGTGCATTTTTTGCTTCTCTCAGATTTGCACCAATAGAAGTTCCAGAACGTAATAATTGTTTGCTCATCACAAATTCTTTCTTTTCAGAAACTAAAAATTTATATATACTAATAATATCTAACGCAAACTGAAAACTTAACTCACGCACAATATCAGCCATAAATCAAAAATTTTTATAAATTCTAAAATCATATTTCATACTCCAGACCTCAAACTTCTTCCTTCATACTCCATTCTCCAAACTCCAAACTTCATACTTCATACTCCAAACTTCATACTCCTAAAACAATCTTTCCGCAAAATCCTCAATTTTACTTACTTCTTCAATTTTTATGGCAAATTTTCTTTTTGGAATTTTATTCAGATTGGAAACAAAAATCTTTTCGTAGCCCAATTTCTCGGCTTCTGAAATTCTCTGTTCGATCTGAGCAACAGGACGAATTTCACCGCTCAAACCAATTTCTCCAGCAAAACAAAAATGTTCGGAAATGGCAATATCTTCATTGCTTGATAAAATAGAAGCAACGACCGCTAAATCTAAAGCCGGATCATCCGTTTTTATTCCACCCGTTATATTCAGGAAAACATCTTTTGCACCCAACTGAAAACCTGCTCTTTTTTCCAAAACAGCCAAAAGCATATTCAATCTTTTTGCATCAAAGCCGGTTGAACTTCTTTGTGGAGTTCCATAAACTGCGGTACTTACCAAAGCCTGAATTTCTAAAAGCATTGGTCGGTTTCCTTCTAAAGTTACAGCAACAGAATTTCCGGAAAGCTCTTCAAATTTTTTAGTGATTAAAATTTCTGAAGGATTTTTAATTTCTTTCAAACCTTGTGAAATCATTTCATAAATACCAATTTCCGAAGTAGAACCAAAACGGTTTTTATTGGCTCTCAATAATCGGAAAAGGTGATTTCTGTCTCCGTCAAAATTCAG
This sequence comes from Chryseobacterium sp. HNCC26DJ241, assembly GCF_057180505.1. Classification (NCBI taxonomy): domain Bacteria; kingdom Pseudomonadati; phylum Bacteroidota; class Flavobacteriia; order Flavobacteriales; family Weeksellaceae; genus Chryseobacterium; species Chryseobacterium sp. HNCC26DJ241. The sequence continues at coordinate 7,055 of NZ_JBXUGL010000059.1, read as the reverse complement.
AACCACATCTACCATGTGTTCCAAAACTTTCGGACCTGCAATTTGTCCGTCTTTTGTAATGTGTCCCACCAAAAAAACGGGAACGCTATTTTCTTTAGCATATTTTATAATTTCATTGGAACATTCGCGGATTTGGGAGACCGTTCCGGGAGAACTTTCAATAAGTTGAGATTGCAACGTTTGTATAGAGTCTATAATCACAAAATCAGGTTCCAGCTTTTTTGCTTCGTGAAGGATTTTTTCCAAAGCTGTTTCAGTAAAAAGAAAACAATTCGGATTCTGGATTTCCGTTAGACGATCGGCTCTCATCTTAATTTGTGAAGCACTTTCTTCTCCGGAAACATACAGAATTTTTTTCTTCATCTTCAAAGCCAATTGAAGCAAAAGTGTAGACTTTCCAATTCCAGGTTCACCACCAATTAAGGTAACGGAGCCTAAAACAATCCCACCTCCCAAAACACGATTCAATTCTTCCGAAGGTGTTTTTATTCTCGGTTCTTCATTGGTTTCAACTTCTATAATGTTGATGATGTGCTGCTTTGATTTTGAGGAAGGAAAACTTTTGTGAGAAGTTTTTTCTACAATTTCTTCTACTAAAGTATTCCATTGTCCACAGTTTTTACATTGCCCCATCCATTGGGAATATTGTGTTCCACAATTCTGACAGAAATATGCTGTTTTAAGTTTTGCCATACTGCGAAGTTCACGAAAATTTTTGAAATTTACTACAAAATAATAGTCTGCTACTTATTTTCCTCTATTCCAAAATCCTTCATCAGTTCTAAACCATAATTTCGCAATGCATCAATTATAGTTACAGCTTTTAATCCACGTTCCGTAATTCGGTATTCTGTTCTTGGTGGCACTTCCGGAAAAATTTCTTTCGTGATGAAACCATCTTCGGTAAGCTCTTTCAATACTTTGGATAACATTCTATCCGAAATATGTTGAATGCTGTTTGCCAATTCCGTATATCGACAGGCTTTATCTTTTAAACGCCATAAAATGGGCATTTTGTAGACACCTCCAATTTTACTCATTGCAAATTCTATAGGATTATGATAAAGGTGTTTGTCTGAAATAAAATCGGGCATGCTTACAATAATGTTAGTTTCTTACAAAGATAACCATTATTAACTTTTGTAGGCTTTCAAAATTAATTTTGTGCTAATAATTCAACAACTCGCAATTTTGTGGGTCTTTTTTGTTCAGGAATTTTGTACGATTGATATTTCAAAATTTTCATCCAGATTCAATACTCCTTCCAAGATTCCATCCGGATGTTCCGTAAAACCTTTGATTTTAGTCGTTTTTCCTTTTAAAACCAAATCCTGAATTTGCTTTTCCGAAAGTTTCTTCCCAAAAACGATGAATGAAATTTTGAAACCACAATTTTTAAAATTTGAACAACCTACAGCTGTTTTTCCTTTTATTAAATGATGATTTTTACATTTCGGACATTGAGTTTCTTCCCAAATGATTTCGGTTTTTGTTCTTGGTTTTCGTTCTTTTTCAGGTGTTTCCTGTTTTTCTTCGTAAAGAGAAATGGTCTTTCCTTTTCTGTCGATTACTTTTTTGGTAAGCGTTTTCACCATTTCAATCAATTCTTCTTTAAACTGATTGGCTTCGTATTCTCCACTTTCAATTTTTCTGAGTTTGAATTCCCATTCTCCGGTTAGTTCGGGACTTTTCAGAAGTTCATCTTCAATAGTATCAATAAGATCGATTCCTGTGGAAGTTGCAACAAGATTTTTTTTCTTTTTTTCAATATATTTTCGTTTGAAAAGCGTTTCGATAATATTTGCTCTTGTAGAAGGACGCCCAATTCCGTTATTTTTCAGCATTTCGCGAAGTTCTTCATCTTCCACTTGTTTTCCTGCGGTTTCCATTGCTCGAAGCAAAGTTGCTTCTGTATAAGGTTTCGGTGGCGAAGTTTTTCCTTGATGAATAAAAGGATCATGCTCTCCTTTTTCACCAACTGTAAATTCAGGAATATTCTGTTCTTCATCTTTTTCCGATTTTTCGGAATTATCTTTCTGATCTTTTGCATAAACTATTCTCCAACCCGGTTCCAGAATTTGTTTCCCTGTTGCTTTGAAAGGAATTGTACCCACCTGTCCTTCCACCAAAGTATTGGAAATTTTACATTCAGGATAAAAAACAGCGATAAATCGCCTCGCTACCAAATCATAAATCAGTTTTTCTTCACGGCTCAAATTTTTGGAAGGTGGAATTTCTGTCGGAATAATAGCGTGATGATCCGTAACTTTAGAATCATCGAAAACGGTTTTCGATTTCGGAATCGGCTGTGAAAGCAAAGACGAAGTCAGTTCCGAATAGAAATTCATCGTTTGTAAAATTCCTGCAATTTTCGGATGAAGATTTTCAGAAAGATAAGTAGTATCAACTCTTGGATAAGTGGTGTGTTTTTTTTCGTATAAACTTTGGATGTATTTCAAAGTATTTTCCGCAGAAAAACCAAATTTTTTATTGGCTTCTACTTGAAGTCCCGTCAAATCAAACAATCTTGGATTTTTCTCTTTCCCTTCTTTAATTTCAAAAGAGATAATTTCAAAAAGATTTTGTTTCAAATACTCTAAACCTTTTTCGGCTCTTTCTTTGGATTTTAGTCTGTCAATTGCCGCACTGAAAATCACTTCACGATATTTCGTTTTCAGTTCCCAATATTCTTCCGAAGTGAAAGCATTGATCTCTTTTTGTCTCTGAACGAGCATTGCCAAAGTCGGAGTTTGCACTCTTCCAATCGACAAAACAGCTTTATTTCCACCAAATTTTTTAGTAAACAACCGAGTTGCATTGATTCCCAAAAGCCAATCTCCGATTGCTCTTGCATTTCCTGCCAAATAGAGATTTTGATATTCTTCCGCAGATTTTAAATTCGCAAAACCTTCCTTGATTGCATCTTCCGTTAATGAAGAAATCCAGAGACGTTTCATTGGTTTGTTACATTTTGCTTTTTGCAAAACCCACCGCTGAATCAATTCTCCTTCCTGTCCTGCATCACCACAATTAATGACCTCTTCACAATCCTGAACCAATTTTTCAATAATTTTGAATTGCTTTTCTACTCCATTGTTCGGAATGAGTTTTATTCCAAAATTTTGGGGAATAATGGGAAGGAAAATCAAATCCCAAGATTTGTAATGTGGACTGTAATCATGTGGTTCTTTCAGTGTGCAAAGATGTCCGAACGTCCATGTTACCCAATATCCATTTCCTTCAAAATATCCTTGCATTGCTGTATTTGCGCCTAATACTTTTGCAATATCACGCGCAACAGATGGCTTTTCGGCAATGCAGAGTTTCATTGGAATTTTAAAAAATTTGAGGAGTGCAAATTTGCGGAAATTTAAGTGAATAAAAAATGTAATTGCAAGAAATAAATTTTGATAATTTTACACAAAAATGCAACAACCTTCTAAAGATCCTTTACACGGAAAAAGACTCGATACTATTTTGGAAGAATTGGTCGATTATTATAACGGTTTTGAAGAACTTGGAAAACAAATCAAGATCAAATGCTTTACAGATAATCCGAGCATTAATTCTTCATTAAAATTTCTGAGAAAAACCGATTGGGCAAGAGCAAAAGTGGAAAGTCTGTATCTGTATGTTTTGAGACAGAAAAAGAAAAAATCCAGCTAAAAAAACGCTTCGATAGCCTCCAGTCTGACAAATCTAATACTAACCGTTGTCAGACTGGAGGCTATCGAAGCCTTCTATTCCAAAAATTTCCCTGAAACATAATACCATTTTTTATCGAGTTTCTTGAATTTTGAAAATTCGTGGTGAATTTGAGAATTACCTTGCTCATCAGTATAATACGCTTTGAATTCCACTTCATTTTCTGTAGATTTTATGATTTCCAGTTTTGTCCACTGATTGATTTCCCCCCAAAGTTGTAAATCTTTTTCATTGTGAAATTTCCGTTTGCTGGGAAGTGTCGTTTCCATCAGATATTTTCCGCTCGGAATTGCAAAAGCAGAAAAACGGGAACGCATCAATTTTTCGACAGTTGGAGCAAATTTTTCCTTGCTGTGATAAGGTTTACAGCAATCTTCATAATCTTTTCCGGAACAACAGGGACAATTCATTTTCTTTTTTTAAAACTTTGTCAAAGATTCTGAACTTTGACAAAGTACATTTATCCAAACGCTCTTTTTAATAAACTCTCCACTTTTGGCTCTCTTCCTCTGAAATTTTTATACAGTTCCATCGGATCTTTTGTTCCACCGGAAGAAAGAAGGATTTTGTATTTTGCTGCAATTTCCGGATTAAAAATTCCATTTTCCTTGAAATAATAAAAAGCATCGGCATCCAAAACTTCCGCCCATTTATACGAATAATATCCTGCCGAATATCCTCCTTGAAAAATATGGGAAAAACTTGGTGAAGCGGCTGTTTCAGGATTTGATGGATAAAGATTTGTGGCTTTTGTTTCCTCCACTTCAAAGGTTTTAATATCCGAAACTTTGTCCGATTTTGTATGATACGCCATATCCAAAAGTCCGAAACCAAGCTGTCTCAACGTTTGGTATCCTTCCATAAAATTTTTAGATTGCTCTATTTTCTCTATTTTTTCATCCGGCAAAACTTCCCCTGTTTGATAATGTTTTGCAAACGTTTTCAGGAATTCTGGTTCGTAGCAATAATTTTCCAAAAATTGTGAAGGAAGCTCTACAAAATCCCATTTTACTGAAGTTCCTGAAAGATTCGGATATTGTGTATCGGCTAAAATTCCATGCAAAGCATGACCAAATTCATGGAAAAGTGTTGTTACTTCCTGAAAAGTCAATAAACTTGGAGTGTCCGAAGTTGGTTTTGTAAAATTGCAAACCACAGAAATATGCGGTCTAGAATTTTCTCCGTCTTTTTTATACTGATTTTTATAGCTCGTCATCCAAGCTCCTGCTCTTTTTCCTTTTCTCGGGTGATAATCTGCGTAAAGCAGCGCTTTGAATTTTGAGTTTCGGGTTTCTGGTTTCGAGTTTTGAACTTCGTCAGAATTTGAAACATCGGATCTCGAATCTCGAATCTCGAAACTTTCAGAGACTTCATACGTTTTTACATCAGGGTGGTATTTTTGAACAGTATCAATTTCCTTAAACTCCAATCCAAATAATTTTTCGGCTAATCCAAAAACCGCTTCCTGCACTTTTTCCAATTGAAAATACGGCTTCAATTCTTCATCATTGAAATCAAATTTTTCTTTACGAAGTTTTTCCGCATAATATGCATGATCGTAGCTTTGGATTTCTTCAATTCCGTCTGCTTTTGCCAATAGTTTTAATTCTTCGATTTCTTTTTGTGCATAAGGTGTAGCTTTTTCCAGAAGTTCATTCAAAAATTCAAAAACTTTTGCCGGAGATTGCGCCATTCTTTCTTCCAAAACATAATCTGCATAATTTTTATAACCTAATAATTCTGCCTTTTCTTGGCGAAGTTTTACAATTTCTTTAATCAGATTTTGGTTGTCCAATTCTCCCCCATCAAAAGATTTTTTTCCGTTGGCTAAAGCCAATTCTTTACGAAGTTCACGATTTTTGGCATAGGTCATAAAAGGAAGATAGCTTGGATATTGCAATGTTACGACATAACCTTCCAGATTTTTTTCTTTCGCTTCTTCTGCATATTGTTGTTGGATTGCTTCCGGAATTCCGTCCAAATCTTCTTTATTGGTAATATGTTTAAAATATTGATTGGTAGAAGCCAAAACATTTTGCCCGAACTGAAGAGATTTTATAGACAAATCCATATTGATCTTTTCAAGTTTCTTTTTATCTTCTTCATTCAAAAGTGCACCGCTTCGTACAAAACCTTTGTATGTTTCTTTTAAAAGCGTTTGCTGTTCTTCATTCAGATTTAGATTATCTTTTTCATCATATACTTTTTTGATTCTCTGAAAAAGTGTTGAATTTTGTGAAATTTTAGATGAAAATTCTGTAAGAAGCGGAGAAACTTCCTGTGCAATTTTTTGGATTTCATCGTTGGTTTCCGCTGAATTAAGATTGAAAAAAATATTGGAAACCCTATCCAATTGTTCTCCTGAAAAAGCCATCGCTTCAATGGTATTGGAAAATGTAGGTTCGGCAGGATTATTCACAATTTCATCAATTTCTTTTTCAGAAATTTTGATAAGTTCTTTAAATGCAGGAAGATAATATTCTTCTTTAATTTCTTGAAATGGTGCAGATTGATATAATGTTTTAAAATTTTCAGTTAAAATATTCATTATTTAATTTTTAAATGTGTAAATTTAATGATTTGTATTGGTTTGGGTTCAGGTTTTTCAAATATAATGCCCAATTAAAAATGTGACAAAAATGTAGTTTAAATGTTTGACAAATTTGCATTTGAAAAGTTTCAGTTGCATTTAGAATAATTAATTTACAGATAACAACTAAACTTAATAATTTATAAACATCATGAAAAAAATTTTAAAATTCTTAGGCATTCTTGTTTTGCTTATTGTTCTGTATGCTGTGATTGCTATGTTGTTTTTCGGCAACAATTATCATTATGAAAAATCAATGGTTATCAATGCTCCGAAAGAAAAAATATGGCAAAACATCAGTTCAACGAAAGCCTTCAATCAATGGAATCCTTGGATGAAACTGGATCCGAATATGAAAATTACCTATTCAGGAACTGAAGGACAAGTGGGTGACAAATATTGTTGGGACAGTAAAAATAACGATGCAGGTGCAGGTTGCCAGGAAATAAAAGAATTGGTTGTAAATCAAAAACAGAAAACAGAAATGATCTTCGAAAGACCATTTGCAGGACAAGCAACTTCCGAAATACTTCTTTCTCCTGAAGGAAATTCTACAAAAGTAACATGGACAATGGATACAGAACAGGATGCGATGATGAAAGTAATGAGACCTATTATGGATTATAACATGGGAAAATCGTATCAAGAAGGCTTGGAAAAACTGAAAGAAATTTCTGAAAAATAGTAAAATAATTCAAAAAACTGATACTGCCCTTTCAATACTCATTGAAAGGGTATTCTTTTTGTTTACGAATCTCAT
>NZ_JBXUGL010000058.1:0-8499 GCF_057180505.1 Chryseobacterium sp. HNCC26DJ241 | reverse complement strand
TAAACATTTTTGAAAGTTCAACAGAAATAAAACCTGTTGGAGCAGGAATAATATTGGCTAACAATGCAATGCAAGTTTTTCAAAAATTAGGCATTCAAGACAAAATTGAAAACGCAGGGAATAAAATTTCCTTTATGAAAATTACTGACGACCAACTCAAACCGCTTTTCAGTTGTCAATCTTTCTGAATACGAACAAAAATATAAAGTTACAAATATTGCCATTCACAGAGGAGAATTACAAAAAATACTTGCCAATGAAATTGGATTTGAAAACATTAATTTATCAAAACGCCTTTCAAAAATTGAAAAAAATAGACTTTTTAAACTAACTTTTGAAGACAACTCAACAATTGAAAGCAAACTTGTAATTGGTGCAGACGGTATAAAATCGGTCGTTAGAAATCAATTATTTGAAAAAAGCACATTGCGTAACCCAAACCAAATCTGTTGGAGAGGAATTTGTGAAATAGATTTACCACAAAAATATCATAATGAACTAAACGAAGCTTGGGGAAAAGGCAAACGTTTCGGTTTTGTGAAAATTGGCGTTAAAAAAGTATATTGGTATGCTTTGGCAAACTCAAAAAATGTAAAAGCAGATGAAGTAAACTTGACAGAATTTTTTAGTGATTTTCATATAGATATTTTAAATATTATTTCAGTTACAAAAAAAGAGCAAATTATTGTAAGTGACATTTTTGACTTAAAACCAATTGACAAATGGCAAGATGAAAATGTTTGTTTGATTGGAGATGCGGCTCACGCCACAACGCCAAATTTGGGGCAAGGTGCGTGTCAAGCCATTGAAGATGCTTATGTTTTAGGCAAATTGCTTGACAGTGGACTTGAAATACAAAATACTTTTGCAGAATATGAGAATTTAAGACGAAAGAAAGCACATACGATTGTAAATACAAGTTGGAGAGTTGGAAAAATGGCACATTTAGAAAATAAGTTTGGAATAAGACTACGAAACTTTGCAATGAAAAATATGCCAAAATCAGCCAATAAAAAACAAATGGATATGATTTTTAACTTGAACTAAATGACAACAATAATAGCAATGATTTTATTTTTAATTTTCTTGTTTATTTCCTCAATTCACTTCTATTGGGCGTTTGGAGGAAAATGGGGAAGCGATGCTGTATTGCCAACCAAAGACGACAACAATACAAAAGTTTTAAATCCTACCATTTTACCAACATTAATTGTTGCGGTTGGCTTATTAGGTTGTGGACTTTTCATTTTAGTAATGTCGGGACTAGTAACTTTTGACACACCTCAATGGCTTTCTAAATATGGACTTTGGATTATTGCAGGTATATTTACATTGAGAGCAATTGGAGATTTTAACTATGTTGGGTTTTTTAAGAAAATAAAACAAACAAAATTTGGCAAAAATGACACTAAATATTTTTCACCGTTATGCTTGATAATTGGAACACTGACAATAATTTTAGAACTAACAAAATAAAAACTTCTGCTAACATCGGTTTGGCAATAGTGGGGCTGAACTGCTAAATTTCAGCTTCGGTAATTCTAATCAACTTCAGTAATAATTTCAGCTGAAGTGCATAAAATTCCCCACCATCGCCAAGCCGTAAACCGATGTGGCGAAACTCCGCTCCGCTACGTCTCGCCACATCGGCTCGGCGGATTACATCCGCAAGACGTGCTCCGCAAAGCTTCGCACATCTTGCGGATTGGCAAAATCCCCTCACGGAAGCAGAGCTTCCAGAGGGAACTTCGCCAATCCGCCGAGCCGTTAGCAGAAATGCTATGGAACCGTCTAAACAGGAAAAAATAGGCTAACTAATGGAAATTGATTTTTTAAAATTGGACTATTACTCAGACTTTTTAGGAGAAAAAGAAATACGATTTTATACAAATTCAAAAAACACTAAATTTAAGCGAAACATAGAAGAGTTTGCTGAAAATCAATTTCACGAAATACAATTAACTCAAGGAGAAAATAATATTTATTTTTTTAGTCTTTGGGAAGGGTATTTTGACTCATTAATACGAGAACTTATTGACAATAAAAAAGAATATGGGGAATTGCCAAAGTTTATAAGAAATTGGAATGAATGTAAAGGCTGGTGTGATGTTGATTCAATAGAAGAAGTAATTTTAGAGAACGAACTTGAATGGTTACTGTCAATAATTCCAATAATTAACGAAAATCACAAAAAAGAACCTAAAAATAGTGTTTGGGACAATAATTGTATAAATGACCTATTGATTTTCTTAAATTTTGTAAAAACGAAAAAGTGGGAATTAAGAATATCGGAAGAATAATTGTAGAAACAAGCACTTCTGCTAACAAGGGTTTTGCGTCAGGCGGGCTGAAGTGCAAAATTCAACGGTAGTTTTTCAATTGAACTTTAGTAATAACATCAGCTTTTGTGCTTCGATTTCCCGCCCGAACGCAAAGCCCCGGACGATGTGGCGAAACTCCGCTCCGCTACGTCTCGCCACATCGGCTCGGCGGATTACATCCGCAAGACGTGCTCCGCAAAGCTTCGCACATCTTGCGGATTGGCAAAATCCCCTCACGGAAGCAGAGCTTCCAGAGGGAACTTCGCCAATCCGCCGAGCCGTTGTGCGTCATTGCAAGTGGACACTACAAAATGAATAGACAGGTTAAAATAAGGAAGTAAATTGAATATGAAATTTCAGCATATTGAACCTCATTCTCATTTGAAAAACTACATTGAAAAAATGTGGATTTTTCAAATTGGTGGACGAATGCCAATTGACGAAATGAAGCTGGTTGTTCCCAATGGAAACTTGAAACTTACAATTTCTTATAAAAGTGGAGTAGTTGCATCAATAAATGGGAAGAATTATTTTTCACGAGAACACCAAATTACACTGACAGGGCTTATTGATGTGCCAGTTATTCTAGACACAGAAAACGATATTGAAACAGAAACAATTGGTATAGAATTTAACCCACAAGGAGTGTATCGTTTCTTTCAATTCAACTTGAACGAAATTAAGAATCAAATTTATTCGCTTGAAGACCTAATAGGCAAAACTGGAAAAGAATTAGCAGAACAAATTGCAAACACAATTTCTGTTCAACAAAAATTAATTGTTATTCAAAAATTTTTACTCAATCAACTTTATACACATTCCGAAGACTCAATTTTTGAGTATTGTGTTGAAAAAATAAAGGCTTCAAATGGTCAAATCACAATTCAAGAATTGGAAAAAAAGACTGGTTACAGTAGCCGTTGGTTAAATATGAAGTTTAATGACAAATTAGGTGTAAGCCCAAAAAACCTTTCCTCTATTATTCGCTTCAATAGTTTTTATCAATCTTATATACTTGGTAGTGATGAGTCATTATTTAAAAATGATTACTATTACTTATTCTACGACCAGTCTCATTTTATAAAAGACTTTAAACGATTTACAGGCTTAACTCCTTCAAAACTTGAAAAACAAACAAATGAGTTCAGTAAAAGTTACGTTAAGAAATAGCACTTCCGATTTTTACAATTCCAAGAAATGTGCTCTGCATACTTTTGTGCCGAACAATAAAAAATTATAAAAATGACAAATCAAGATTTTACAACTACCATTTTGGTAGAACAGACACCAGCAGAAGTTTTTAATGCAATCAACAAACCACAGGCTTGGTGGAGTGATTCAATTATAGGAAGCCCAGACAAATTAAACGAAGAATGGAACTATAATTTTGGCGACAATCATATCACCAAATTGAAAACAATTGAACTGAGACAAAATGAAAAAGTTGTTTGGTTAGTTTTAGAAAATCATTTTAAAAACGCCAAAGACCAAAGCGAATGGGTAGGTAATAAAATCGTTTTTGAAATCTCAAAAGCAGACGACAAAACAAAAGTTACCTTTACTCAAATTGGATTAGTACCAACTTATGACTGTTACAAAAGCTGTGACTGGGCGTGGACAGGTTTTGTTCAAAAGAGCCTATACAGTTTGATTAAGACTGGTAACGGACAACTTAATTGGTATCAGGAAAAGTAATGTAAAAAAGCAACGAACGCACAACATCGTATTGGCAATAGTGGGGTTGACAGTTATAAACTCAACATTTGTAATTCTATTGGGCATTTGTGCAAATGTTGGGCTGACGTTTTTCAAATGCCCCACCATCGCCAATACGTAAACCGATGTGGCGAAACTCCGCTCCGCTACGTCTCGCCACATCGGCTCGGCGGATTACATCCGCAAGACGTGCTCCGCAAAGCTTCGCCACATCGGCTCGGCGGATTGGCAAAATCCCCTCACGGAAGCAGAGCTTCCGTGAGGGAACTTCGCCAATCCGCCGAGCCGTTATATGCCATTATAAACGACACGCAAACAGACGACAATGAAAAAATTAAAAGGTAAAGACGAGTTTACAGCAGACACAATAATCAAACTTGAAGAGTTGATTAAACTTCGCATTAAAACACCGTCATCGGGTCAAAAATCTATTCGACAAAAAATGCGAAACCTTGGCTTTTACGGACAAGACGACTGGGGTATAAATGATATGCAAGTTTCCGACCTTCATTCGCTAATAAAGTCAGGACGAATAAAAATTATTGGAGGTAATTTTAAGCCAAGTTCTGCATCAACGACAATTTCAAAACCAATTCCGAGTGCAAAACCAATTCTGACTACAAAACCTAAAACACCAAAATCTTCAACGACAAGTTCAACCAATATTGACAAAATACTTGATAGCTTTAAATCAAATTGTTTTGACCCTAAACTTGACGAGGAAAGTAAAATTGATGATAGTTCTGGCAATTATATTTTGTGTTTACGTAAAAACGCAAAACTTCCGACCGTTTCCATAGCACCAACCTTGACAAAATTCGAGGGACTGAATGTAATCTACACAGGTATTGCTGGCGGCAGTTTAAGGATACGTGACTTTAGACAACATTTCAAAGGCAACAATGCAGGACGCTCCACTTTACGAAAAAGTTTAGGCGTTTTATTTGGCTATAAACTTATACCAAGGGACAAAGACCCAAACACTGGAAAGACAAAATTTAATCTCAAGGACGAACAAGAATTAACTGAATGGATGCTTGAAAATCTCATAATGTATTTCTTGCCGACATCAGACTTTAACAGTATCGAAATTAAACTAATAAACCAGTTCAATCCTCCTCTAAACATAAAGGACAACTATAACGAAATTAATGCAGACTTTAGACGACTACTTTCAAGTTTAAGAGCAAAGAAAAGCTAATGACAGAAACATTACGGACGAGAATAACGGCATATAACAGCACATTGGCAATAGGCGGGGTTGCGTCTCCGGTTGACAGTTTTGTGGTTGCCGAAAGTTTTGTGCTCCGCATCAACATTGGTGGTAAAAAGTCCCGCCCATCGCCAATCTGCCAAACGATGTGGCGAAACTCCGCTACGCTACGTCTCGCCACATCGGCTCGGCGGATTGGCAAAATCCCCTCACGGAAGCAGAGCTTCCAGAGGGAACTTCGCCAATCCGCCGAGCCGTTAGCAGCAAGCTTATCGCAACTCAAGAATCTAACGCAATTTTAAGAAAAAATGAAAATAACTATAATTGTAATCATTTTGGCATCAATAGGACTTTCTTCCTGTAAACAAGACAGAAAATCGATACCAAATACACTTGATAAAGAAAGTTTAAACTCTGTAAAGAATGTTCAAAATGATAATAATATTTACACCAAATATGATTATACTGACTCAAAAGGCGGTAACCTAATAATTCAAAACAGCTTTCCAAGAGGAGGAACAAAATACACTGACCCTGATGGTGAAGAATATTATTATGCTGTTTTTTTCACTAGAATAATCAACAAAACTGATAATCCCATAAAATTTAAGATTAACTTTTCTTTAGATTCCTATGAACTTCCATCTTTACCTGGTAGAAACTTTAAATTATTGCTTCCTCCAGACACAATGACACTTGATAAAGAGCCTTTATCAAATTACGGCCTGAAGGATTTAGAATCTTTTTTAGATAATAATCTTCATAAATCGTCTTCGTTGAATAGAACCATTAACCCTAAAGAATCGAGTAGTTTTTATGTTGTAAAACTTAATATTAAACCAAAATCGGGTTGGCAAAGCAATGGTAAAACACGAGCAGGATTTAGTTTAAAGAAGCAAAATTTATTTTATGCAGTAAACGATAAAGAAATTCAGTGCGGAAGTATTAACATAGAAAATTTAACACTAAAGAAATAAATATATTGAGGTCATAGTTTAATTACATACTATTATATATTTACAATTTTGATTTTCTATAAATTACAAAAATATGCTCGAAATTTGTCATGCTGAAAGCATCTCTACAAAGATTATTTAGATTCCTACGGAAACCGAAGATTCGGCGAAGCCAATGACAAACTCCCTGTTTATAAGGATTTTTAAATATGAAGTTAAGTTATGACCTCAATAAATATAAAGCCAGCTGCTAACAACGGTAACCGTTGCACAACTCGTTAATTTGTAAAAAGCAACCTTTTTTAAAGCAATTTAAGGGAGGTTCATTTTTTAGACAAAAAAATATCTGGCTTTTTTACAAGGTTTTAATTCAAGGATATAGAAGCAATATTCTGATCCTTTTGGTAAAGCCAAAGCTTTCCTTTCGGGAGGTTTACAAGTTGAGTCTGTGTTTTTACTTTTCGGACAGAAAACCTCAGATACTTCTTCAGATTATAGCTCAATGCCGACATCAAAACATGTTTGTTGGCGGCTTTCATCCCTCTGGCGCTGATTTTCTTCATATTGTGATGGTTGATCAGCGTTCCCAACACTGGCTCTACAGTGCTGCTTCTGCGTTTGGTGAGGAATTTCGTGTAGTTTCTGTCCCTGTTCAACTTCTCATGCATCGCATCGTACAAAGGCTTATGAATGCTGTCGTCCAGTTTTTTAAACTTCGTCACTTTTCCACAACATTCCTCTCGAAGTGGACAATCTTTGCAATCTTTTTCGCTGCTTCGATAGATTTTTTTCGTGTAGCCTTTAGAATCGGTGGCTTCTTTTTTGAAGGGTAAAAAGGCTAAATTACCGCCTTGTTTTTTACATTCGTAGCGGTTTTCTTCGGGGTTAAAAATAAAACCCTCACGCTCTGCTTTGTATTGACCAAAATTTGGAAATGCGAAGCATTCACGAACACCTATAAAAAACAATAAAAACTTTGTGAGTAATTAAGCATTGATGCCGTGCTTTTTACAGTAGCCCAAACTCTCACCACTGCTGTAGCCTGCATCTGCTAATACTTCATCCATTTCCAGTTGATTTAATTTAAAATTAACCAAAGTCTGAGACATTATTTCACCGAAAATAACCGAATCTTTGCTCCCCGAAGTACTTGCACAAGCGCCTGTAATTACGTGATTGGAATCATCAACACACAACTGACCGGCATAGTTCAATTGTCTTGGCTTACCTGGTTTTACCGAGATTTTGGAATCTGGATCGGTGGGCGAATAATGCGTGTGGTTGCTCAGAAATTTTGGTCGGATTTCGTTACCGTCTTCATCTATCCGCTCATTTTTGGTGCTTCCCGGCATGGATTGGTAAGCTTCTTTTTTCCAGTCGTGGTGGTGTTCTACGTGTTTCTTTCTTGTATTGGTTACCTTAAATTCGCTGTTTTCTTCTAGCTCATTCACAAAAACTGATGCATCTTCCAACACTTCTTTTTCAACAAGGGAATCCATACTCGCGTTGGCTTTGATAAAGGCGGAATCCACCGCTTGTCGTTTCCCTCTTACCATCCCTTTTTCTATGCAAAGGCTCAGTATTTTACGAAATAACTCAAGGAAAACTTCTTCTCCAAAAAGTTGTCGCGTTCTTGATATGGTGGAATGCCAAGGCAATTCCTCATCTAAATCATAGCCTAAAAACAAACGGACATCTAAACAATTCTGGCAATACCGAAGTAGTGCACGGTCGCTATTGAGATTGTTTAAATATCCTAACAACAAAATCTTAAAAAACACTACCGGATCAATGCTCTCTTGTCCTTCTGTTCCGTAGTATTCTTTGGTAGAGCGGTAGAGAAAATCCAGATTTAATTCTTTGTTTACTCTTCTGTAAAAATTATCTTCCGGAACCATGCTTTCCAAACTGAGTTCGTAGAATAATTGCGGCGTAAAGTTTTTTCGTCCCTGCATAAAGCAAATTACAAAATTTTAACTATTTTTGAGTTGTGCAACAAGCACATCGGCTTTGCGATATTGGGGCTGATGTACTAAATTTGAACATTGGAATTTTATTGAGCATTTGTACTAAATTGAACATTTGTCCTTCGATTTCCCCAACATCGCAAAGCCGAAAACCGTTAGGCAATATTTTATGAAAATGCAGCGGCCAAATTGGCAAATTGAATTCCAAAACTTACCTAAAATTCCAGATTCGAAAATATGGAATACTGATTCTCACGATACTTTGGAACAAAAAATTGGGAAAAAAATATGGGTTGACGGTATTGTAACAAAAGAAGATGAAAAAG
>NZ_JBXUGL010000057.1:0-10483 GCF_057180505.1 Chryseobacterium sp. HNCC26DJ241 | reverse complement strand
TTAATTCTAAATCTTCAAACCATTTCCATACAAATGATTCATCTTTTGTATACATATGTCCAAATTTGTCATCTTTAGGGTTTTTTACCAATCCTGAATATTTTATTCCTTTTATAAAATTAGCATCATTAAGATTTTTATACATTAAAACAGGATCCCAATCTATATTTATCTGAAATGTTTTCTCTGGAAAAGTAACTGAAAAACCAGAAACATCGGCAGGAGAAAAGTGAACCACTTTTTCAATATTGATATTTTTTTGCTTTAAAACACTAATCAAACCTTCTGCAAAAGCTCCTCCCATACTATGAGAAATTATCATAATTTTTCTATACTGTTGAAAAATTTCTTTGTAAAACTTTGATTCCTTATTATTAAACCTATCATTTGCAAACTTTTTCCCATCATTGAATCTGCTACTCCCTGATGAAAATTTTGTACCTGCACCATTAATAAAATATTCTTTTTTTGCTTTGAAGTAGCTTTTTGCAGAACTTTTTAATCCATAGCCCCAATATTGCTCACCCCATTCTGTTCCTGCATAAGGCATATCTTTATTCCAATAACCACAGATATATATTATTATTGGCTCTAAAGTTTTTATAGCGACATCTACACTTACTTCATCAATAGGATTTTTAAAATAAGCATACACTCGCATATTATGGCAAGGAATCTTTACCTGTATAGTTTGGGTATTTCCACTTAACGAAGAATAATCAGCAAACCAAGGAATCGGCATTCCATTAATTTTATATAACCATGCAAGTTTTTTATATTCGCTTTTTGATGCTGATCTATTAAAAGTTGCTTTAAACCAGTATTTCACTCCTTCTTTAGGTTCTTCCACTTTTTTACCATTATCATCCAATGGACCTTCTACTTTAACGACCAACAAAGTTTGATCCTTTTTCGCTTGATACTCATTAAATTGCTTCCCTCCATTTTTTCCATGAAAAATTGTTTCTTTTGGGGATTTGAAATCCAATGCTCCTTTAGAAGCATCTTTGGTAATAGATTCTGCTTCTTTATAGGATTTTCCAAATATATTCCGTATGATATTTCCACCTTCCATTTATTGTGCTTTTATTTACTTTCTATGGCAATTTTTTCTTCGTACAAAAGAAAATCATTATCGTATAATTTAAAATCTGCTGTCTTTTTAGTATAATAATATTTTTGAGAATGATATTCCATTGATATCAACAACTTAATTTTATAGTTTGAAGAGATTCTATGATATTTTTCATTTATAATACCCACTAATTCTTCTGTAACAAAGTTTTCTGCAATAAAAGTAATTTTTAATCCTTTTTCAGTTACATCATACTTTACTTTTCCTTTACAGATAGTATTTCCTATTGTCTTAATATGCCATTGCATTGTATCCTCAGATTCTAAACTGTCTTTGGATCCTGCAGGAGAAAAAAAGAATAGATTCCAAAAAGGTTCTTTTGTTTTGTTTTTGGAAAATTTGTTTTCATTTTTTGCAACTTCCAAGTATTGATCTCGCAAATCGGAAACACTGTCCGAAACTGTTATAAGTTTTTCAGATGATTTTTTTAATTGATTGAACCATCCTTCATGGTTTACCATATTCAAAAAATTTCCATGAAAATCTACCTCAACAGCAATAGGATAAGAATAATATTCCAAGTCATGAATAGTATCTAAATAGGTATTTCTTGTAGGATATGAGCTGTCATACGTTCTGTCTACTACCCAAACTAATGATTTTTCTTTTCTTTTATGCTGATAGATACTGAAAACAAAATTTGTCTTCAGTTCTTTTTTCTCTTGAAAGAAAATATCTGTGTTTTGCTCTACTTTGTAATGTAAAGGTTTTTCTTTATACTGTTGGCTTGGTCTTATCTGAATATTCATTTAAAAAAATAAATCAACATTACTCTTTACAATTGTTTGCTATAACTTCTTCTGGTAAGTCATAAAAATAAATTTTCTCAATTGTTCCACTATTACACTTTTGAATATAATAATTAGCAATATAATCTTCTTGGTAATGAGAAATTTCTTCACTTGAAAACCCTCCAGGATCTTCTTTGTTTTTCATAAAGTATGATGTGTTGTTTGTTTTTCTATAAAAAACGAAATCAATCGAAGTAACATTTTTTTGCATTAATATCTTCTCATGCTTCAACCTACTTTTCACATAATTTACTATGTCATTCTTCAATGAATCTTTCACAGAATTGGGATTGTTAATCAAAATGTAATATGAAGTCTTTACAGAGTCCTTATAGTAATCATTTGTAAAAGTTAATTTATCTAAAGAGATAAATTCATCCCTCTTATCATCACAACCTGTGACAATAAAAAAGAAAAGAAATATTATGAAAATTTTTATAAATTTCGAATGCATCATCATTTAGTTTACACAGTCTTTTATAATTAGTACATTTATTTCTCGTTAGATAATAAATTTAAAAAGATATTTAACTAAATTAAATTTCTCCTGGCCTTTTTCTTCCCATGTTTCTTAATCTATCGTCTCGCTCTTTTTCAGACCTTCTTTTATTTTCTCTCTGTGTTTTTCCAATAGAAATATTCTCTTTAAAAGTTTTTTCAAACTCAACTTTTGTTATAAATGGTTTGAAGCCTCTAATATGTTGTAAAATAAACCAATATCTAAATCCCATTAGATAATAATATTTCTTTTCTATATCAGGCATATCAAGTCCAAAGTGATCATATAAAGTCACTTTATATGTTGCTTCATAATCTTCATTATCAAACTTATTGAATTTAATTAATTTGACTTCATAAGCCCATGTATCATTCATACAAATAGTAAGACCTCCATAAAATGTATCTTTTAATGTGGAAAACTGTGGATGTCCCCATCCTCTTTTTCCAAATTTTCCATTCTCATTATCAGTAAAATGAATTTCACCATCTTCAATATTAGAAATATTTCCCTTACTTTTACTTAATCTATCTGCAATTTCATCTTCAATACTAATACAAAATCTCTGGGTTGAAGGATGTGCTTTTACATGCTTTGTGAGAATGAAATTTGTATACTCATTTCCATGGCTTTGCTTAAATTGCTCAATCATATCAAGTGCTACGATTTCCAATTCTCCAACTGAAAATAAATCTTTTACCATTCTTTTAAAACCAGCCCAAAGCTCATCATTAGTTCTATCTCTAATTTCTCCTTTTATCCATACACCTCTATTTTCAATATCTTTTATTGTATAACGGGCAGGATATTGATTTGATACGCCAACTCCATAACATAAATCATCAGCCATATTTTTCCCCTGCCTATCTAATCCTTTGATTTTAAACCTATCTATATATACTGGTAGTGGATTATTTATTTTTACTTCAACACTTACTTTATCTGTGGGACTTTTGAAATATGCATACACACGCATATTATAGCAAGGAATCTTTACCTGTATAGTTTGGGTATTTCCACTTAACGAAGAATAATCAGCAATCCAAGGAATCGGCATTCCATTAATTTTATACAACCATGCAAGTTTTTTATATTAGCTTTTTGATGCTGATCTATTAAAAGTTGCTTTAAACCAGCATTTCACTCCTTCTTTAGGTTCTTCCACTTTTTTACCATTATCATCCAATGGACCTTCTACTTTAACGACCAACAAAGTTTGATCCTTTTTCGCTTGATACTCATTAAATTGCTTCCCTCCATTTTTTCCATGAAAAGTTGTTTCTTTTGGGGATTTGAAATCCAATGCACCTTTAGAAGCAGCTGTGGAAATAGATTCAGCTTCTTTGTAAGACTTTCCGAATATATTACGTATAATATTTCCGCCTTCTCCAGCCATACTATTGCATTTTCACTTGTTTTCCGCTATTAACATTTACTTCTTTGGCACTTTCTACATTAATGGATTCTTTAGTACTTATATAGGCTCCTGACTGCATATTTTCGGTAATATTTTTTGCTTTAGAACTTCTTCCTACTTCCGCAGTTTCTATAATATTACTCGCTGTAAGGTTATAATCATCATTGGCAGTTTCCGTAATATCCTCTCCAGCTAAAATATTTACATTTCTTTGAGCAGAAGCCACAATGTTACTTCCTGCGTTGATGAGTACATTCTCTCCCGCCGTAAACGTCATATTCTTCGGCGCATTCACATTAATATTTCCGGCACCGTCCATCAGATAAGTATTTCCACTCAGGTCTTCTATGAAAACACTGCCTTCTGCATCGTTTAGGATGATTTTTGTTCCGCTTCGGGTGTGGATCACTTTTTTGTCATTTCCTGAATTAGAATAGAACATGATAAAAGTAGTGTTAAAAAAATCCAAACTTTTTTGCTTGGATTTTTATTTTTTATAAATCTGTTTTTTTCGAAATTTTCTTCAGCTTTGGTTTTGGCTTCGGCTCTTACTCTTGTTAGCAGTTTGGAAATCGTGTAATCATCTTTTTTCACTGTCTTTTTAAATACCTTTTTTCCTCGGTTACTCACTTTCGAAATATAGCTATAAGCATTTTCAAATAAAACTTTGTTAGCTTCTACTATGGATTTTCGGGTGCTCAGAATACTGATTTGCTCAGCATTCCATGTTTCCATTTGTGGCAAGACTGATGGAAAATAATCTAAAAATCCATCCGGCATATCTCCCGATTCCAGTTCTGTCTCATGAGTTTGAAAATAGGGTAGAGCCTCTCGCAGATCTTTTATGGCCCCTTCAATATTTCTCTTAGAAAATTTACTTCGGATGCTTGAGATCATTCCACTATCTAAACCTGCATCTTCCGAATAATCTATTAAAAACAATAATTTTTTATTCACTTCATCAGCAAGATTGTACAGCTGTTTGGTTACGCTTTTCAGTTCTTGGGTTTTTGCCAGAATGGAAACTATTTTTCGCACTGCATCTATAGAATTTTGAAATTCAGTTATAAAACTGGCATTCATGGTTTTATAATGAAGAATGAAATCGTTTTAGTCTCTGTTTATACTTGTAATTAATGTGTATCCTGTTGCAGGATAATCCTCATAATTTAAATTATTGTTTGCAATATTTATTATTTTTTAATGTAATCTCTTCTGAATATTTACTTTTTTTTCTGCCTGTTCACTTTATTTTTCTGATAACTTCCTTTTCAGTTTGAAGAATCTATTTTATATCTTTCACCGTTCACTTTGTTCTTCTGATGGTTTACTTTATCCTTCTGGATATCTACTTTATATTTTCAATTATTACTTTTTCTTTTCTGATTTAATACTACCCTTTTACAAATGTTTGATTAGATTTTATAAATGTAATTTCTCCCCCAACTGAGCATTTAATCTTAGACTTTTCTGTTAAATATTTTAATCCATTTATTTTGGAATTTGCTGCAACATCTTCCCATATTAATAGTGCAATTGAGCATGAAGATTGAGTAACACTGCAAACGCCAAATGGAGTTATTGTTTTATCCGCATCTGTTGCTTGAAGCTGTCCATTAGTTTTAATTATTGATTGGCTGGTTACTGATAGAATTCCGGGTATAGTACCTTTATCACATTTACATTGAGAGTTTTCTATTATCTTTTTTTCACTCATAATTTAAAAAATTAATTGTTTTTTACTTATTTATCCTTTCCTTCGTTTTTCTCTCTTCATTTTCTTGTTCATCTATTTTACTTTCTGTTTCTGCATTCTCTTTCATTTTATAGCACTCTGACCAATTCATCACGTTCCATCTATTCTTAGTTTTATTATAAGTATAGATATAAGTTGGACAATCATATTCATAAGCAACATCGTGAATATTATGAGATTCAGTGTTAATATATTTTATTTTTCCAAAAATATTTTTCTTGATTTTTGTAATTTTTATATAATCAGAATCAAATCTTAGATTGACTACAGAGTCATTTACAATCCTCACTTCCTTAAGATAAAAAAGATCTCCTTTTTTATCTTTTGTTTTTATTATTTCTTTTGAAACGTCTTCTTGTTTCACGAAAACAATACTGTCATTTTTGATTCTGTTAGCAATCTTTATTGTGTTCTCATTAATCAAAAAAAGCATTTTATCAGATTTAAAAAATTGATGATGCAATTGTATAGCATCTATACAAATACTGTCAATTATAGCATTTGAAATCTTTTGTCCAAAAATAAATATTGGGCAAAAAAATAAAACTATATAATAGATGCTTTTGTTCATATCACACATATATTTTTTCATCCACAAGAAAATTATATGCCATACCATATTCATAACTATGACTTGTAATAAGCATATTGATATTTGTTTTTATGGATTTTTGTAATTTTTCTATATATTCTTCTTTTTTATCATAAAAGTCATTAATAATTATATAGTCATCACTTAATAAAAAACTAATTCTATTACACATTTCTTCAGCATATCCACTTTTTCCCTCTCTATCAATTAGCCAATCTACCTTTTTATTATTTGCTTTATTCCACTGTTTCTTAATAATAGAATTTGGCTTTATATCATAATCCATATAATTTTCTTTTGTTTGCGATTTATTCAAATTAAAATCTGAATCACCTTGTACTAAATGAGTATGATTAAGATTAAAATTATGACCAACCTCGTGTACATATGTTTCTTTATAATCTGCCATAGCTGTTTGTGTAATTATTGTGATACCTTTCCCAAGTAGTCCAACACCAACTTCATTCTTTTGTGTGTTTGTAGTTGTTGTAGTACTACCATCAGCATTAGTCTTTGTACTTGTTGTAGAATTTATACGAGCAATTATATCAGGCGACACAAAACAAAATATTATTAATGAGGAAACATATTCTGTAAATTGATTAAAAAAATAATCATAATAGGATAGAATTTTTTTTGAGCCATCAGTATAAGAAATTGTTTTTGTTTTAAGTTTCATAAGTTCAATAAGACTTTTACTCTCATTTCTTTTTGTTTTTTTTCCATTCGTTTCTTCTTCTATTTCTTTTATCCCTACGGGTTCTTTACCAAAAGCATCCTTAAATATTTTATTGATGAATTCTTGTTTTTTCTCTTCATTCTTAAAAAAAATTTTATTTACCAATTCTTTATGAAAATCAGAAGTAGGCGTATCTACAAGTTCGTATACTCCTTTTGCATTTTTAGCAATTTTACCATATACATTAAACTTTTTATTTACGTCAGTACTCTCTGGCTCTATATTCATAAAACCTAACGTAGACAAAACATTGATTCGTATATTTGCTTGATCTTCAAATATTTTTAGCGCCTGTTGTAAACTTGTAACGACAGAATTTGTAAGTGTCTTTGTTTTATTATTTACTCTTAATTCTACTATTTTTAAGGGAATAACATCATTTTGATTATATATTAATTTTTTTTCATCTAGTGTTTTTTGTTTTCCAGCATCTATTATAAATCTCCAGAAATTTAATTGACCCAATGGATATTCTATATCATTATATTTATAATAAGCCACTAAAGCATAATTTTGAGTTAGTTGTTCAGAAACCGTTATTTTAATTGGTGTTAATTGATCATCTTTGCCAATATCAAAATCGAAATCTTTTTTATCAATTGTAACTATTTCTCCTTCATATTTACTAATCACAGTTTTCTTATCATCAGTCCATTTTATTTGGTTATTCTCATCAGTTGGTACTATTGAAAAGAATATTTTTTCGTTTTTTTCGTTTTTTGCCTTTTTGTATTCTTTATAATTTTTTTCATCTGCAATATGCAATATTTTTGCTTGAATTGTAATCCCTTTATTTGGTACATATATCCAAGGAATGCAATATTCTTCAATAGAATTATTGCCATTATCTTTATCTGTTTTTTTCTTTAATTCAAATGTACCTGCTTTTAAATTATATTCAATTTCTTCACCCTTTTTATTTTTTACTTTTTTTAAATAATTTACATCTGTTAAGATTTTATACTCATCTTTTGCTGTACCATATAAATCAGGTCTATAAATGTCAAATCCAAAATCTTCTTTATAAGTTGTATCTATATCTGATCCCGCTTTTCCTTCACTCTGTTTATCAGAACGAAAAAAAGCAACAACTCCTGTAAATAATCCAATAGGCTTCGCATTTTCTTTAGCATTATTGCCTTCATTATTTACTTCTTGTGCGATTATAGTATATCTGCTCATATTCTTTTAATTATCTATTTCATATATTATTGTATGCGAATGTGGGATTTCAATTTTGTAATCATCACTTGGCACATAAAAACTACCAAAACTTATATCCTCATTTGTATCATTATCTCTAAGAATTACATTAACCACCGCTTCTTTCATATCTTGTGTTTCAACAACAATTTTGTTAGAATCTCCTAAAAATTCAGTTTTTTCTCCTTTTTTGTCATACAAAGTAATCTTATTAATTTTTCCTTCTTTCTTCTTATCTGTCGTTTTTTTATCCTTAGAATTTGTGGTTGGGCTTTTTGCTTCTCCTCCTGCTAAATGTTCTATTTCAGAACCTTTTATTTCTGTTTTTCCATTACTTATAATAACTACTTTATTCACTGATGTTATCTTTATATTATTTGAAATCAAATTTTGTTTATCACTCTCCAAAGTAATACTTTCTTTAGCATTCATTATAATATTCTTTGCACTAATTGTAAAAGTTTCAGGAGTAGTAATAGCAATATTTTTACCTTTTGTATCAAGTTGTATTACATTATCATTTTTATCTTTTATTGTAATACCTATACTTTCAGGACGTTCATCGAATTCTATAATATGTCCTTCTTTGGTACGTATAACTTTCAATTGATTTTTAGGGTGAGCATACCCACTTTTCTCACTTCCATTATACTGCGTCCCCATTACAAAAGGCTTCTCGGCATTCCGGGATTCAAAATCTACCAAAACTTCTTCTCCTATCTCGGGAATGAAATGAAAACCTTTGCCACTTCCGGAATGTGGCTGTATCATCCTGATCCACGGCGTGATTTGTCCTTTCTTTTCCTGCCAAGGAAACTGCACCCGGATTCTTCCCATTCCCATCGGATCGTCATTTTCCATTACTCTTGCCGGTTGTGCTTCTCCTAAAGGAACTGCCTCGTCATCCTGATATGGCGCATTGAACAAATCCGGTATTCCCACAAATTCATTGTAATAGGTATTTCCGTCATGATAATGCTTGATTTCTGTAATGCGGTAGGTTTCCATTGCTCTTCCATTAATGTCGATCAGCTTGGCTCTTCCTCCTATCTTCAGTTCCGGGTCTTTGCTTTTGCCTTTTACCCAAACAAGATTTTCCCTGTTTTCTTTTTCCCTTCTTGTGGCTTCTTTGAGTTCCCTGTCTGTACTGTCCGATATTCCGCTGTGGTTGAACATCATATCCGGCTTCTTCTTGTATACTTTTTTGGAAGCATTGATCGCTATTGCCTGAAAAGGATTTTCTTTGTATTGTAACTGGGCAGAAGAAGAATCTTTCTCGGTTTTTCCTCCCGCCTGAACATTATAGGTATGATAGATGAATTCCTGTGGTTTGATGTTCATTTCAAATTCCACTTCGATCAGATCGATGTTTTCTTCTAAAGTAACAATGGGCTGAACTTTGTTTCCGAACACCAATTGTTGTCCATTGTAATAAAAGTATTCTCCAAATTTCACTGCCAGTCTTTTGATGAACTGATAGTCCGATTCTTTGTATTGTACTGTATAAGGAAGGGTATATTTTGAGTTCGGGTTTTCTACTGCTACTTTGGCTTCTTCAGGATATTCGGAAGTAATTTCCTTGATAATTTGCTCTAATGTCTTATCTTCAAAACTCTGGCAGTCTTTGCCGTTTTCCAATAAGATACTCGGTGCATAACCGGTAATAAAAAGTTTTCCGTATCCGTTTTCTTTTTTGTTCTTAACATTGGCAACAATCCCTGTGAAAATCTGACTGACATCCCCAAAACGATGAAGATGGATCGTGATATTTTTTCCAAGAATATTTTTAGAATTTTCCATCACATATCCCTCGAAGCTGTCCATGGCATCATCTGGAACGGTAATGGTAAAATGGTCGTGATCATTGGTATTCTGGTTCAGATTTAAGGAAAAACTGGATTTATCCAAAAATGGTTTGCCATCCAAAGTCAGTGTACAATACACCAACGGACTGTCTTTATCCGCCAGAAAATCCTTGAAGGTTTTGCTGGAAAAATATTTTTTGATATCATCAGGATGATTCAGTCTTCCATTGCTTATAGCATCCGAACCGGCTTGAAAACCATTAAGCTCTTCATCGGAATATATTCTCTTGGACATATTTTGAAGGATTTTAGGTGTTGAATATAACTTGTGTTTTTATAAATATTTAAATTTAATAATCTCTTTTTGATTTGCTAATGAATGGACATTATCTTTTTTAAGCAAACTCATTAGAATGTTTAAATTTTATTCGATACTCTTTTATAGTATTTTTCTTAATCTTAAAATAGATTAAAACTTAAACAAGCTCTTACTTTTTTTAATTTTACTCTTTCCATGTTTTCTCATGGATCGCTCCATTCACATCA
>NZ_JBXUGL010000056.1:0-10576 GCF_057180505.1 Chryseobacterium sp. HNCC26DJ241 | reverse complement strand
TATTCAAGTCTTCATAAGTCATGACGCTAAGATAAATAATCTATTATGAAAGAGGTCTAATCCATTTTTTATCTTTATCTGCGCAGATAAAAAAGTAATATTAATGAATAACAGAAAAGTGGCAATCTCTTTCATATGGTAAAATGATAAAAAAACTGCAAATCAATGAATAATTTGCAGTTATTACTGATTTTAGAAAGTCCAGGTTACTCCAACACCATACCAAGTTTCTTGGCTAACATTTCCTTCTCCATCTGGTAAATATGTTTCTCCTTGAGCTGGTTCAACTTCAATGGTTTGTTCATTAGCGAACCAAGATCTCATCTCGAATCTTTGTTCAAGTTCTTCCATTTGGAACTCATTTAATAGTTCCGTTTCATTCATGATCAGTTTTTCTGAATACTGCTTTTTTGCGTTCATATTATTGTTATTTAAAATTGAACAACAAACCTACAGAAAATGCCCGCTTGAAAACATACCATAAAAAGGGTATTATTTCATAGATTGGGCTTTATAAATTTGTACTGAAAGGTAGCAACTTCAATTTCACTCAAAAACTTTCTAACACACTGAATTTATCAAAAATAATAATTCCCCAGAGATTTCGAGGAGTTATGGCAGATGTAGGACGATGAGAGTGATTGAACAACATTTTTGATACATTATTATATTGACAATATATGTGAAAAACTGTGTATGATCTTTAATATTTTAAGTAGCGTATTTTCTATTTCTTCTAAGCTTGCTACACAAAATAGCACTTCAAATTTTATTTTTATCTAATTTTATAGAATTACAGTATTGAAAATCAATACTGTAATTTATTATATTTAAAACATCGACAAGTATTAAAATACTTATTATTAATATCTTAAAGGAATTGTTTTAAACACTTTAGAGAAAAATGACATATTTTTCCATACAGGATTTAATGCTTCACCTTTAAATGTTGCACCTAATGCTTCCCATCCTGTATGCAGCTTACCTGCAAGCTCAATCTCACCTTTATATCCTACATATCCATCAGGTGAAAACATTCTACTATCTTTCCATTCATATCCTTTACCCATAACATAGACCCTATCTAACGTAGAATGATAATATTCGTGAGAAATTGTAGCCTTAAACATAGAAGCCGAACTAAAGGCTCTATCTCCTATTCTAATATTTCCTGTATTAACATTTGTACTACCATATTCTTGTAATGCACTATCATAAGTTATTTCCGCTTGCAAATTATATCTGCTTTTTACAAAATCTATTGCTTTCTGTGCTTTTAATTGATCTATTGAACCATTTACATTGGCTTGCTCTACTAAATTTTTTACGACGCCTGTATTAGTTCTAAAGCCATACCCGTCTTTGTAATTTCTAAACATCTCAATACTAGAAGTGACTGCCGCAAATGCTGCTCCTGTTATTGCTCCAGTCATTGCACCTTGCCAAAAATTTCCTCCAGCTAATACAGAACCAACTCCACCCACTAAAGCGCCTGTTCCTGCTCCCCAAGCTATATTGGACGCAAGTGTTCCTCCACCAATCATTCCTACTGCCCCTCCTAAAAATCCTGTTATAGCCCCTTGCAAAATTCCGTTTGCATTTTCCCCATTAACAAAAGTATTTAATATTCCTTGAGAAAGCCCTCCTGCCATACCACTCATTGCAGAACCAATAACGCTGCCTGCAGTAAATAAACCTGATACAGCACCCCCTGCTGCTCCAGATACTGCTCCAAATAAAATAGATTTTGCAAAACCTCCCCAGCTCCAACTTCCAGACATTGCAGCCTGAATTGCATACATTCCAGCTCCCAATGCTACTCCTATAATAGCACCTGTAATTACTGTTGACCAAAAAAGTGATATACCCGCAGCT
The DNA here is from genome assembly GCF_057180505.1 of Chryseobacterium sp. HNCC26DJ241. NCBI lineage: Bacteria > Pseudomonadati > Bacteroidota > Flavobacteriia > Flavobacteriales > Weeksellaceae > Chryseobacterium > Chryseobacterium sp. HNCC26DJ241. The sequence goes on along the minus strand of NZ_JBXUGL010000056.1, from coordinate 8,701 downwards.
ATTAGAAATTGAAAAACTTCTCCACTCGGATCGCTGAACATCAGTGGATTATTCATTACATATCCGTACTTGTTATAGTTTTGGGTATTGGTAGGATCCTGAATATTTTCATCGGCATTGAGGAACCTTCTTAACAAAGGGTCATACAATCTTCCATTCATGTGGATGATGCCTACTTCTGCAAAATGTTCGTGACTGGTGTATCCCCTATCTATCAATAAAGCAGTATTATTAATGATATTTTTATCGGTAATAATAGCTCCGTTTCCTATCTGTAAATGGGTGAAATTACCCCATGCATCGAAATGTCTCTGCTCTAGCTTGTTTCCTGCTTCATCACTAATAGCCAGAACACTTCCTAAATAATCTTTGTGCAAAAATTTATAAGAACCGCTGCTCTCTGTAAAATCTTTCAAATATACAATATTGCTTTCATAAGGACTTCCTCCTATATACAAAATATGTTTTTCTTTTCCGGTTAGGTTATCTTTCAGTACTTCAAAGCTTCCATCTTCACTGTAGAATTTTGTGAACTTTCCTTCCTGATCCGGATCAAAATTCCCTCCATAGGTAACACGTTGTCTCATGCTTGTTAGTCCATACTGGAACGCTACATCTCCTTTTTCTCCATTGATGAATACAGGATCGTTATTCTCATTATAAGCAATGCTTTGGATCAGGTCATTATTATAATTCTGAGTTCCGACTGCATTTAAGGTCATTCCGGTGGGCTGATAAATTTTAGCAGAATTTTCATACTTCATGGTTCCTACCTGGTCGTTATCCAGAATTCTTCCTTTAATATCATAGATATTTTTGGAATTTTGTCCTGTTACCGGATTAGTCCATTCTGTTAAACGATTATTATCATCATATGTGAAGGTTTCCAAAATATTGAAATCTCCTCCTGTTACTCTGTTCTTAAGTTCATTTTTAATAGCGTCAAAAGAATACGAGATTTGCAATATACTTGGTGCACCTTGTAGCTGAAGCCAATATTCATGATTAATATTTGTTAAAAACCCGTTATTATCATACGTATTATTTATTCTGGACTTACCGAGATTGGCTTTTAATACCTGTCCTTTTGCATTGGTTTCTATAAGTGACCACAATACTTTACCTGAATTTTTATCTTTCACTTGGCTCAACTCTCCGTTCCAAGTATTGTATACATTTTCTATGGTAACTTTAGTAAGTACTCCTGAAGAATACAATTGTTTTTCATAAGAAATAACTCTTGCCTTATCATCATAGGTGATTCCTTTCTGAATGTAATATTTTCCATTACTGCTCTCGGATGAAGACAATACTCTTCCCTGCGGATCATACACAACGTTGGAACTATAAGTCTTTCCTTTGGAAGTTCCCGTTCTTGAAGTTATTCTTCCTTTGTTATCATAAGAGAAAGAAATATTTTTATTGGTAGCTTGTCCATTATCGGTTGTAGAAAGCTCTTTCTGAGTGATAAGTTGGCCTAAATTATTATAAATATATTCTTTTGTTCCTTTTGGACTAATGATTTTAGTAGGTTGTCCAAATCCGTCATATTCATATTTATAAACTCCATTGGAAGGATCGTTGAATTCCGATTTTCTTCCCCATGAATCATACTTAGTTGTGACAATATTTTCTGCATATTGAGCTTTAATCTGCTCTCCTGCTGCATTGTAAGAGAAATTGATGGTCCCTCCTTTGTCAGTGGTAGAAACTACATTTCCTAAAGCATCCATAGTTTTGGTAGTAGTGCGGTTATATCCGCTAAGTTCTTTTACAGTAGTAGTATTTCCAAAAACTAAGGTTTCCATTTGCTTGCCGGTAAATGCAGTAGCTGTTACTTTGGCAGGGAATACTGAATCGTCGTAAGTAATAGTGCTCCATTGATTAGCATTTTGTCCATCAAAATAAGGTTCACTTTCACCGGTTTTTCTTCCTAAAACATCATACTGAGTTTCTTTGGAAACATACTGTCCCTGACCGAATGCCTTAGTCGAAACTTTATATTCTTGGCCTAGTTTATTGGTGAATTTTTTGGAAACATCACCATCCGAATCATTTTGTGTTACAATTACATTAGAATTATTGTCTCTTTCATATTGGTATGTAGTAGTGCCTCCTAAGTTGGTTTTGGAAGTTAATAATTTTCCCCATGTATCATAAGTATTGGTGAGAATATTTCCTAAAGGATCGGTTTGGGTAAGGATTTGTCCCCAATCATTATATGTAATATTGGTTTCTAAATTTAGATTATCTGTTTTCTTGATGACAAATCTTCCTTTCGGATCATATTGATTTTGAGTAGTTTGGGTTTGGGAATCTACACTATTACTGGTTATTTTCTGCGTAATATTTCCAAAACCATCATAAGTATACGTCTCCTGTAAATATCCTGAATTATCCCTGTTCCAAGTTTTTAAGGTTTTTAATAAATTATTCTCATAAACATATTCTTCTTTGGCAGATTTAGTGTCACCGTATGCTTGGTTTATATTGATTTTTGATTTTGGACGACCAATATAATAATCGGAACCTGTTCCTGATGGATTGTGGATATATTCAAATGTGGATGTAGTGATTCCATATCCATTATTAACATTGGAGACACTTTGTGAAGGAAGATAATAATCTCCGTAAGTAATCGTACTGGTAGTAATGGTATTTGTTAAAAAGTCTTTGGTTAAATTACTTTTTGGAATTATGGCTGTTACAATCTTAGGCTTGTCTGCATCTGCAATAGTTGTAACAACTGTTCCGTTTAAAAGCTTATCTGTTTGATATATTGTCGATTTAAAACTGAGTAACTGGTTATTATTCTCAGAAATATCCGTTGGGAATATTTTCGTTTCATCATTGGTTCTAATACTCCATTCTTTTACAGGAAGACCTTCGTTTAGTGGATCTATTTCTACTCCAGACCATATTTTTGTATTTTCAAATCCATTAGCATACCATGAAGAGCGAGCGGTTTGATTATAACCGATTATACCTTTGCCCTGTAAATGCCCGGTCATTCCTCTGTAACGGAAGTCCTGCTTTTTTCCTTCCTGTTGAAGCTGTACCACGGCATAAGACTGATCCATTCTGTTTAACGAGAAATATGGATAATATTGCTTTTTTATTTTTTGATAAAAACTAGGGAGAGTTGCATTATTCGGAATCACTTCTAAATAGTCTGCCAATGTTGTAACTCCTGTCTGATTAATTGATTTGATTCTTGACAGTTCTGCTAAAGAAGTTTGTGTTTTATATTTATGTACTCTTGTATTTTTGAACACAAAAATATCGTAGTAATTATTATTTGATTTGATGGGGTTGGTCAAAGGCTGGAATAATCCTTGCTCAGCACCTCCTACATTATAAGATGGACTTGTAGTACCAAAACCTGCTATAAAATCTGTACCTCCATTTGCAAGCATCGTTTTAATTTCATATTGTAAGGTCCTCCATAATGCATTTCCACTATTGCCTACATTTCCAACTTTGTTTTTAGAGTATATGAAAACGATATCTGATTTTCCATCTTTATTAATATCTGAAATAGAATAAAAATGATAGTCAATCAAAGCTAAAGGTGATACTTGCGCCGGTTTTCTGTATTTAAGAAAATTTGTTTTTAATATATTTTGGAATCCATTTTCTACACCCATATAAAATCTCCAGTTATCAGTATCTTGGTCATCTGTAGTAGGAATTGTAAAATCAAGGTTTCCGTCTCCATTAAAATCTCCAAAAAGTACCGGGAAATCCTGATCTTTCGTTTCAACCAAGTTACCTGTATATTTTATTTTTTTAAGATATTGATTAGGAGATGTTTTTACAAACTCGAATATAGTATAGTCTGTGTTTGAAACATTGATAACTTCAACTTTCCCATCTCCATCAACATCCATATATTTTTGATTGGTATATGAATTTTCATTAAAAGCAAACCCTCCTGAATAGGTAGAAATAGGAGCATTTACATTTTTCAGATCTATGATGTATCTGTCTACAAAAGGACCACTGACTAAAGTAAGAAATATATCAGACATTCCATCTCCATTTATGTCTCCTTCATTTATAGTAGGTGTTGTTGTACATGTTACACACAATGCCGGAATCGGTTTTTCAAAAACTTTAACAAATACATTGTTTCTAAAAACATACCCTACAACATTATTATTTTCATATTGGACAATACCATTTCCGTTATAAATCTGACCTTCCTCATCAAGTAATGTGTTAACAACTTTGGCTTCCGTATTAAAGACTTTACCTGTTAAAATCTCCTGATATGCATCATTAAAAGCACCTAGCTTTACATTACCATTATTCATTATAAAATCCAGATAAGAATCTCCGTTAAAATCTCCAGTAAATTTGACATTATCGAAAGAGTCACTATTATAAGGTAAAACTCCATTATAGTCTATTTGTGCTGAAACAAAATTTGGGTATGAGAATATAACTGGATTAGCAGCTACATTTTCTGAATTGTATTTTGTTATTTTATTGACAAACTGATAATTTCCATTTTGTATATAATCAATAAAATATTTTTGAAATGAGGAATTATTGGTGTTAACTATTATATTACCTAATAATTTCTCTTGAACAAACGAAACCCCATTTATATAAGATTGTTCTTTAAGATTTCTTGAGATATAATTAAATAGCATTTCATTAAAATGTGGTTTTCCTAAAGTCTCATTTCCTCCCCATTCTATAGCTGAAATTAAAGCTACATTGTTAAATTTCATATAATGATAAGTAATATAATTACTTTGCGGATCCTTCCATTTTACTATATTATATTCTACCGGAGTTGTGGCATTGTCATCATTAGATGTTTGAGTTCCATACCAAGCCTGTGAGCCATCCTCAAAAGTGACTTCCCAATATTCAGGCCCTTGCCAAATCTGTCCTGAAATACTTCCTAAAGATTTAATTTTAATATTGGAATATTTTTCAGGAACATATTCTGCTCCATCTTTTCCATATTCTCCCGATTTTAAAATCAATCGTTGCCCGTTAAAGCTATAATAATCAGAATAATCCAACTGAACTCCTTTTACCTCACCATCCTTTTCAATATTCTTACCTACTCTTGAAATAGCTGTAATGCCCGAAATATTCCATCCATATCCTGCAATTCCATTTCCGGAACCACCAACATACATCAAATTAATTTGCGGAGCCACACTTTTCACACCGGGAGGTAAAGCAATAGGTAGTGTAAATTGCAATTGACCACTACCATTAACTTCTATATTTCCTCTTGTATCATGAAAACTTTGTCCTTGCGGAGATGTCGTTCCGGAAGGATTATTGGCTCCCGCTCCGGAATCTATCGGTCCACCTCCTGAATTATCTGTAGAAGGGCCTACTTTGGCCACAAAAGGATTCGAAACTCCGTTTGTAGCCACAAAACCGGGAGTAAGAACCACTGTCTGTGGATCCTGGACTGTTCTGGAAACCGTTTCCGGTTGATGTAATATCGTTTGGGAATATCCGAATATAGAAATAAGCGATATAAATAATGAGTATAGCGTTTTCATAAGTAATGAGTTTATGAATAATAGATTGATTGAGAAAAATAAATAGGAGAAATAGTTATTCCTTGAGGATGTTTTTAGTGAAAATTCTACCATCCTTCAATGTGAAAGTAAGTACATAAACTCCCATATAATAATGAGTCATGTCAATTTCTACATGTTTATTAAGGTTAGGAAGATTTTGCTGCTGGAATTTCCAGTGGATGGTATTTTGTTCATACAAACTTACATTGTCAATAAGCTCGTTTGCTTTATCACTCCAGTCTAAGGTTAAAATATCTTTCACCGGAACTGGGTAAATCCTTATTTCATTCCAGAATTCTTTATCGGGAGAAACAGTTTGATTTTCCTGAATTAAATTTTCCGTAATCTCTTTTACAGACTCCTGAGCTTGTTTAGCATTTGCGTTCGTTCCACGATATCTTTGGTTTCCGGCTTCATCATATTTGAAATAGACTTCCGTTTGGGAAAAGCCAAGAAATCCAATGAACAAAGAAAATAAGGAGAATATTTTTGCTTTCATATGTTTAATTTTTGGAAGAAAGAATTTGTTGAACTTGTTTTTTTAATTCTTTGATCTCTTCTAACTGAAGTTTTAAATCACTATTTTCTGCTTGAAGTTTTTTAATAAGCTCCGATTGATCATTGTTTTCCTTATTCTGCTCAATAGTATAAAGCGTAAGCTCTTCTATTTTTTGCAACAAAAGATTCGTCATTTCTCCTACTTGCAGTCCTTTTTCCTTGATTTCCTGTGCAGAAGGAATATTCGGTAAGTGATTATTTTCTTTTGTGTACTTTTCAACTTCAGCTAAAGTAGGCATTGTATAATCAGATTTTAAAGTAGAATTACCTGTATAATACTTTTCAAATACATAATCTGCTGGAACACTTAAATCTACTCTTACTTCTTCTGCATGAATATGACCTTTAACTATAAGTTTAGAAGGGTCTAATGCGTACTCAGGTGTTAAACCTTGAGTTCCTATTCCTACTTTTCCCATTACATACATATCATCTGTATTTGCTGTAGCAGGAGTTGAATTAGTTCCAGATACATACCAAACATTATTACCGCCACTTGGAACTCCGGTTTGTGTCTGTACATAGCCATTGGCATCCATTGTTAGATAAGTTGTATTGGTAGTAGCCGTAGGTAAACCTGAAAAATGTACTGTTCCATTTACATCTAATTTTGCTTGGGGACTGGTGGTACCTATTCCCACATTACCATTATTCAAAATACTAAATAATATTCCTGTATAATCTCCTTTTGAAACCACAAAAGAAGACTCATGTAGATTTCCGAAAAACCAATTGTTTGTTCCATTCTCTAACTGGGTTTGTATACCTTGAATAAACCCTCCATTAGAAGTGTTTCTTCTCAGCGTTAAAAGAGGGGAATAACTTTGAATAATTTGTTCTCCCATTACATGTAAATTTGCTTGTGGATTGGTGGTGCCTATTCCTACATTGCCAGAATCTCTATTTAAAATAGTATTATTACCTAAAGGATTTATATACAGGGGGCGACTATAGTGACTTTGCATCCACGAATATTGCATATTATTTCCAAACCTTAAATTTGGTTCGCTTGTACTTCCTAATATAAATCCTCCATCGTTTGCATCATTTAATGGTGCCACTACTTGCAACTTCGCTTGCGGATTGGTTGTACCTATTCCTACGTTGCCATCTCCTGTAATTCGCATTCTTTCAGTATTGTCTGTGCCGAAAGTCATCGCATTATTGTGTAGTGTTTTCATTTTCAATAGACCTAAACCATCTCTTGCATAGGATAATTCGAATACATTTGTTCCTAATTCATCTATTATATATCCCGACTTATTTGTAGATATAATAGTAGGATCAGTAATTTTTGATGATATAAAACCTCCTACATCTAGTTTATTTTGAGGATTGGTGACGCCTATTCCTACGTTGCCATTGTCAGATAATGTCATACGTGATCCGTAATCAGATCCATCCTGAGAGTAACTCCAAAACTGAAGACCATCTCCATATCCTCCTGTCATATTATAAATTGACCATCGGTTTGCTTTAGTTCCTGTCTTTAATGGATTATAAAATGATATACTTCCTCCTTCATTAGAAGATATATTTGAGAATATTTCCCCATAGAAAGTACTTTGATTATTTCCAGGATAGAAACGTGCAATATTATTGTTATATTCTTTCCCAATATAAAAAAAATCTATATTATCTTTTGGGCCAACCGCTCCAAAGCCTCCCATATTTTGGGTACCTGTGGTATCAAGGAAATTGTAACCTCTAGCCCAATAAGTATCGTAAGTCCTTATTGCTGCTCCCCAAACAGGTCCTCCTTCACCTAATAGTATCCTTCCCTGTACATCTAATGCCGCTTGCGGATTAGTGGTTCCTACTCCCACATTGCCTGTGGAAGAGTTGGTGGTTGTTCCGGCTACTGTTCCATTTGGAGTATAAATTTGTGCAGATACCAAACCTGCAGATAAAAGTCCTAAACTTAAAATAATTTTTTTCATTGTATGTAAATTTTCATTATAAACAAAATAGATTATGGTTGGAGCGAACAAGAATAATTTGTCAAAATTATCTCATTTTCCAACTACAAAATATACCATAGAACAGGTATTTTTTTGATTTTTTAACTACTAAAAAAATTTCTGAGTGGTATTTTTGTATAACTGTTTGTTTGCAAACATAATTTGTCAATACGTCAAAACTTGACGTATTAAAAGTAACTGAGGGCTTCTTTTCTGATTTTGCATTGTTTCTACATAAAAAACAATACAAAATTTAAAAATAATCTATGAAAGATTTGGGATAAAGAAAAGAATCATTATCTAATGTAAGCTTAGAGTATCAGTATATTTAATTGCTCAAATTACATTTTCGCATCAATAATAACAGTCGTTCCTTGATTTGGGATAGAATCCATTTTGAATTTTGCTGAGATAGACTGCAATCTTTCTCGGATATTCTTTAGTCCGATACCGCTTTTATTTTCGTGGTCGAATCCAATTCCGTTATCAGTTAAAATAATATTAATATTATCTTCAGCTTTGTTAATTGTAAGCTCTACATCGGTAGCTCCGGCATGTTTGGAAATATTATTCAGCAATTCCTGCAAAATTCTGTAAATATTTATTTTGATTGTTTCATTTAAA
>NZ_JBXUGL010000055.1:0-10704 GCF_057180505.1 Chryseobacterium sp. HNCC26DJ241 | reverse complement strand
ATCGGGCTAAATGAAAAAGGGATTGCTCAAATATGCAATCCCTTTTTATTTCTATATATTTTAAATTCTAAATATTAGTCAAACGTAAAGTATTGGTTTTTCCGGCTTCATGTGCAGGAGTTGCGTTGATATTAATAACGAAGTCTCCTTTTTCCAAAAATCCGTGATTTTGGGTCATTTTGTTTACTTCTATGATGGTTTCATCAGTAGATTTTTCCAGATCATAGTAATAAGCACGAACTCCCCAAAGCAAATTCAGCATGGTAATAACTCTTTTGTTGGAGCTGTAAACAATAATATGAGAATTTGGACGGTGTGCAGAAATCTGAAAAGCCGTATATCCGGAATGTGTAAGAGTAATAATAGCTTCCACATTAGTAGTTTTGGCGATTCGTACAGCTGCAAGACAAATTCTGTTTGTAATAAAACGATCATCAACACAGTTGAAATCATGCTCTATCGGTGCATTTTTATTTTGATAAAAATGTGTTTTTTCAATATTTTTTACCACTTTAGCCATCGCTTTTACCACTTCCACAGGATATCTTCCAACAGAAGTTTCTCCGGAAAGCATTACAGCATCAGCACCATCTAAAACGGAATTGGCTACGTCATTTACTTCAGCTCTTGTTGGCGTTAAGCTATTAATCATCGTTTCCATCATTTGGGTAGCAATGATTACAGGTTTTGAAAAGAAACGTGCTCTTTCTACCAAATTTTTCTGAATAGCAGGAACTTCTTCCATTGGAACTTCTACCCCCAAATCTCCACGTGCAACCATCAATCCGTCACATTCCAAAAGGATTTCGTCAATATTTTTTACACCTTCCGGTTTTTCAATTTTTGCAATAATTGGCGTTTTGAAACTTTTTCCTTTAGGATGTTTGTCCATTAGCTCTTTCAAGTCTATTATATCCTGAGCATGACGAACAAAAGAAAGTGCAATCCAATCCAATTCTAAATCTAACATAAAATTAGCATCCTGAATATCTTTTTCCGTAAGAGCAGGAAGAGAAACGTTGGTATTTGGAAGATTTACCCCTTTTTTAGAACTTAAAGGTCCCCCTTGAATAGTAACCGCTTTTACAGTATCTTTCAAATTGGTTTCTGTAACTTCTAATACTAGTTTTCCATCATCAATTAAGATTCTTTCACCTACTTTTACATCTTTCGGGAATTCCTGATAGGTCATGTAGACAATTTCAGAATTGCCTTCCATTTTTTCATTGGTGAAGGTGAGTACATCTCCAGGATTTAAATAAGATCCTTCTTTTACAACCCCGACACGAAGTTTTGGCCCTTGCAAATCCCCAAGAATTCCTACAGAGAATCCATGTTCCTGATTAAGTTCTCGGATGCTTTCCACATTTTTACGAACTAAATCATAATCGGCATGAGAAAAATTTATTCTGAAAATATCAACACCGGCTTTCATTAGATCTAGCATTGTTTCTTTGTTAGAAGAAGCTGGCCCTAGTGTTGCAATAATTTTTGTTTTCTTTAAATATTTATTCATAGTATTGAAATATGGGGTAGAGTTCATGTTCTGAACTCAATGAAAACTGCTGAATTTGAAAAGCTAAATTTTCAGGAAGCAAAATTAATGAAAAATCGTGAATTGTATCTGAAGTTTTGATAATATAATCAACATCTTTGTATAAATTTAGCAAGAAACGTGACTCTGACTCATCACAAAAGAGTTCCTTAATGGCATTTTTCTGAATGCTTTGGGAATTTTTATTTGAAATAATATGGATACAGGTTTTCTTATCTACGGAATAAGCTTCAAATCTTGGAAAAAAATAGTCATAATAATTTCCAATTAATCTGAGATCATCAATTCTTTTAAAGCTAAAAGGATTGATATTGTTGAGGTGAAAAAAAAATTCATAATCAGGGATATTTTTGATCAGACGAATCAAACCAATAGAAAATTCATTTTCTTCTTCCTGATCAAGAATCAATTTTAGAGTTTTCAACAATACTTTCTTTTTTATTTAGAATATAAAATGCACGTTGCGCTGCTTTTTCTTCCGCTTTTTTCTTGGACGATTCGGTAGCATTGGATATTTTTTCATTTTCTATCCATACATACGAACGAAATACCATGTTTTTATTAGGTTGGTATTCTTCAGAAGTTTCATATCGAATAATTACTTTCTTTTTCTGGCTCCATTCCAAAAGAAGGCTTTTATAGCTTACAATTTTTTTCTCTAACCTGTTAATTTGATCAGGCGTGAACATTTTTTCCAAGACCACTTTTTTACAAACATCATATCCGAAGTCTAAATAAATAGCACCAATCATAGCTTCAAACAAATTTCCGGAAATGTTTTCGCTCAAAGTATTGCCTTGATTTTGGATGAGATCCACAAGTTTTAATTCATCTCCTAATTTGTTCAGGTTTTTCCGGTTTACAATTTTGGATTTCATTTGCGTGAGAAAGCCTTCGTTTGCTTCCGGATAAGCAGCAAAAAGATGACAAGAAATGATTGATCCTAAAACAGAATCTCCCAAGAACTCTAAACGTTCATAGTTTTTTTGTTGCTTTTTTTCAGAATTTTTCAAAGAAAATGCTTCACGGTATATCCTGACATCCTGAACTTCATGACCAATGATTTTGGAAAGTCTGGAGCAGAATTTATAATCCTGTTCTGAAGGTTTTTTTCTTTTGAGAAGGAATTTAGAAAAATATTTCTGTAACTCCATAGTGATCCGGCTATATTTTCTTGAAGAGAACACATGCGTTGTGTCCGCCAAAACCGAAAGTATTGCTCATAGCTACATCCACATTTTTTTCAACAGCTTTATTGAAAGTGAAATTTAAGCGACTGTCAATATTTTCATCATCCGTAAAATGGTTGATGGTTGGGGGAACAATTCCATGTAAGATAGTTCCTAAAGCAGCGATAGCTTCAATTACACCAGCTGCTCCAAGAAGATGTCCTGTCATGGATTTGGTGGAATTGATTTGGATATCATAAGCATGATCTCCTAATAATTTTGAAATTGCGCTAGATTCTGCAATATCTCCAAGTGGAGTAGAAGTTCCATGCATATTGATATGATCTACGTCATTTGTAGATAATCCTGCATCTTCGAGGCAATTTTGCATTACAAGATATGCTCCTAAACCTTCTGGATGTGGAGCTGTCATGTGATATGCATCAGCACTCATTCCACCACCTTTTAATTCTGCGTATATAGTTGCACCTCTTTTTTTGGCATGTTCATATTCTTCCAAAATTATACATCCAGCTCCTTCTCCCAGAACAAAACCATCACGGTCTTTATCGAAAGGGCGAGAAGCTGTTGTTGGATCATCATTTCTGGTAGAAAGCGCCATCATTGCATTAAAACCTCCAACTCCGCTTGCTGTAACAGCAGCTTCGGAACCTCCACAAACGATAACGTCTGCTTTGCCAAGTTGAATGAGCATTTTGGAATCAATAATAGCATTAGCTGAAGAAGCACATGCAGATACGGTAGTGTAGTTAGGTCCATGAAAACCATATTCCATCGAGATATGTCCCGGTGTAATATCGGCAATCATTTTTGGAATAAAAAAAGGATTGAATCTTGGTATATCGGTTTTTGCCCATCCTAAAACTTCGGTTTCAAAAGTTTCCAAGCCACCAATTCCTGATCCCCAAATTACCCCGACTCTTTTTTTATCTACATTGCTGTTGAGTAATCCGGAATGTTCTACTGCTTCTCTTGCAGCCACGATTCCGAGTTGTGTGTTTCGATCCATTTTTTTTGCTTCTTTTTTATCAAGATAATTCAGCGGATCGAAATTTTTTACCTCACAGGCAAATTTTGTTTTAAAATTGCTGGCATCAAAAAGAGTAATTGGAGCGGCTCCGCTCGTTCCTTTTACAAGGTTCTCCCAGTATTCTTTGGCATTATTACCGATTGGCGTTATTGCGCCAAAGCCTGTTACAACTACTCTTTTTAATTCCATAAATTTGTTTTTCCTTTTTGCAAAGAATATTATTTGTTTACAACTTCTTCGATGTAAGCGATAGCGTGTCCAACAGTTGTAATTTTTTCTGCTTGGTCATCAGGAATTTGAATATTGAATTCTTTTTCGAACTCCATGATAAGCTCTACAGTATCCAAAGAATCAGCTCCTAAATCATTAGTGAAGCTAGCTTCTGGAGTTACTTCTGTTTCTTCAACGTCAAGCTTATCAGCGATGATAGCTTTTACTCTTGATGCAATGTCTGACATAGTATTTTAATTTTTAATTGTTGTTTAGATGCTGCAAATATATAAAATTCTTTATGATTTATCATTTTTTTGATTTTTTTTGGGTAATCTGCTGACATTCAGTTTACATTTTTTTGTTTGTAGACAAACTGGCTCGTTGTAAGTATTTTAATGTAGTGATACTAAAGAGAAAATATTTTTCAATTACTGTTTTTTACATATTTGTTAAACATATATTCGGTTAAAAGTTTTAGTTCTTTTCCATTTTCCGGATTTTTTCCATCCATCGTAAAAAGCTCTATTTCACCATTATATTTTGAATACCATATTTTTTCTACAGCGTTTTCTTCTGTTAGCGTATCGGGTTTCGTAATTTTTTTGAAATATGTAAGTTTGGTCATATCAACCGGAGCTAGTTGATGCTGTGGATTAGTATCTTCACAATCGGCTAATTTGTATTCGTTTTCTTCCCAATACATACATGTTTTCTCTTTTTTTGCTATCACATTTTCTATTATTGAAGTTTTTTTTGGTTTAGTAGAAATATTATTTTCATTAAAATCTGCAAATGTTTGAGGTGTGTAGCTATTTTTTTTTGAATTATTGGAATCAAGAGCAGTTTTGTTTTCGAAATTTCCTGTTTCGTCTTTCCAGAATTTGAATGATTTATTTCCTAAAAAATAACTTGCGAGAAGAATAATGCCTATAATTCCTATGTTGCTTTGTTTGGTCAAAAACTCCGGAATATTAAAAATAGGTTTATTGGTAATATTGATGATAATATCACCAAATTTGTCTATTAAAGATTTTTCATCTTCATCGACACTTATTCTGACTGTTGTTTTATTGCTATCTTCATCTTTTTTGATAAAATTTCTCGAAAAATCTGCAAAATTTTTGTAGCCCACATATTGGCTCATTTTGTCGAGTCTATCAGGTTCTATATTTCTTTCATTATCTCCATCTATATAGTCTTCATAATACCTTGTAAATGTTTTATCTGAAATGTCATAATATTTCAGATCATCTATAAAATGCAAATTCAAGTAATAAGCTAAACCACTTTTTGATTTTCTTCCCGATTCTCTTTTAGCCTGTTCAAATACTTCACGAATTAGTAGTTTTATTGTGGACATATATAGTTTTTAGTTTTTACAAAATAGATGATTTTCATGTATTCCTTATTACGGTTTTCCGTAATGAAATTCCTGTCCATTTTTTGTCTATCGATGTCGATGTTTTGTCTAACACATGCGTGATGTTTTGCTGCATCTTTGCTTCAGAAATCAGTGAGAAACAAAACATTATAAAAACAAATTTACGAAACTGATTTCAAAAAAACATGATGTAAAAAACAGTTGGGATCAACTGTATTTGGGAAGCGGTTTTTCCTTCTGTTTTGCACATCACAACTTCCCAAAAATTTAAAGAAGCTTCTTTTTCAAAACATGTGTACAGCTCGTGGCAAACTGCGAGAGGAAGAAAATTAATGCAAAATTTTAAATTTTTACGAGAATGATCGAAATTATATTAATGCTATTTGGATTAGCATTTGGAAACAATAGTACAGACACACCATCATATAACAATGATAATAGACAAGTAACAACCCAATCAATAAATTCAGGAGAACCAATCGGTGGAAACTCTGGACAGACACCTCCTCCTTTTACGAATCCATAAATATTTAATTCGTAAATGATTAAAGGACAGATTGTATAAATCTGTCCTTTTTTATTATTTTGTAATAAATAAAAAAACAAAACCATGAAAAAAATACTGTTATTATTATTTTTAATTACATTATTTTCTTGTTCAAAAAAAGAGCCTCTAAAAAACAATACTTATTATAATCAGGCTAAAGTTTATCTACAAAAAAATAAGGTAGATTCTGCTTTTTATTATTTCAATATCGCAAAGAATGAATATTTAAAAAACAATGATTCAATAGGTATTGCTAAATCACTTGTGAATATGGCTATTATTCAATCTGATAAAGGTGATTTTTATGGAGCAATAGAAACTTCATTAGAGGCTAATAAATTTCTTAAACAAAAACAAGATAGCATTGTGAAAAGTACACTAGCGTCTAGTTATAATTGTATGGCTATTGCATCACACTTTCTTAAAAATTATGAAAACGCTCTTGATTATCATTTTAAAGCCGTAAAATACTCTAATGACAGCCTGAATAAACTTGTGTATTATAATAATATTGGTGATGTATTAATAAGTCTGGGTAAATTTAAATCTGCAAAAAAATATTTAGAAAAAGCAATTCAAACGAAAAAAATTGATGATTATTCCAGAGCATTGAATAATTTGGCAAAAGCTAAATATCTTGAAGATAAAAGCTATAATCCTTTACCGGAATTTTATAAGGCTTTAGAGATAAGGCAAAAGACGAATGATGGAAAAGGCGAAAATTCAAGTTTTGAAACTTTATCAAGCTATTATTTAGATAAAAACAAAAACCTTTCTTTGGAGTTTGCAATAAAAATGCTTGAAGCGGCTACAAATAATGAGAGTTCTGATGATCAAATAGCAGCATTACAAAGAATTATTTTTTTGGATTCTAAAAATTATTTGGAAAATTTTCAAAAATATACATCAATAAATGACAGTGTACAAATAGCAAGAAATAAAGCCAAAAATCAATTTGCTATTGTACGATACGATGTTGAGCAAAAAAATGCTCAAAATCAAATATTAAAAAATAGAACATTTCAACAAACCATTGGTATTATCACTTTAGTTTTGGCTTTATTTGGCAGTTTTATTTGGTACCGAAAAAGGCAAATACGTCTGAAACAAGAAAAAGAAATCGAAGTAAAAAATACACAACTCAAAATGTCGAAAAAAATCCATGATGTAGTTGCCAATGGAATTTATCAGATAATGACAAAAATTGAAAATCAGGAACATTTTGATAAAGATAAAACTCTTGATGAGCTGGAATACGTTTATGAAAAATCCAGAAATGTTTCTTATGAAGAATCGGGTGAGAATTTTACCACAAAAGATTTCAAAGAAAAAATTTTTATGCTTTTATCTTCTTTTAATAATGATGATGTGAAAGTGACACCTATTGAAAACTCTGAAGAACTTTGGAAAAATCTTTCAACCGAAATAAAAAGCAATATTTTTAATGTTATTCGCGAGCTTCTTGTGAATATGAAAAAGCATAGCCAAGCAAATAGAGTAGTAATAAAATTTGAAAAAAAAGATAATCAAATTAATGTTAATTATTCAGACAATGGTATTGGTATGAAAGAAGATGTCCTTCCGAAAAACGGACTTCGAAATACGGTTTCCCGTATTGAAGCTATCAATGGAAAAATTATTTTTGACACGAAAACTGAAAAAGGACTGAAAATCCATATTTCATTCCCTGTTTCCTAAAAAACGAATAGCATGTTCAAAAAAATTCTAATATCTGAAGATCACGAAATTGCTAACTTATCGGTTCAGAAAGTTATGGAAGATCTTAATATAACCAATGTGAGCTATGCTTATTATTGTGACGATGCATTGGCTAAACTAAAAAACGGGATCAGAGAAAATTCTCCATACGATTTGCTGATTACAGATTTGTATTACGAAGAAGACCATTACAGGCAAAATCTTAAGGATGGAAAAGCATTGATAAAAGCGGCGAAACAAGAACAACCGGAATTGAAGACAATAGTTTTTTCTGCAGAACACAAATCCGGAATCATAGATGCTCTTTTCAATGATTGCGAAATTGACGGTTTTGTGCGGAAAGCACGTTCTGACGGAAAAGAATTGAAAAAAGCCATTACCGCAGTTTACAATAACGAAAAATATCTTTCTTTAGACCTGAAGCAATCCATAAAAAAGATGAATTCTTATGAGTTTTCTGCGTATGATATTACTCTGGTTTCGCTTCTTTCACAAGGTGTGATGCAAAAAAACATTCCTGTTTTTCTTAAAAATAATAAGATTACTCCGAACAGTTTAAGCAGTGTCGAAAAAAGATTGAATAGCCTTAAAGAATCTTTGGAAGTAAATAGTAACGAGCAATTGGTTGCGTTCTGCAAAGATTTGGGGATTATATAATTCATTCCGTTTAATTTTTACATTCATGGTGAGCCACGAAGTGGCGATTTAATAAAGGATAGGATAAAATCCTATCAGCCGTATATTTTGTATAGTAATTTCAAAATTTAATTGGTGCCAAACAAATTGTAGCAAAAAAACTTTCAAAATTTTTGAAAGTTTTTTTGCTTTTACGGTTTTCCGTAAGGAAAGGTTTGGTAATCAATATACTTTTGGAGTGTAAAATAAAAAATAAGAACTCATGGAATACAAAGTAATGCCCTTTATTGCAACTGCAAAACAACAAAATCTTAGTTCAAGCAATATTGCACAACAACTAGAAGGTTTAATAAAAACCCAAACCGCTCAAGGTTGGAAATATGTGAGAGTCGAAAGTGTTTCGACTTATGTTGAACCTGTTACTGGATGTTTTGATTCCACGACTCAAAAAGGTTATATGACATCATATCAAATGGTTGTTTTTATCAAAGAAACAAATGAAACATTTACTAATCTTTCTCATTAAAATGTACTGGATCATTATTCCAGCTCGAAAAAGAAGAAAATGCATTTTCAGAATTAGTTGCTCGAAATATGTTTATAAGAAAACATTAAATGAGGGTTTTATTTCAGGACTAAAAGCATTCAGATATAGATTGTATAATTGTAGATCGGGTGCTCGTCTTATTAGAAATCCAATAACAGGGAGATTGCAAATTATTCTACTGGATAATAAAACCCTTGAAGAGCATGAAATTTCAAAAAGATTTATTCAATAAAAACAAATATCAATCATGGGAAAATTTATTATTAGCCAAAGAATTAACAAAGAGTATCAATTTAATTTAAAAGCCGGAAACGGAGAAATTATTTTGACAAGTGAAGGCTATACTCAAAAAGCATCATGTAAAAATGGAATAGAATCCGTGAGAATCAATTCACAGATTGATTCAAGATACGAAAGAAGAGTTTCTGTGAATGACAAAGATTATTTTGTTTTGAAAGCGGGAAATGGAGAAATTATTGGAAAAAGCCAGCTTTATTCTTCAAAAAATGCTATGGAAGCAGGAATTGATTCTGTAAAAGAAAATGCTCCTGATGCAGAAATAATAGATACGACTATTTAAAAAAATCGAAAAACTATGGATCTTAAAATTAAGTTGGAGCAACTTCATCAAAAAGTAGTTGGACTGAAAGACCAAATCAATACAGAAGAAGCGACAAAAAATGCTTTTGTGATGCCTTTTATACAAATTTTGGGATATGATATTTTTAATCCAACAGAAGTAGTTCCAGAATATATCTGTGATATCGGAACCAAAAAAGGAGAAAAAGTAGATTATGTCATTCGGAAAAATGACGAACCTATTTTGATAATAGAATGCAAACACTGGAAAGAAAATGCAGACGCACATAATTCTCAGTTGCACAGATATTATCATGTTTCCAAATCAAGATTCGGAGTTCTGACAAACGGAATTATTTATAATTTCTATACCGATCTGGAGAAACCAAATATTATGGATGAGAAACCTTTTCTTACCATCAACATTGAAGATTTAAAAGACAGTTCCATTAAAATTTTGGAAAGTTTTACAAAGAATGAATACAATCTTGAAAGTATTCTGGATTCTGCGGAAGCCCTCAAATATATTAAAGCCATAAGAAAAGAATTTGAAAAAGAAATTGAAAATCCTTCTGATGAATTGGTGAGACTTTTGGTAAACAGGTTTTTTGAAAAGCCTTTAACTGCCAACAGAATGGTTTCTTTTAAAGAATATACAAAAAAAGCGTTGACTACTTCTATTAATGAGTCCATTAGTTTCAGGCTAAAATCTGCACTTAGTATCAACGAACAAATCGAAAAACAAGATGAAACAAAAGTGAATCCGGTAGATGAAAATAACGAAATTCCGAAATTTTTCACGACAGATGAAGAAAAAGAGGCCTTCCAGATTGTAAAAGCTATTTTAAGGGAAAAAATTTCTTCTGAAAGAATTTCGCATAGAGACACACAATCGTATTTCGGAGTTTTATTAGATGATAACAATAGAAAACCGATTTGCAGATTTCATTTCAACACTTCTAATAAGTATCTGGAAATATTTCACAACGGAAAAGATGCGGGAGAAAAAATGCTTTTGAATAGCCTTGATGAAATCTATAATTACCGAAACGAACTACACAAAACAATAGAAAACTATAACTAAAAATCAATATTAATTTTTTAAAACAAAGAACTATGAAAAAGCTACTTTTCACAGGTTTATTAAGTTTAGCATTACTTATACCTGTAAGTTATTCGGCAACAAGTAACAATATTCTTAAAACTGAATTTTCTAAAGGAAAAAATAAGAAAAAAAACAAAAAGAGAAAATCCAGATCCTCATCTTATTCGCATAGTAATGGTGGTTGCACTTATAACGGACATAA
>NZ_JBXUGL010000054.1:0-10953 GCF_057180505.1 Chryseobacterium sp. HNCC26DJ241 | reverse complement strand
ATTACATTTTTTAATGGTAAAAGTAAGACTTGAACAGAGAAGATTTTGCAATATTTTTGAGAGCAAAAAATCACATTTTTTCAGTTATTTATTATCCTGATTTGTCAGTAAAAATGTTGTTTTCATAATAAGTACTTAAAAGAATCCGTTTCGATTATGAGACGGATTCTCTTTATTTTTGGATAACCAAAACTCAATTAGTATTTGCGATTGCGAATGAAGTTCTTGTAATACTGAAAAGTATCTACCGAATTTGAAGAAACATTTTATTCATTAGTAGGCTACAAACAATCAAAAATAAGAATTCTGAATTGTCTGTTAGTATAGAGTTAAAATCTAATAATGTTTATTTTTTATAAACTGTTTTATAAATATCTTTAATGATTTGTTCAGTATTTTCAGGGTAGAAAGAAGATAAAAGCCACAATTCCACAGGTTTTTTTTCTTCTTCGTAACTGGGTTGGATATAATTCTCATCAATTACAGAAAATCCGTTTCTTTTGTAAAAATTAATACGTCTCGAAGCCATGTCATCAAAATGAGAAGGCTCAGATTCCAGAATAATTTTTGGATATTGAGATAGTAAATTTTCAAGAATTTTTGAGCCTAATTTTTGGTTTCTAAATTCTGAGAAAACCTCAAAATGTTCCAAAAAAGCAAACTCGGAAAATTTCCAGATAACAAGATATCCTACATTTTCCTTGTTTTCAGAAACGCTTGTTATTTTTACTTTCGGGTTTTCAAAAAGCTCCAGAAATTGCGTTTCACTGCGTCTGTCATTCTCAGGAAAAGTCCGGATATAGGAATTGTAAATTTGTTTTGCTCTTGTGTCTTCTATAGAAAATATAAAACTAAATTCCATTTTTTGGTGGAAATTACAGATCAAAAACGTTGGGTCTTCTTGTGATAAAAATATCTTTTACCCAAAGCATAAATGCTAATCCAAGATAAATCAGGAAAAAAATTCCTGCTGTAGCAAATGTAGAATAAATGAAAAAAACTCTTAGTTTAGAAACAGGAATCCCAAGTTTTGTGCCCATTCTTGTGAGTACACCAAACCATTCACGTTCGATTTTATGACGAAGATTGTTAATAAATTTTGGTTCCTTCATTTTAAAATTTTGGTTCTTTTAGCAGCTCAAATCCAATGATGCAATTTAAGCAATTTTTTGTAGTGCAATAATTTTTGTGTTGATAAATAAAACTTTGGCTCTCCAATGCAGAATTTATTTTCGCACCAATATCTTTCCATTGATTGATAATAGAGTTTTTCTCAGCAGAAATACTTTTATAAAATTGAATAATTTGGATTGCAATTTCCTTATTATGATTTTTGTAATAAGTATATTTTAAAGGTAGAATTGCATTGAGAATAATAATATCGACGAAATCTTTCGTTAAAACTTTTTCATGTATGTTTTCAGAATTATTTCCGAATGTAAAACGCGAATCCCAATAGTTATTTGCTTTAATTCCGTCAAATATTGAATAAAGCTCTTCCGCATTTTTTGCTTCTATGATTTTTGAAAAAAGATTCTGTTCCCGATGATAAAGATGAGCCAATTGAGAAAGCCGTAGAGTAGGGAAGTTAGGAGGACGTAGCCGCATGAATTTTGGAGAAAATATGACATCCGATATTTGATATTTTACCTTCAGAAAATCGAACTCTCTTTTCCAGATTTTCGTTTGTTCATCTTGTGGATCTTCCAGCCAGTTTGCTTTTCCGAAAAATAGAGCTTCAAGTTGTGTTTGATTATGTCTGATTTTTTGAATGATGGAAAAATCTATATTTTCCGCCAATTCCTGAAAAACAGAAGCATTCACTTTCAATCCGAAAGAGTAGGCCAGTAGATGAAATAAAACAACTTCGTAATTGTTTTTATATTTTTTTAAATTGTTTTCGATTTCTACGGACTTTTCGTCTAATTTTTTAAGCAGATTTTCTTCATGAAAATCGAGAGGGATTTTTTCTGAATCAAATATTTTTTCACAAGGAATAAATTGGGTTTCCTGTAGGAAAGTTTCATATTTCGACAAATCTGAAAAATCAATATAATTTTTCAACTCCAGAGTAGGAATATTTTTTTCTACAATTTCCTCAATTTCCAGATCATTAATAAAAACAACGTGGAGTATGATGTTTCCAAAAGCTGAATCCTCAGAATGTTTGTGAAAGATCCAGTCGGAAGATTTAAGGTGGATTTCAATATTTCCAACCAAAACTATATTTTTCGTTTTGATTTTTGCATACAAAAAATCTGGTCCGGAATTATGATTCCATTTTCCAAAATCCAGAATTTCAATAGAATTACCTTGAGTATCTTTAAAATGAATAGTATTAAAAACCTTATAGTTCCAGAGGAATTGAAGGAGTTTTTCCGTCATATTGTGTTTTAGCGAATTTGAGTTTAGAATTATTTTTCTATGGCTAAAATTTTAGATTGAAAACTTTCAATAGTTTGTTTATACATTTCTTCATACAGAGGAAGAATGTTTTTAAGATCAAATTTTAATGCCTGATTTTTAGCGTTTATTTTCATTTGATTTAAAAGCTCTTCATCACTCAATAATTTAATGGTGTAATTGCTCATCGCTTCTACATTTCCTACTTCTGCCAAAAATCCTGTTTCTCCCTGTATATTGACTTCCGGAATTCCACCAGCATTGGAACTAATGACTGGAGTTGAAGCGGCCATTGCTTCCAAAGCGGCCAATCCGAAACTTTCCTGTTCCGAAGGTAATAGAAAAACATCCGAAATCTGTAGAATACTATATAAATCATTTACTCTTCCCAGCAAGCGAATTTTATCAATTAGAGTTGGATTTTCTTCCAAAAATTGAGAAATTTTTTCCATCTCGGGACCTTCCCCGATGATAATAAGTTTAGATTTTATTTTATTTTGAACGTTTTTAAAAATCTGCAAAACTTCTTCTACTCTTTTTACAGGACGAAGATTGGAAACGTGGATCAAAATCTTTTCATCCGGTTGTGCAAACTGTATTCTGCTGCATTCTTTGCAATCTTCAAATTCAGAATTATCAATGAAATTGGTAATCACCTGAATTTCCTTTTTTATATTAAAAAACTGTAATGTATCTTTTTTTAGACTCTCGGAAACAGAAGTAATAGTATCTGATTTATTAATAGAAAATTCAACTGCATGCTTATAGCTTGGATGTTGGCCAACTAAAGTAATATCCGTTCCGTGAAGTGTGGTTACCAATGGAATGTCTTTTCCATCTTCTTTCAGCATTTGTTTTGCCGTAAAAGCGGCATATGCATAAGGAATTGCATAATGTGCATGAAGAAGATCTAATTTATAAAGATTTACAACTCGGTAAATCATCGACGAAAGTGCAATATCATAAGGCTGATATTGAAATAACGGATAGGTCTGAACGTTTACTTTATGAAAAAAAATATTCGGGTTGGTAATGTCCAATCTTGCAGGAAGATTGTTGGAAATGAAATGTATTTCATACCCTTTTTCGGCAAGCGACATTCCAAGTTCGGTAGCAACAATACCACTTCCGCCATAGGTTGGATAACAGAGAATTCCGATTTTCATTTTTATTTTTTTAGATCAATATTTTGAATGTTAAATGTAGCAAAACTATATTCATTTGCTACTGATTTTCATTAGAATTATTCAATATTTGTTTTTGATGAAGAAGATTGAGTTTCGGCATTCTTAAAATTTGTTTTGGAAGCGGCATTCAAATCCATTCCCATCCCGAATTTTAGCACATCATTCACTAAAACAGGAAGCCTTCCGGAGATTTTAGTTTGTCCATTCAATGCATTTGCTGTGGCAATCATGGAATCTTCATTATTTTCATAGGAAACCAAAACTGTTGATATTTTAGAAATATCTACGTCTTTCAAAGCATAAGGACTTCCGAAAACATCCAATATTACATTCTGATTATTGCTAATCTCGGCTAAAATTCGTTTGCTTTCATCTGAAATTTTATAAGGTTTATAAGCGGTGGAATTGTCTTTATGAAATCCTACAATCACTTTAGAATTGGAAGGAATTGAGGAAATTTCATTGGCTTTTTTTACGATTACTGTTGTTCCCAGATTTAGCTGATTCAGAAAAGTTTGGTAAGGAGCTTCTTCCAAAGAAACATAGTAGTATGTTTCCTTGCAATTTAGAGGAAGAAGTTTTTTTTCATCTTTCAATAAAGTTAAAGCATTTGAGTAAAGATTTTGAACTAATTTTTTGTGCGAATCATTATTCAGATTATCATTAATATTTTCAGGATTTTTAGGTTCGTATTTTGAAAGTCCTAAATAATATTTAGTCAAAAGAATTTTCTTTACACTTTCTTCAACACGGCTTTGCGGAATTTCACCATTGTCTATTGCCTTTTGTATTAATTTTTTTCCTTCGGAAACACCCTGAGAAAAAAGCATAATGTCATTTCCCGCTTTGAAAGCTAAGGCATCTAATTCACCAGGTTTAAATTTATTGGCAACTGCACCCATATTCAAGGCATCCGTAATAATCAATCCTTTGAAACCGAGTTTTTCTTTTAAAAGTCCGGTTATTATTTTTTGCGAAACAGAAGCGGGAATTCCTTTTTGATTTTCTAATGTGGGAACATATAAATGTGCTACCATAACACCACCAATTCCTTTATCCATCAATGCTTTGAAAGGAGCAAGCTCAGTGGAATTCAAACGTTCCATATTATGAGAAACAACAGGTAGATCCAAATGAGAATCGGTATCGGTATCGCCATGACCTGGAAAATGCTTAATTGCAGCAAGAACATTAGAATCCTGCAAACCTGTAGAGTAGGATAGAGCGGAACTAATGACATTCTGTACATCCGAACCAAAACTTCTGTTTCCGATGATCGGATTTTTTGGATTGGTATTCACATCTACAACCGGAGCAAAATCCCAGTTAATGCCCATTCTTTTACAATCTTCTGCAATTTTTTGAGACATTTGATAAATCAGGTTTTTATCCTGAATAGCACCTAAAGTAATAGCCCATGGAAATTTATGAGCAGTAGCAATTCTCTGGAAAAGTCCCCATTCTGCATCCATGCCAATCATTAAAGGAATTTTTGATTTGCTTTGGAATTCGTTCACAAGACTAATTTCTCGCGCTGCATTGTCCTGCATTAGTATAAGACCTCCAATTTTATCATTCTCGACAATATTCCGAACCTGATTGATATGGTTTTCATCTTTGTTAGTATACAGAGCTACTATAAAAAGCTGACCGAGTTTTTCGTCTTGCGAAAGAGAATTGTAAGTGTTTTCTACCCATTTATTTGCTTTTTTTATTTCCGAATTAGAAATGTTTTTAGGCAGATATTGCGCTTTTAATATATTGGTAATTAATACTATACTAAAAAATAGTGACGAGAATTTCATTTTTTGTTGTTTAAATCTTGTTCCAACAAAAATACAAATTTAACCTTTGATATCCGATGTTATCTAAAAAATGGTATGTGTTTTGGATACCTTAAAATTAATAAATAACCCAAATAAAATTAAAATTATGAAAAGTCTTTTTTCTCTTTTACTCTTTGGTATGCTTGCTTTTTTTGTGGTAAGTTGTGACAATGATGATGATACTACTTTTGTGGATAATGATACTTATCCTGTAGTATTAGATATCAGGAATGAAAATTTCACCTATAGCTCCACTCTTGGTTACAATATTTACAAAGAATTTACCCGTCCTTTGGAAAGTACGGATATGGTGCTGATTTACAGACAAAGCGGAACTTCTAATGGAAATCCAGTTTGGCAACAGATTCCGAGAACATTGTATTTAACACAAGGGGAATTGGATTATGATTTTGATTTTACCAGAAACGATATTGTAATTTATGCGGGTGGAACTTATGATCTTTCCACCACACCACAATATCTCAACAATCAAACTTTCAGAGTTGTTCTTATCCCTGCTTCACAAGGCGGAAAAACCTCTAATGTTGATTATAGTGATTATAATAGTGTAATTCAATATTACAAAATAGATGATTCTAAAGTGAAAACATTGTAAATCATTAAAAACCCAGCATAAAAAATTCCCGATATTTTTTTATCGGGAATTTTTGATTAAAAGGTAATAATCAAGAAAAAAAATGGGGCTGTGTCATGCCGGAATCGAACCGGATAGCCTTGCCGGAATTACCGACTTCGCTATTCCTCCCCTTCAGCTGTTGACGAAGTATTTTTTCTTTACGACACTTTTATGTATTTGTAAAGAGGCAAAAGGCGAGAAAACGCTTTATATAAACCATTTTTCAGATTTATTTTCAGGAGTTGAACCTAATATAACCGAAGTAAGTTTTCTCTAACGGCACTCTTTATTTTTTTAAATCAAGGTAATAATTATAGAATCTTCCGTGCATTTGCTCTACCCGACTGAGCTACTTCTCCTTTTCGAGGGAAAAGGCAGGATTGTTCATAATTATTTTATTGTATTTTAGGAATTCACGAATACTTCGTATTTCGAACCTGCGACCCAATGTTTAACCAATCTCGAAGTATGATTCTAAAACGACACTTGATTTTTATATATATTAATTTTTCTAAAAAATTACAAGGCAAATTTTGATAAAAGCTGTCTTAAAAAATTGTCTAACCACTCGACCACGCCTTTTCAGCGAAAGGATTCGAACCTTTGTAAAAAATCGAAGTAACTCTTATCTACGGCACTTGTATAATAGTTTTTAAAACCGAGCAATTTGCGAAAAGACTCTGTCTTTTTGGAATCGAAGAAATTCTTTTCTACGGCATCGGTTATTTTTTTTAAGTTATCTGTTTTTTGTTACCGCAAAATTATCATGTTAATGCGCATTCTTTTTACGCAGATGAAATTATTTTAGATAATAATTCAAATAATTTTATGAGTCCTAAAATCGGAAGCAAGATAATTGCTCCAATAAGCAGAAAAAATCCAACTCTATTTAAAAAACTATCTTTAGATTCTTTATAATTTCCTTTTTCTCTTCCCTTTTTTTTGAAATCAGGAATGTGTTTTGTTTTCTTAAAACTATCTGATTCTAGTTCTTTTAAAATATTTTTCGCATATTCTGAAAGTTGAGTTTTATCTCCACGGAAGACAATATCTTTTAAAATAGCGTTTCCTGAATTACTCAAAGAGTTTCTGTAAAGTCCCACTGCATCTTTTA
This sequence comes from Chryseobacterium sp. HNCC26DJ241, assembly GCF_057180505.1. Lineage (NCBI taxonomy): Bacteria > Pseudomonadati > Bacteroidota > Flavobacteriia > Flavobacteriales > Weeksellaceae > Chryseobacterium > Chryseobacterium sp. HNCC26DJ241. Next base: position 3,786 of record NZ_JBXUGL010000054.1, on the reverse strand, counting down.
TCTCTGCATTTTTAGGCTCCGACAAAATCCAGAATTTTCCAGCTTCATCTTTAAATCCAGCATCATAATAAATTTGTGCTATTTTTTCTCTCAGAGAAATATCATCAGGAAATTCGTTGATCAAATTTCTCAATCTGTCGCAGGCTTTTTTCTTTCTTCCTGCTTTCAGGTCTTCTTCAATTCTGTAGAAAATAGTTCCCATGATTTGTTTATTATTAAAAACCAAGTAACAAGTTATAAGAGTTTTTGAATATTGTTCAAATTGGAAGTTTGACGATGAAACTCTTATGATAACGACATTGGTTAGTTTAAACCGAGCAAAATATTGAAAAGACTCTTTTTTCAATTGGAAGTCGAAGGATTTCTTTTCTTACGGCATCGGTCAAACTTTAAATTTCAGTAGGTTTATATATCATATCAGGATAAGGAAAAGTATCGGTCAAACGTCTCATAAAAATCAAATAGTTTCTCAATTCGTTAAAAAATTCTTTAAAACTTCCAATGTCTCTATGCTTATATGCATGAATTGCATTACGCTTATATTGTATTTTCTTAATCCATTCAATGATATTTAGCCTTCCTTGTTCATCCCATATCTTTTGTATATCTGTAGGATAAATTTCTTTATCGAAAAAAAGCCTTAGCTTTTCAAGCATCAAAATATCAGGTTCTATTAAATAACCTTTTATATCTTCAAATCCCTTTAATGATGTTTTAGTTGTTGTGTGCTCATAATCATTATATCAAACTGATAAAAATAATTTTAATGTTCCTTCTACTAAGCTACCTAATGTTGTCCAAGCAAGTATAAGCGTCCCCTCTTCTTCTTGTGCCTTATCACATTTAAATAAATTAAGAGTTCTAGCTAAAGATGCTTGCCAATCAAGTCTAGATTTTGACATTAAATCAGAAGCCTTTATAGGTGCCCAACCATGAGAACTTTTCCAAAAGTTAGCCAATCCCTCTGTTAGTTTAATTATTCTTTTTATCACTTCTTCATCTGAATAGTTTAATACTTCTTTTTCATTCATAGGTTCATTTTTAAAATTATTTTTTTCTAGCCCCGATTGCAGCGGCATCCTTTTTCTTTAGCTTGGCTTCGACTACGCTCAGCCTGACAAAGCGGCTGGAAAGAAAAAGATACAGCGGAAAGCGGGATTAAGCTCCTAAATTATAGTAATATTCAAAACAAAAATCATTTATCATTTATCACTTATAATTAATGTAAAGCAGTGCCTTTTACAGCACTACTTTTTTTATCATTTCTACAGCTGATTTTTTGTCTTCCAAAGCATTCAGTACGTCGAAAATTTTGTCTGACCAACCTGCAATAAGGTATACATCATTTTTTCTGACATCCAACGGTTGTTTTCCGTAACCCGCCAAATCAAAAATATACAATTTTGCATTTGGGTTAAATCTTTTATACTGATTCCAAGAATTTTCAAAAGAATTTCCACCTCTATTACTATCCCAAAGCTGAGTATCGGTAAATAACATTACTTTATCTACTTTTTCACGTCTGTTTAGCAAATCTTCGATTACCAGATAACCGTTTGTGGAATAACCTACTTCACCTTCTCTTTTGTAGAATGCATCTACGTTTCTCAAAATACCGTTTTTAGGCATCGGAATTCTCTTCCAAGTGTCACCAAACATACCCGAAATTACGTTTTTGCACTGAGACTGCAACATCATCGACATTAGCAAACCAATATCATACAACAATACTTTAGACTTCGGAGAAATCGGCTGTTGCATAGAACCGGAAACGTCTGCCGCAATTACCACCGAAGTATCGAAACCAAAACCTTTGATGTTTTTTGCACTCACCATTACGGCATCTTCCAATGCTTCCAAGATGGATGACAAATATTTTGAATCGATTGTTTTCAGTTCTCTATACGCTGCCAAAAATCTGAACGGTAATTGTTTTGAATTTCTTACGGCTTTTTCGTCCGACAGATAATTACAAACTTTGTACATTGCGTCCGAAGAAACACCTGCTTCCAAAATATTTCTTAGATTTCGCAAGGTTGCCATATAACCCAATTTGTTGCTGAAAATAAGTTCTTCCCATTTGTTTTTGAAAGCCGTTTTTCTTTCTGCATCATTGGCAAATTTTGTCTGACCGAGAACAGAAAGCTCAACTTCCCAAGTGTAAGGTGTTTCTAATGAATCGTTTACGATTTTATTGAAAATAGCTTGCTGATTTTCGTCTTTTGCTTTTGGGTGAACCAAGAACAGGGCATCTTTCAAGGTAACTTCCGCTTTTCTGTTGTATTTTGCGAACTGGTATTCATCAAATTTGTTGAAAGATTTTACCAAACCTTTTTGGATTTGTTTTGATAGTTTGTTTAATTTTTTCAAATCGTTTCTATCGTTTGCCAATTGGTAATACGCCAACAATTCTGTGATTTCGTCTGCTCTTTGGATAACTCCGTCAACGGTTCTGCTTACCAAATCTGTACCCGAAATTTGTTTCGCCAATTCGGTTGTCAAAACCAACGGAATAGATCGCAAGTACATATCTTTTCTTGCATAAACTGCTAGTTTTGCCACGAATTCCGGATCGTTTTTCTTAATCAGAGACTGGATTCTTGTTAATCTGTCATTTCCCTTTTCATAGGTTGTATTGGATAATCCTGTTGTAACAACAGCACTGTATAATTCTTCTGCAGGTGTCATGGTGTATGCTTTTGCACCTTCGTAATTGTTTACTACGTTATTCGATTTTTTTAAAAAATTAAATTTCATTGTTACTGTTTTTATTGTTAAACATTTCAGAGGATTATCACTTTCTCTCTGATTTCTGATGCAAAGTAAGGATGCTTTTACGCAATGTTTTTGCGTAGTGGGAATTTTTGTGAAAATCATTTAATTTTTATTGTCAGAAAAAAATAAAATCTATCTATCATTCATTTTAAATAAAGAAATTGATGGTTTGAAACTTTTGGAAATCTGTTTTTTAGCTTTGCTTTATTGAAATTTAACTGAATGATTAAAGGATTATACGAAACACATATTCAGGTAAGCAACCTGAAAAATGCAGTAGAATTTTACACTAAAATTTTAGGATTGGAATTTGCTCATAAAGACGAAACCCGTCCGATTGCTTTTTTATGGATCGGGAAAAATAAAGAATCTATGTTGGGTTTATGGGAACAGAAAGAAAATTTGCAGAGAAGGCATTTTGCTTTTACTGTAGATAAAGATGATATTCTGAATTATTCTGTCGAATTTTTGAAGAATAAAAATTTAAAGCCTTATAATTTTTTAAGAAACGGAATTGAAGAACCAATGGTTTTTGCATGGATGCCTGCTTTAGCAATATATTTTAATGACCCTGATGGAAATCAACTGGAATTTATTTCGATCTTGGAAGGTGATGGAAAACCGGAATTGGGTGTGCTTTCTTATGAGGAATGGATGGAAACTAAAGAGAAAAACTCCCTTTTTTGAAAGGAAGTTTAATAATTATTATGTAGAATGTCAATAATATCTTTTAATTCATCTTCTTTATCTATAAAATAAGATCTCAATTCCTGATAAACGAATTCTTTGATTTCACTTTGAACTTTTGGAGTTCCTAGTTTAGATCTTGTTGCGCCTAAGTAATTTAATTCACCAATTACCGAAGCAAAAAGGATAAGATGATTCTTTAACTTAGCATTTGTTATACTAATATTCAAATTCTTTTTCCGAGATTCCCGCTTAAAAAATAGTTTCATCCCCTGAAATGTTCCATCCAAAAGTGATCCTCCTAAAGTACTCTCTTTGTAATTT
>NZ_JBXUGL010000053.1:0-10966 GCF_057180505.1 Chryseobacterium sp. HNCC26DJ241 | reverse complement strand
TGTAGGAAAAAATAAAAGAATCAAGTCATCTACCTGTGGTGTAGCGAGTTCTTTAATAAAAATGTAGCAACTTTATAAAAACACAAAACCCACCGCAATTGTAGTGGGTTTGTTTTATCTGCTCAAAGTCGGGAGACTTTGAGCAGCGTGTGTGTTTACTTTACTATTTCTCCGCTGAGTTTAAATTTTATATTAAAAACGTTGTCTCGAATATAATTGACTTTTCTAATCTCTTCTTCTGTTCCTAATTTTTTCAATACATTTTCTCCTTTTTCTGCATATGAAAAGTACTCGTCTGAATAAAAATAAAGTGGAATTAATTTTCCTTGTAAGAATACAGCTCTATTTGAATGTTCTACCCAAAAGTTTTTAGGAGAATCAATGTTACTTAAATATAGAATATAAGTATCCATATTTTCTTTGTCTAAAACCATATAGACTTTATCATTTATATCTGTATTGTGAAGCTCTTTATTAAGAATATCAACAACAGAAGGGGGTAAAAAGTATATTATATCTGAGGTTGTTTTTTGTGAGTAACAACTATGAAAACAAAAGTTCAATATTAGTATTAATATAATTTTTTTCATTATGGATATTTTTGTTTATTAACCATATTATTTAAAGTTTCTTGACCAATATTATTATTTGATGTGGTACCAGCTACATTGGTACTTCCATTTGGAATAACTCGATTAATTGTATTCCCATTTTTTTGAGTCCCTGTATATGAATCTACAGCATATATTGGTATCTTATTGCTATTAGAAGTTTGTGCGTCTATAGGAGATGTTCCAGGCTGCGTTACGTGATCTGGTTTCTGAGACTTATTATGTGTATGAACCTGAGATCCAACAATTAATTTAGTTCCTTCAAAAGTAGTTTTTATAGTATTTCCTGATGCGTCTGTAAAAGAGGTAGTGGATATTATTGCCTGACCATCTGTTCCATCAGGTCCTCTAGTAGATGTCACTTGCGCAGTAGGAACATCTCCTCTTGTAACTTCTAAACCTACCCAGACCTGTCTTTCTTTCGTTTGGTCTGCAATAGTTTCATTATTAGCATTATTTATATCACCACTAATTTGAGTGGTATTTATGGTCACAATTGTACTTTTTGCTTGTAAAGCAACTGTTGCCTCTGCTGACAGAGTGCCTCCTTTTTCTTCTTTGATGTTATTCCAATCAGTTCTATTGATAACTCTTACATTTTTAGTTGCAGCGCCATCGCTTCCTAAATATCTGCCATTAACATCCAAATAATCATCAGGAGGTGTAGCAAACATTCCGTCAGGATCAACAAACATAATAGGATTATCCCATGCATAGTTATAAGGGCTAAATCTTCTCATTTTCTCCGCGAGCGGATCTACATTAAACCAGCGTCCCAGATCTGCCATATACATCCTTGCCCCAAAATCATACATTCCAGTCTCTTGCAATTCCTTACCATTGTACTTGTAGTTAAAAGCCGTTCCCTTTGCATCATACGCAGAACCATAGTAACTGTAGAAATTCATTCCGAAAGGATAGTAGTCATTTCTATCCAGAATGTCAATCGTATTGGTGGCTGTATTTTTAGTATAACTCTGTCTCACGTTTCCAAGATGGTCTTTGTACTGGTAAATATACTTTTTATTTTTATAATCATAAAATCCTTCGGAGGTAGGGAAGAAAACCAATTCCAAAACATTTGCACTTGGTGGTACTATGGTTTTTGCTACGGAAGAAAATGCCTCCGGCTCGGATGCTGTTTTTGCAGATTCTGCACCGCTATCCGCAACAGGTGCTGCAAAAAGTCCTTGAAAAAGAAAATAAAAATCCCTCGCATTTTTGCGAGGGTTGTTTTTATCTACAGACACGAGCGAGACGCTCGCGCCAGCAGGGGGAAAGTATATCATTAGAATTTTCATCATTCCAAACTAATTCTTGAAATTCTTTAATAAGATTTACTCGATTAGCTTTGTCTTTCAATATTTTTTTTAATATTTCCATGTTATTGAGGTATAAAACGATTTTTTACTAAATTACTACCACGTAAGACAGTTGTAATTTGTTACCAACACATTTGGAACATTACCTGGTACCAACACATGTGGAACATTGCCACATTGCCACATCACCCATTTTTATAATATTTCAATTTGCCCTCATTGTCAACAAATTTCAAAAATTTGTCTAAAATAGCACCCTTTGTTTTAAAATTATCTTTTGCATCTTTTAGTGTCATATGATTTACATGACTATACTTAAATTCATCATTACCTCCATCATCTTCCCAGAAACATACCTTACAAATTTGATAATTTCCTTTTTCAAGAATTGTTTTGTAGTTACAACAAGGGCATGCAAATAATTCTTTTGGAGTACCATTAACATTAATTGATAATTGATATAAATTTTTGATCTTTTCTTCTATATATGAAACTTTTATCCCAATATACTGTTCTTTCAAGTATTCAAAAATCTCTTCTTTTTCAATTCCCTCAAGTTCAATTATTTCTTCTTTTTCTTCATCTGTCATTTTTGAAAATTCATTTAATGACAATATATTTATTGCTGTATTTAAATCTAGATTTATCATAATTTTATTTTGTTAAACTTGCAGCAAAGTCAAGAGCATCTTGAAATGGAGTAGAACTTATATTAGGATCTGCTTTATAAAATGTTCTAATTTTTACGAAAATATTTAATGAATTCCCTCTATCATATTTATTAAATAATCTAAATATTTAAAATAAGTAAAGTCTCCCCATTTTCCATCATTCATAAATTTTTTTGCACATTGAGTAAAATTATTTCTATTATCCCACTTATGTACATTGTTTTTATTCAATGTAATAAAATTGTACTTATGTAACTCTTCTTTTTCATTAGATGTTAGTAAATCAATGAATAAATAGTCCTCATATTTTTTAATTATATTCCCATCTACAATACATTTTCTATTTTCTGGTCTGGTCTTTATAATAAATTCATTTGCAAAATTTATTGCCCTTTTCCCTAGAATATGTTTATTTATGCAATGCAAATGAAATGAAGAATCCGAAAACTGATAGAAAATATCTTTAGTGTTTTGAATAAATGGAGGAAATGAAATCATATCCTTAGTGGAGGATATGATTTCATTACATAATTTGCATTGGGTTTGATTTATAAAATTTATTGCCATATTTTCTCTTTTTTAAGGTCTTATTAAGGTTGTTTCCCCACCATGAAAAATATATTGTCTACTTTGATTTAAAATTTTTAGTGCATTAAAATCAGCAGCACTAGCAGGTGCAGATGTAGGATGAGTATGACCAAAAAGAGTTTTTATTTGCCCTATTTCGAATTGAATTCCACCTGGTCCACCACTTACTATTGCCTTTTCTCCATTTGCCAATCTTACAACAGCATGTTCATTCCCTGTTTCCCAAGTTAAACCTTTAATATCATTTATTATATCGGCAATTTTTGTTCCTTGTGGAATTATTTTTTGAACAGCCATAGGTAAAGTTTCTCCTCCTCCACTACTTGCAATCTTAAATGTCTTACTAGCAATATTTGAAAGATATTTTCCGACACCAGCCGCTCTCCAACCTGCTGCAAACAATTCTCCTCCTGCAAAAGACATTGGTAATTCTAGGAAAAGAAACCTTTCAAATTCTGCTACTTCCATAGAAGCTTTAGAATTTTGAATGTACCTGCCCATATTGCTGCTATTCACATCATAATTAAAATCCCCTAAAGCACCTGTAATCTTGCTCATCATTAGATAGCTGTTGTAGCCATAATTGGAAGAATTGTTCCAAGTTTTGGTATTTCCTCTTGCATTGATTACTACATTGGGAATATTAACCAAATAAGTAAAATTACCCGCATAATCAATATATCCGCTTTTTCCATCTCTACGATAGCGATCACTTGCAAATCCATCTCCCGTATTAGTCCATGTTGTGGTTCCGCAATTTGGTGAGTTGTTCCAAAAATTCATTAGCCAATCATTGGTCACTCTTCCATCCGGATCAAACAATGAAATAGGATTATTCATCACATACGCATACGGAGAAAAGGAAGCATAATTTTCAGAAAGCTGATCCATCCCATTCCATCTTCCGATATCGGACATATACTGTCTCCATCCGTAATCATACAAACCTGTTTCTTGAAGCTCCTTTCCGTTGTACTTATAGTTGTACGGAATCCCTAAAGGATCATAATTTGAAATTCCTGTAGAATTAAGGAAATTCATCCCGAAAGGATAATACTTGTTAAAATCAAGAGCTTCTGCGCTGCCCGTTGTGGAATTTTTAGCATAGCTTACTCTTACATTCCCCAAATGGTCTTTGTACTGGTAAATATACTTTTTATTTTTATAATCGTAAAAGCCTTATTCGCTTGAGACCGTGCTTTGCTTGGTTGAGACATGGTCTTGTTCGATTGGGACATACCTTTATCCGATTAATACATTCTCTTGTTTGATTGGGACATTGCTTTGTTTGGCCGAGACATTATATTATTTGTTTGGGACATTACTTTATTCGATTGAGACATTGTCTTGTTCGATCAAGACATTGCTTATTCTGTTTTTGCCTCACCAACATCTTTGAAACACTTCCTATGTCTTCAATATTTTAAGTAGCTATTTTTCTATTTTCTACTACGCTTACTACCCAAAATATCATTTCAAATTTTACTTTTTTGCTTAATTTATAAAATTACAGTATTGAAAATCAATACTGTAATTTGTTGCCAATACTTCTAAAACATTCCCTTATTACCATTAATATCCATCATACATTATTACAAATACCCAAAATGCAATACATAAGAGTACAAAAATCCAAACAATCATTCGGGATTCTTTTACAACTTTTTTATTGGAATAAAATGCATTAATTTTTTCGGTTAAATCATTATCACCTATTAATTTAGATGTTAAGAATAATTGCAAACAAGCAATTCCTATTATTAGAGGATATCTATATACTTTTGGAGGTAATCCTATTGTCTTATCAATTAGCATTAGTATAGGAAATTCTAATAAAAAGATCAAAACCATACCTAATGTTGTAACCGCAAAAAAGTTTTTATTCTTATGATCCTTATAGAAATAATGTTCTTGCAAATAACATTCATAATAAGCATATAAATATGCGTTTTTAATCTTTAACATTGTTTTATTCATCAGGATGTAAATAGTTATAATGATCACTCCCTTGTACTTTTGCCGCCCAAGTCCATGCATTCCAATAATCAATATCGGTCTGTTCTATTCCAAATGCTAATGCTGCTCCTGCATACGGAATTCTATTTAATAAAGCACCAACTACACCTCTTGTTATATAACCTGGATGATGACTTTCTCTAAATTGTTCAACAGAAATAGCTACTCCTAAGTATCCTATTCCTTTCACAACTTTACTATTACTAACAGTTCTAAGCATTCTTGCTCTGTTTAAAAATTTAGTAGCAGAAATATACCTGTTTCCGTTTAATGCGCCATTAGCACGATAGAGGTTATAAGTTTTAAACCAAGAATTAGCTTTAATCATTTTCCCGTTTTTAATAAGACTGCTGGAATAGGTTTCGGCTGCTCCTAAAGTGCTTCCCAGTCCGAATTCTGTCATTTCATGATAATTATCTGCTGTATTTAAAGCAGTCCAATAGTTATTACCATCAATTTTCATCATATGGATCATAGCTTCACCGGAGTTCACTTCCATATCTTCACCGGATATTTGCATGGAGGGCATTCCCCATGTCCAATACGTAAAATATCCATTGCCATTATTCTTTAATTGCATGTTGTAATTTCCCAATACCGCTTTCCACATTTCATTATATGCCGATGTGCTGCCAAAAGGAACATAGCCATTTTCTAAAGGTTTTATATTATCCGGATTTAGATAGCTTCCCGAATATCCGTAACTAAAAAAAGAACTATTACTTTGTCTGCTGCCACTTAATCCACTGTCATAGATATCTCTTAACCAATGCTCACTTTGTCTTCCATCCGGATCATACATCATAACAGGATTATTCATCACATACGCATACGGAGAAAAGGAAGCATAATTTTCAGAAAGCTGATCCATCCCATTCCATCTTCCGATATCGGACATATACTGTCTCCATCCATAATCGTACAAACCTGTTTCTTGAAGCTCCTTTCCGTTGTACTTATAGTTGTACGGAATCCCTAAAGGATCATAATTTGAAATTCCTGTAGAATTAAGGAAATTCATCCCAAAAGGATAATACTTGTTAAAATCAAGAGCTTCTGCGCTGCCTGTTGTGGAATTTTTAGCATAACTTACCCGTACATTTCCCACTTGGTCTTTATACTGGTAAATATACTTTTTATTTTTATAATCGTAAAATCCTTCGGAGGTTGGGAAGAAAACCAAGTCTAATACAATAGTGCCTCCCGGTTGTGCTGCGACTACCGTTTTTTGTGTTGCAGAAAATGCTTCGGGTTGTGAAGCCGTTTTAGCCGATTCTGCACCACTATCTGCAACAGGTGCTGCAAAAAGGCTATTGATTTCTGAAGTATTGGGCGTAGAATATTGAAAACCATCTAAGTATTCGGTAATAATATTCACCTTTGTTCCGTCTTGCTTGGTAACGGCAAGTGTTTTCTTCAGTTTGACTCCATCAGCACTGTATAAAAATCCTGTAGAGTTGGCATCTGTAATGGAAGAAGGCAGATTCAGGAAATTATACGAAATGTTGGTAATTCCCCTGTCCGGCATTGCCGTGATGTTTCCGTTGTCATCATAGGATACAGCTATATTTCCGCCTTTGTATCCGTTGGTATTTCCGGATATATCGTTGATCTTGGATAGGCGATTGCCGTCGTAGCTATAATCCAGATTGTCAATAAGGATTGTAGAGCCTTTCAGCGGTTTGTATGCGGTACGGTACAAGGTTTTGATGTTGCCTCTGTTGTCATAGGTAGCGATCTCGCTATTGTCCTTCTGATAAGCATTATAAGGATGCTGATACAGTCCTGCGGAAAGTCTTCCGCTTTGGTCGTATACATATCCGTACCGTTCCACATAATCTGCGGATGTCGCCCATGATATTTCTGCAATGCTTCCGTTGTACTTCGGCTTCACCTGAAGAGAAGGGAAATCATTGTTGGGCGTTTCCACTCCGTCTCGTTGGTTAAAGTTCATCTTCAGCCCAAAAAGATCGGTTCCCAGATTAGCAGGATCGTTAATGGAGGTAAGCCAGCCACGGACATTATAGGTGTAATCCAGAGTTTGCAACGGAGCAGAGATTCCTCCTGTTGTCGGAATGACAGTGCCGCCGACTTTTTTGGTGGTAATACGCCCCAGATCGTCATAGGTAAGTTCTTCCAGCAATTCTTCCGGTTGGGTGTCCACCTGATGATAATGCTGCAAAAGGAGATTCTGCGGAGAAAATACATACCGCTGTTTCACTATCACATCCGTATTAGTTGCCTGTCTTCTGTGGTAGACTTTGGATTCGGTGATATTTCCTGCAAAATCAAGCTGCATTTCGGTTTTGGTAGTTCCACCGAGATAGGAGATCTTGTGATTTCCTATTAAACGTTCTTTAGCATCATACCAAAAAAGAGTTTTGTTCCAAGATATATTTTCCACATTCCGTACAAAAGATGCCGTGAGCATGGATTTGGTATTGTGGTTATCCGTAGCGGCATCGGAAAGGGTATTCTGAGAATATATGCTCGTTGGTCGGGTTACCGGAACACCAGCCGGATACTGGTCATAATAATTGACAGACAATACATCCGTAATGGCAGTAGGATACGCATTTTTGGTGTAATAAATTGCCAGTGACGAACCGGTGAATCCTACAGCAGTAGTTCTGCTCTCAAAAAGTACGGTAGCTGCATCTGCATTCGTTTGTTCCGTTGCTCTGGTTCCGCCCGTGCATAATCCGGTATAGAGCGTTCTGCCGAGTTTATCATATTTTACAAAAGACCATTTTCCTTGTGTTCTCAGTTTGGTGTCCGCAGACATAATGATGCGGTTTTCTTTATCATACACATAATATTCTCTGCCTTTTCCGGGAAGCTGCTTTTCGGTAAGCCTTCCTTGTGCATCGTATTGATATTGGTAAGCAATTTTATCTCTTGTAGTACCAATGGAGATGTCTTCTCCGGGATTCAGTGGTGGAATCACATACGCCAACTGATTGTACTGGTTGTACACATAATAGGTATCCAGAAAAATGGCTCCGTTCTTCACACGTGTCATCACCACATTTCCCAAGCTGTTTTTATATTCGGTAGTGATATTTCCGTCTTCATCTTTTGCTGAAGTTTTATACAGTACGTTGGCTGCATAAAAACCATCATCGCTGAAAGAGTTGGCAAAGGTGGTAGTATTAAGCGTTGCCGAATATTTTTTTATGGTATTGGCTTCATTAAATTCATACGAGAATTCCTGTACATGGCTGGAAGTCATGCTCCAGTCCGTTCCCGGACTGGCTTTTTTCATCACTCGGCTCAGTGGAGAATTATCATACTGTATTTCGGAATAAGCGTTGGTCGTTCCGTAATAGGAATTGATATCCGCTTCCGAAACTGTTCTTAGCTGGCCACTTCCACTTGCTGTGGAAATAGGGAGGTATTGTTTCGTTTGCCTTCCATCTGCATCATAAAAGTAGGAAACAACAATATCCTTATTGGCCTTTACGGCATTGATGCTGATGCTCTGCTTGGGTCTTCCTAATCCGTCGGTATATTCGACGGCTTGTTTAGATTTTGCAGTAGCAAGGTTGGAAGAACCGGTAGTAACAGGCTCCAGAAAAACACGGGTATAGGTGTAGGTTTCGTTGGGCGAAAAGGTCTGTGAAAAGACTTTTCCGGATAGGCCCAATAGTAGTGATATATAGAGAAATGTTTTTTTCATTGTTTTATTTTTTGTATTATTCTCATTCTTTTGCCTTGATGCAAAAGAACCAAAAAATCAAGACTGGATTCTTTTGCTAAAATTCAAAACTATTTTCTAAAATTTCCGAACTCGCATGAAAACAAACGGGTTTGTCAATTAAAACATTATTAACATGCTCAAACACCGGAAATTTCTTTACGAAAACAGTTTTAAATTTCTTCACGCAAAAAACTCCAAGGTCAGTAGAATTTTCTTTTATTATCATTAGGATATTAATTGGTATAAAGACTGTTTTTATACTGGTTCTGCTTGATAATGTTGTGGTTGATATCTTCCACACGGATCAAGCGGTTGGCATTATCATAATAGTAATATTCTTTGTTGCCGCTTGGTGAGGTCACGCTTTTTATTCCAATTAATGGATCATAGGTATAGGTGGTAACCAAATAATCTTTCAATTCGGTTTTTAGCCTGAACTCGTCTTGTTTTTGTCTTAAGGTTTCTTCTGAAGCGTCGTCAATGTCCAGATTGGACTTAGTATAGATATCCAGACTTTTATAAGCATCAACAGAAGAACTTAGACCAAATATTGTCATTAGATCAGCATATTTTATTCCTTCTACTTTTGCAATAAGCAATGTAGAATTATATCCGTATACATATGCTGTAGGAATTCCGGTTTTGGAGGTGGACTGCAGAACATTGCCCATCGCATCATAGAGATCATTTTTTTCTTCGTCTTTTACCACTCCTCCTATTCCGGTAGATTTTACGGAGGAAGGGAAATAATTGCCTGCATGTTCATACTTGGTTTCTATTTTTCCGGCTTCACTACCATTCAGTTTTTGCGTCACTTCTAAAGGAATAGACAGCATACCTGCTCCTATAAGTTTAGTGTTATTTTTTTCTGTGGCGTATTGATACTCGGTTTCAGAAATAATACCGTCGGCAGAAATATTTTTCTCGCTTATCAAATTATTGTTTTCTTGATTGAATGTTTTTTCTGAAGTAATGGTTAATGCATTTCCTTGAGAATCATATGAAGTTTCTTCTGTTTTTATTTTTTCAGGGAAAGATTCTTGGGTATAGATAGGAATAGGATTTCCAACTGTTCTTTGTATATCTATTTTATATTTTTTCTGAGGATCAAATGTGGGTAAAGTATAAGTGTATTGAGAAGAAGATAGCAGGTTATTATTTATATCATATACTTCTTTTTTCTCTAAAAGCCCCTTTTTGAATAGATTATAATTAGGCCATACTTCAATATTATGTTCGTCATTGTATTCATAAGGATAATGAGGAAGATCTTTAGAAGTCATATAATAATATTTGATATGACCTGACTTATCACTTTCTGTTACTTTTATATTTCTATATACTACAATTGATTTATATTCATCCAAAATTTCCTCACCACTTGTTAATTGAGAATTGTTAAACTGATTATAATTAAATTCTATAGTTTTTGTGGGTTGCATATTATTGTTAACAGAAGGAGCATGATCATAGAATTTAATTCTCTCAACCCTTACTCCTATGTTAGACATTCTACTTTGGTTAATATAAGGCGGATTAAGGTAATTCAATTCATATATTTCAAAAAAACCATTTCCTCCAGATCCCGACAGAATAATTTTAGTGTTATTATTGTTGGAGACATAATAATTAGGCATAGGTTTATAATCAGTTCCCTCAATAGCTGAGTTTTCTATTGTGTTATTTCCATTTACTACAGATAAACGTAAAGAAAATCCTGGATCCGGTGGACCTGGAGTACCAAAATTAGGATTATTTCCATCATCATTCGGATCAGGGGGATAGTAATCTAAAACAGTCTGTTTTATCCAAAATTTTGTATATGGATTTTTTGTGAGTCCTGTTATAGAGTATATTTTACTTATATTAGTATCAAAATCAATAGTTTCTACTTTTTTCAAATATTGAATTTCTTTATCTATAAAACCGTAGGCAGGATTTCGAATCATATCAATGTAGTGTGTACTATTTTTATCCGGATAATAAAAAGCATGCCCCAATAATTGATTAGCTCCGAATTCATATTCTATCATTCCGCCTGTTGGCAGTTTGACATAT
>NZ_JBXUGL010000052.1:0-11981 GCF_057180505.1 Chryseobacterium sp. HNCC26DJ241 | reverse complement strand
CATTTTAATGAAGAATTCTAAAAATTGGAAAAAATCACAAAATCTATCCATTTATTATCCCATAATTAGGAATCTTATGTGCTTTTATTTTCAATTTAGAATAAGTGTTAAAAATTCCATATAAATAGTAAAGTCAAGCAAAAGAGCTAAAAAACATACAGATATACTATTTTTTATAAGAATTGGAATGAATTTAAAAGAAAAAGGAAAGATTTTATATGTTATAGAAATAAACCCTGACAAAAATTTTGATTAAAATTATGAGCGAGAAACTAGCTAAAGCAGCAGAAGATTTAGCCAATAATGATATCATCATGGATAGTTATAGAGATTTCTATCAAGAAAAAGGATATTTTTTGACAAAGAATAGTGAATTATTGGGGGCAAAACGAAAGCCTCCTCAATTTCCAGTAAATTCTGTCGGTTTTGCAAAAAAATGGTTGGATAATAATTGGTTTGTTTCTACACAAAAGAAATATTTATTGTTATTGGCAGGATTTGAAGATAATAGAATTGTAAAGGATTCTGATCATTCAGCATTAAAAAAAGCATATGATAAATGGGAATCAGGGTATTTGGTTGTTTTTTATGGTAAGAATGCAAAATGGTCGTGCAATTTATTTTTAGGAGAAGCATTGTTTATGGCAGGTTACACAAATGTAATGGATTCAGGGAAATATCTTTCGGCCGATCAAGTATGGAAAGGAGTAAAGCTGAAAGCTGTAAAGAAAGATGATGTACAAAGAGGAGATATCGCTGCATTTAATGGCACTCATGTAGAAATTGTGACAAGAGTACGAAGAAATCAATGGCTTGAAGATGATGAATTTTGCTCAAGAGGAGCTGGTAGAGGCGCATCAGGAAATGGAGATGAAAGATGCGATGCAAGCAATTGGATTATTGGAAGTAGGGAAATAAATAACGAAAAAATTAAATTTTTTAGACCATAAAATGTATAAAAATTTGATTTTACTACTGGTATTTTTTATATCCTGCAAAAATGTAGAAGATAAGAAAAAACTTATTTTTTATACGGATTCATCTTTTAAGCATAAGAAAGATTCTATATCTGTGGATAATTTATCTGAAATAAAAAACGAAGGCTATTGTAGATTATATAATTCGGATAAATCTTATGAGCAAGGGAAACTTATGAATGGAAAAAAAACTGAAATATGGCAAAGTTATGTTAATATTTTAGAAGGGAAAAGTGTACTAGACGAAGAACGATTCTATTCGCAACAAGGGATATTAATTAATTATAAAACCTTTGATCGGAAAACCGGACACGTATTAGAAGAAAAAAAATATTCCAATGATGAATTAGTAGGAATCCAGAAGGAGTTCTACCCTTCAGGAAAATTACATATACAATTTGAAACAGACAAAAAAGGTAACTATATAAATGATTTTGTTGTTTTTTCAGAAACAGGGGAAAAAATTTTCACTTCTTATTTAGGAAATGAAGGTAGCGGTTATATTAAATATTATGATAGACAAAATAATTTAATATGGGAAGGTTCATTTAAAAACAAAAAAAAGGAAGGTTGGCATTATGAATATGTAGTTGGATATGGAAGCGAAAAAGTAGAATCCATTAGTACATTTTATAGAGAAGGTAAGCTTATTAGAACTAAAAAAAATAAATTATAATATAAAAAATTATGTCCTTTTTATCAAAATTAGAATTAGACGGCAACACGTACAATATTTTAGAGTGCAAATACAGCTTTACCCAAGCTACGGACGGAACCGGAAAACCACAGGGAATGCCTCAAGGTGGTGAAATCTTCATCCGCATAGAAAGCACCGGAAATCCGGAATTATTGGGCTGGATGTTGGATCACAATCAAACCAAGAATGGTAAGATCACATTTTTTAGAAGAGATGCGATGAGCAAACTTCAGGAGCTCACTTTTGAGAAAGCGTATTGCATCAATTTTGTGGAAACCTTTAATTCCAGCAATGAAGAGCCATTGCAAATTGAGATGCGTCTTATCGCCAAGAAATTCGATGTGAATGGAGCGATCCATGAGAAAACATGGAAAGAGTAAAATCAAAAAAAATCTTCAATAGATAGTCCTTTGTCTATCAGTGTTATAATTAAAAATACTAAAATAAACGAATATGTCTTTTCAGGAAAACAAAAACACCCCAAAAATCAATCCAACCGGAGGAACACCCAATGTTCCTTCTGTAAGTGAAGGTTTGGATGGATTGAAACAGCAAGGCATAAATGCTGTTGAAAACAAAATTTCGGAAGAAATCTCTAAAAAATTAGATAATCCGGTTGTCAATAAAGTCATTGAGAATAAGGACACCATAAAAAAAGTAATTAAGAGCTTTTCTACAGATGATAATGCAATAGGAACAGATGCCGCAACTGGAAGATTAAACCATCCTGAGGATATCAAAAAGTACACTTCTTTCAAAACCTTCAAAGACTTTTTGAATGATAAAGACAATATTCTGGTGTATTGTACTCTTACATTAGACGGTAATCCTTTTTTAGAAAAATCAAATTTTTCGTTGAGCCTTGAACAAAAAACCAACGATCATGATAATTTTCTTATCAAGGTTATGGATGATGCTTTAGATAGCTTTGAAGGATATGTGATGGAAAACTCCAAAAATATTTTAGGAAAGAAGATTGGTATTAATCTACATCAATACGGTTCAATAAGCCAGACGTTCAATGGAATCGTTTCCAATATTCGTAATAAAAAAGAAAATGGCTACGGTTTTCTGTATATCAGTGGTTATTCTCCGAGTATCTTACTGGAAAATGGATTGGACTGCCAGAGTTATGAAGAAAAAACATTGGAAGATATCATCAAAAAAGCTACAACAGAATATCCAGATGAAGCAAAAGTATTGGTAGAAAACCCCAATACACAATATCCGATTCCTTATACAGTACAGTATAAAGAATCAGACTATCAGTTTATTAAAAGACTGGCTATACGTTACGGAGAATATTTTTATTATAACGGACAACAACTTGTATTTGGAAAAAAAGTGCAGCCTATAGTAGATCTTCAGGAAAATGTAGATTTAATAGACGTAGAATTTGAACTCAACATAAAACCACAGGAATTCAAATATATAAGCTATGATAGTATTTCGGCTGAAGTAAAAGAAAAAGAATCCAGTTCAGTGCAGGTACAATATAAAGAAAATCCTTTTCAGGCAATTGCTATCAATGCTTCTAAAAATGTATTCAAGAAAAAGCCGGATACTCTTTTCAATGCCACCTCTCACCAAAATGTAGAACGGGATCTTAAAGAAATGGTGACACGACAGAGAGAAAGCAGAGAAAACCTCGTCATGATTAATGGAAGAAGCAAAACACCTAAAGTAATGGTTGGAGGTAGAGTAAAATTGAAGGATATTAATGGAAAGGCAATGGAAACATATCGTATTTTGGAGATTCGCCATTTTCATGATGGAAATAATTACTATAACGAATTTGTAGGAATTCCGGATTTATATACTTCTCCTTATTTTGATGAGACAGCATATCCCGAATGTGAAGAACAAGCAGCAATTGTTACAGATAATGACAATCCACAAGGAATGATACGGGTACAGTTTCCATGGCAAAAAAAGCAAGGACTTAAAACTCCTTGGTTGCGAGTAGTAACACCTTATGCCGGAAAAGGAAAAGGAATGCATATCATACCCGAAATTGGAGAAGAAGTGATTGTAGGATTTGATAATGGCAATGCTGAGAGACCATTTGTGTTTGGGGCGATGTTTAATGGAAAGGAAAGCGCGGGAAAAGGGGGAGCTGGAAATTACATCAAAGGACTACAAACGGCCAGTGGAAATAAACTTCATATGGATGATAATAAAGGGAGTGTAAATTTAACAGATAAAGGAACTATTGATTTTACTCTTGACGGAGAAGGAAATGCTTCATTAGTAGCCAATGAAAGTATAACATTATTTTGTGGAGAATCATCAATAACCTTATTGAAAGATGGTACAATTCTTATCAATGGAAAGGATATAGGAATTGGTGGTACAAGTAGTATTGGTATTGGTGTTGGGGGAAAAGATGCAGTTCCTACTTCAGGAATTGCTATTGAAGCAAGCACATTAGATATTGGTACAAAAACCCTCACTACTTCAGGAGAAACAGAAGTCAATGTAGGAGGAGATAAAGTTAATATAGGTGGAAAAACCAGCGTGAAAGTTTCATCAGGTGAAATTGATTTGAATTAAAGACTATGAATTCTGTTCACTTTGAAATGTTTAAGATGGGCAAAAAATGGGAAAAAGAACTAAAAAAAAATCCCAATGCCTCTACTTATGTTTTATTGGGAGATAAACATGAAACTCAAATTTTCGAAACCTATTTTAAATATCAATTATCTGAAGATTCAAAAACGGAAGATGTATATATGATACATTATCAGTCCTTCGAAAACCCTAATAAATATGGAATTTCTTTAGTTGAAGAGTGGTATAGTGTTTTTCAGGAATGGAAAGAACATTATGACATAGAAGATTCGTGGAATCCTAAAATGGATTCAGATAGGAAAACAGATGCATATGTATGCATAAAAGCACTTTTAGAATTAGTAAATATTTATCCTGAATTAAAAGAAAACAAAATTTTCATCCATCTTTCTCCAACAGCAATAAAGAATCCCAAAGGTTTTGAAAAATGGATTGTAGAATGTGGTGAAATAATAAATGAAAATAAAGCTCAAAACTTTATAAAGTTAGTATTTACTGATCATCATCAGTTTAGAACGATTAAAAACTTTCATAAACCTCATTTTTGGAGCTGTCCGATAGACATTAACAATCTAATGGAAAAAACTGCTGCTAATACCAACCGAGCAAAAGGAGCAAAAGATAATGACCTGCAACAGCTTATTTTAAAAGCCAGTACATTTTTAAGCAAGCAAAAATACGAAGATGCAGATATTACTCTTTCACAGGCTATGAGATTGGCGACAAGGGAAAATTTTATTCAGGGAAAAATACTGGCACAAATGATATTTGCCCAAAGTTCATTGGCACAGGGTGCATATAATAGAGCCGAAAAAACTTATATAGAATCTCTTAATGATGCTCAAAATGCAGGAGATTACCAAATAAAAACACAGGTTCATTATTCTTATGCAGGTTACTTTCTTATGAATTCCAAAAGAGAAAAAGCATATGAACAGTATAGAGAAGTGGTTAAACTGGCTCAGGAGAATAACGATGTTTTATTGGAAATTGAAACTCATAGAATTCTTGGACAATTATTCGAATATAGTCATAAAAAATCCGAGGCTGTTAGCCAATATGAAAAATGTGTAGAACTTACCGATTTGTTGCAAAAGGAAGAATTGGAAGGAAGCAGTGTTGCCTACACTGCCTCTTTACTTATAAATATCTATGGTAAAAATGATTCAAGGTCTTACAGGATAAATGAGAAGATGAAAAATTACTTTGGAGATGATTGGGAGAATAGGATTAAAGTCCCTGAAGAAATATCTAACTACAATAAAAATTGAGATGGAAAGCACAAATAAGAAAAATCCTAAACCAATACTGGTAAAAGCTCAAAAACCAGATATGAGTACCGACCATTCTTTAAAGTCGGCAACAATAACTACTAGTTTTTCTTCTAATAAGAAAGAAGATTCTACAACTGGTGGAAAATCAAGCGGTACTGGTGGTGGAGAACCTGGAGGTAGCCAAACTTCAAAGGTAAAACTTCTCAAAGCAGCCAAACCCGGAATGGCAAATACAGCTTTTCAGCATGTAAGTAAACACTTTGATTTTGTGTTGGGTGTAGATTTTCATTGGACGGTTACGCCTCTCAATTGGATTCCGTTACCTCTTCCTCATGCATTTGTTGGGATTATTTTTGATCCGATGGACTATATCCATTTTACAATTTCCATCCCTTTCATTAAAGTTGGAAAACCGCCACAACCTTTTAGTATGCCAATGGGAGGCTCTATCTATGTACATGGAAGACATAAAGCTACTACTACAACAAGTGTTATGGGAGTAGCAATTCCTTGGCAGCATCTTACCGGCATGATACCTGTTTATCAAATTGTAGATAAACCAATGGCTCCTCATGAAGGAGAAGTGTATTATGGTTCTAAAACAGTAAAAGGACAAGGAAGTGAATTGAGTGGTAATCAGCCTAATCATGTCTTGACCTGTTGGTCTCCGCCTGTGGGATTGACACCTCTACCTACGATGCCCAATAAAATAAAAAAAAATCCCTTAGCTTATTTTGCATTCTATAGTCGATTCCTCAAAATGTATGTTCAGATCAATACAGGGAAGCCTGTGTTAGTGGGAGGGCAATTCTTGCCTCATAATTATACCCTTGCAGAATATGCAATGCGTTTTGCAGGAATGGCTATCATGAGAAAAGTAACCCAATTGATAGGCAAGGCACTGGGAAAAATGGGAAGGGCATTCGCAAAAACCAAGCTGGCTGGAAAAATGAAGGCTTTAGGAACAAAAGCCCTTAAAAATATAAATAATAACGTATTAAGAAAAATATTCGGTAAGAACAATCCTCTTTCCAAAAAACTATGTAAGCACGGGTTTGATCCAATCAATTTTGTTACTGGTGCTCTTACTTTTGAATGGGGTGATTTTGAATTGCTAGGAAGCAAACCTATTAAATGTAATAATGCTTGGCATAGTGATAAACCGTTTGACTCTATGTTTGGAAAAGGCATATTCAATAGTTTTGATCTGAAAATTATTCCTGATGAAGAATCAGAAATCGCTGCATGGAATCATCCGGATGAGCTTATTGCAGTACCAATTCCCATGACGGATATTGATGATGAACCTTACTATTATCGTGCCCAAAAGATTGAGATGCACCGTCCTTCCTCTCAGGAATGGACTATCATTCATAATCAGAATACCTATTCCTATACACGATTTCATGATGCTGAAATAGGAGAAATATTCAGAATTTCCCATATAGAATATGCAGACGGAACAAGGTTGCAGTTCGAATACCAAAATAGTAAGTATAATGTTTTGGCTCGAATTACTGATGGAGCAGGAAGAAAATTAATATTTGAAGCCAACGAGAGAAAAAATAAAATAACTGAAATTTTCTATAGTTATAAAGGAGCAACCGAGTTACAAGTTTCTTATCAATATGATAAAAAAGGTAATCTTATCCATGTCACAGACGCTTTTGGGAAAAGTATTATTTTTGAATTTGATAATAATAACCTATTGGTAAAACGTACCAATAGAAATGACATGATCTATACTTTTGTCTATGACAAAGAAGGAAGAGTAATAGAAACCACTGGAATAGACAAATTTCAGCATGGTATTATAAAATATCATCCCGAGGAAGGATATAATGAAATCATCTATCCCGAAATTGCAGGAAAGATAGAAAAAATACATTATGATGACGACCAGATTATCTATCTGGAAGAAGATGCCTTGGGCGGAGAAACATGGCATGAACACAATGCCCATAACGAAAAAATGATGACTGCTTCTCCCGAAGGACGTACTGTTGGATACGAATACGATGAATATGGAAATGTTAAAACCTATCACACACCTGATGGCGAAAAATTTTCTTATTCTTATAATGAACGGGGGCAATTACTTTCCAGAACAGAACCTTCAGGAGTTTCAGAATATTGGGAATATGACAAATTGTACCGTCTGATATCCTATATGGCCAAAGATGGAAATCAGATAAATTACTTTTATGAAGAAGATAAACGTTTACCTTATAAGGCTATAGATAAAAAAGGACTGGAAATTCATTGGAAATATAATGAATTTGGTCAGGTAATAGAAACCACTACAAACAAAGGAAGAAAACAAGAATGGAATTATGATGAGTACGGAAGACTGATTGCTTATATTCCGGAAGAGGGAAAACGATCATTGTGGAAACGCGATAAAATGGGGCGTGTAAAAGCAGTGTATGATATTGGACAGAAACCTTTGAAATTTAAGTACGATGCATATGATCTTCCTGTTTTTGCTACTGACGGACAGGAAGAATGGCAAATGGAATACACGCCTATGGGAAGTCTTAAAAAACAAAGCCGAGCTTCTGCTATGCGTCCCGATAAAAAAGCGGTATTGCATTTTGAATACGATGCCTATGAAAATCTCTCCTCAATACGAAATGAAAAAAATGAAACGTATCGTTTCTTAAGAGATAAGAATGATGCTGTAATAGAAGAAACAGGCTTCGACGGACAAAAGAAAAAATACACCCGAAATACGGATGGACAAGTAGTACGTACTGTTTTTTCAGATGGGAAACAGGTGTTTTATGATTATGACCTTGCCGGAAGATTGGTGTACACCAATTATAATGACGGATTCTGGGAATCTTTCCAATATAACAAAAGCGGATTACTGGAAGAAGCTATGAATCCCATGGCAAAAGTACGGTTTGAACGTAATCAGTTGGGTTTGGTAACCAAAGAAATACAGGGAGAACATTTTGTAGAATATCAGTATGATGAAGCAGGAAATCTCCAAAACCTGAAAAGTTCTTTAGGAGCAGAGGTACACTATGCGTATGATGATATTGGCTACCTTTCTCAGGTAACTGCCAATAATAGCATTACCGGAACAGGAAATCATGATCAGGCTTGGCAAATGGTGCTGAAACGTAATAATGCAGGACAGGAAATTTCCAGAGCAATGACTGGAGGAATTACCTCTGAAATGGAATATGATCATGCAGGAAGACCTGTAAGTCAAAAAGTAACCTCCGGAAATACAAAAAAACTACACAACCAATATCAGTGGGCTGAAGGTAACCGTCTGCAATCTGCCATGAATGTTCTTACAGGAGGAAAAACAGAATATGCTTATGATACTTTCGGAAGTCTTGCAGGGGCTAAATATGACAATGGTGAAACCCTCTTGAAAAATCCTGATGAAGTAGGCAATCTCTATAAAACGGAAAACCGCAAAGACCGTATCTATGGCAAAAGCGGAAAATTACTGAAAGACGAAAAATGGTATTATTTATACGATGCTCATGGCAATTTGAGGCTGAAAACATCACGTATTCAGGATACGCAGGAGCTTAACAGGATACAGAAGGAAGAAAAACCAAAGAAATTCTCATTCTTTATAGATGAGGTAAAAGAAGAAAAGCCTAGTCCCAAAACATTGGACTACTACCTTCGTACAGACATAAAATATACTCAGGAGGACAAAGAGAATTACAAACGTTTAAAGGAGCAACAAGTTGAAGATACCATTTCTCAACAGCAATGGCAAAAAGGCGATTGGGAATATATCTGGTTTGCTAATGGAATGCTGAAAGCCGTAAAAAAACCAGACGGCAGCTTGGTAGAGTTTGAGTATGATGCTTTAGGAAGACGTACCGCAAAAATTGCCAATGGAAAAATAAACCGTTATCTTTGGGATGGAAACGTTCTTTTACATGAATGGAATTATAATCTAGATGAAAGACCAAAACTTTCTGTTGATACCGAAGATAAAGTTGGCTATGATAGAGAAGAACCTTTAGATAATCTGGTTACTTGGGTGTATGATCTTAATAATTTTAATCCAAGTGCAAAAATAGTAAGTGGTAAAACGTATGCTATTATTAATGATTACTTAGGTACACCAACACAAGCTTATGATGAACGTGGAGAAAAAGTTTGGGAAAGAGAGTTAGATATTTATGGTAAGCCAAAAAAGGGAAGTAACGATTTTATCCCGTTTCTATATCAAGGACAGTATTATGATGAAGAGACGGGACTTGCCTATAATAGATTTAGGTATTACGCCCCTAATACAGGAACTTATATAAGTAAAGACCCGATAGGATTGATGGGGCATAACCCTAATTTATATGCATATGTAAAGAATAGTAATAATTGGATTGACATTTTCGGACTAGATCCTATTAAAATTCGTCCAAGTGATTTAAGCGGAGGGGTTCATGCACCAGATGCAACATTAAACCAAGCTCTTTCCAGGGCAGCTAGAAGTGGTGATCCACAAGGACAATGGTTATCAGAAGATGCGATATATAAAACTGCCGATAAATATGATTTTTCAAAAGGAGGGGTACAAGTTGTTGATATTGATAAAGGAGATGGTCATGTAGTACACAATCCTGTTGGATCATATCCAGAACTTCCTAAGGGAGAAAAAACGTATTTAATAGTTCCGGCAGAACGGGCTATTATAATTCCAAAAGATGACGGGTTACATTTATTTCCGATTGATGAAACTCATCCTCAGTTTAAGTCTAATTACCATTAAATATATAATAAAATGATTAAAAATATATATGATCCAGATAATGAAGATATATTGTCTTGGTTGAAAAATAACGAGAAATGGCCAGCATCAGATTGGGATTATTATGTAATGAATGGCAAAAATGATGATTTGGTTTACAATTTTGCTAATGATATAAACTGTTCTAAAAAAGAATTTTTTATTCATTGTTTATATTATTTTATAGGTGATGTATATAATAGTAATAATATTCAAAAATACTCTTTAAGAATAAAAAATCTTTTAGAAAAAGATGATAACAATATCTTGCCACAAGTTAAGGAATGGAAAAAAAAGACGGAAGATTTATTAGCAGGCAAATTGAAGTTTGATAATGAGTTTTGGCTTAATTATTTGTTTTACGATGATATAAAAAAACTTGATGAAAACCAAGATTAGGAATCAAAATAGCAAAACAATATTACAAATCGATAAATGTGAATGATGTAAGATTTTTCTACTCTACAAAAAATAGCTTAGAATTATTAAAAGAATCGTTAATTGAGAAAAAGGATATTATAAACAATAAATCATTGTTACAATTGGAATTTTGTTCAGATATTCCTTTATCAGATTTACAAAATCAAGCACTCTTATATTCCGAAAATATTTATACATTATTTAATCATCGTAAAAGGTTAAAAGACATACATATGTATGATATTCTAGAGTCTATTCTTTATTTAATTGCAACTAAATATGATTTAGTAGGTTTCATAAACGAGTTTAAGTTAGATAAATTTCAAAAAATTATTCCATTAGAAAAAAGTAGCCTATTTTATTATAGTAGAATGTATATAGAGTTTATAAATGGTAAATTATTAGGATGGGATAATGATTATCTAGCTAATTTAGCTAACAAAAATAAAGAAAACCTAGACGATTTTTATATAGAATTTATTAGTGTATTGAACAATGATACTAATTACTTAATACATTTAATAGAAAATGATTTAAAGTCTATTAATAGAATGAGAAACTTGTATAAAACATATCCTCAAGAAAAAACAATTGGTTATCAAAATTTCAGTTCATTACTTTCTTTGTTTGGGAAAATTTCACTTTGGGAATTTTTTGGTAATAAATTCGAGGAGAAAACTTTAAATAACCTTTTTATGAACGAATTTAATAAAAAGGTTAACTTTTTCTATTTTTGAATCAAATAGTTAGTTTAAAAGTAATTTATGAAACGTTCTTTTACATGAATGGAATTACAGTGTAGATGAAAGACCAAAACTTTCTGTTGACAATAAAGGCAAAGTGGGTTATGATAAAGAAGAGCCTTTGGATAATCTTGTAACTTGGGTGTATGATCTTACTAATTTTAATCCAAGTGCAAAAATAATAGGCGATGAAAAATACGGCATTATCTCTGATTACTTGGGAACTCCAATACAAGCCTACGATGAACGAGGAGAAAAAGTTTGGGAAAGAGAATTAGATATTATTTATGGTAACCCAAGAAAGGGAAGTAACGATTTTATCCCATTTCTATATCAAGGACAGTATTATGATGAAGAGACGGGACTTGCCTACAACAGATTTAGGTATTGCGCCCCTAATACAGGAACTTATATAAGTAAAGACCCGATAGGGTTAAAAGGAGGTCTAAATAGTTGCTCCTTAACTCCTTAACGGTAGTGTCTCACTAACTGTGTAAGTTAAAAAGTTATTCTGAAAAATTTTTGAGCTCTTAC
>NZ_JBXUGL010000051.1:0-12091 GCF_057180505.1 Chryseobacterium sp. HNCC26DJ241 | reverse complement strand
ATAAAAAAACAACTCATGTGAGTTGTTTTTTTGTATCTCTTTTATAATCTTATTTTTTATTCAGCAAAATCGCTGCTTCCTTTGCAAAATAGGTAGAAATGAGGCTTGCTCCAGCTCTTTTTATACATATTAATTGTTCCATCATAATTTTGTCATGATCCAGCCAGCCTTTTTCTGCTGCAGCTTTTATCATGGCATATTCGCCGGAAACATGATATACCGCAACCGGAACGTTTACATGATCTTTCACCTCACGAACAATATCTAAATAAGCAGTTCCCGGTTTTACCATTACAATATCTGCTCCTTCTTCCACATCGTATAATG
Organism: Chryseobacterium sp. HNCC26DJ241; assembly: GCF_057180505.1. Lineage (NCBI taxonomy): Bacteria > Pseudomonadati > Bacteroidota > Flavobacteriia > Flavobacteriales > Weeksellaceae > Chryseobacterium > Chryseobacterium sp. HNCC26DJ241. The sequence continues at coordinate 11,764 of NZ_JBXUGL010000051.1, read as the reverse complement.
CTTCTTTGATGGCTTCAATACGATTGGCATAATCCATTTGATACGTTTTTTTATCTTCCGGAACTTTTACATCCGCTTCTTTCGGAGCAGAATCCAAAGCATCACGAAAAGGCCCATAAAAAGCAGACGCATATTTTGCAGAATAGCTTAAAATTCCCACATTTTCAAAACCTGCTGCATCCAAACCTTGACGAAGACGCAAAACCCTTCCATCCATCATATCGGAAGGAGCTACAAAATCAGCACCTGCTTCTGCATGGGAAACTGCCATTTTTACGAGAGCTTCCACAGTAGAATCATTTTCAACATCGCCGTTTTTGATAATTCCGTCGTGTCCATAAATAGAATAAGGATCTAAAGCAACATCGGGCATTACAACCATTTCCGGGCATTCTTTTTTGATGGCACGAATTGCTTTCTGCATCAAACCATCAGAATTCCAGGCTTCTTTCCCAGTGTTATCTTTTAGATTATCATTTACTTTTACATAAATATTCACCGCACGAATTCCCAAATCATAAATTTCCCTGATCTCTTTTATCAACTCATCTATTGATCTCCGAAAAATTCCGGGCATGGAAGGAATTTCAATTTTCTGATTTTCGCCTTCACAAACAAACATTGGAAACATAAAATCTGTCGGACTCAGGCTGGTCTCACGAACCAAACTACGGATAGATTCATTTATTCTTAATCTTCTTCCTCTTTGTAATGGAAACATATTTTTAAAGTTTTCAGCTGACAGTTTTCAGGAGTCAGTTATGTTATATAATTAAATGATGTGATTAAATCCAATCAACCGGATTTTTCAAAATTTTGACGAGCTTTTCTTCTTGCGAGCCTTCTTCAGGATGATAGTCGTAAATCCACTGAACGTGAGGAGGTAAGCTCATTAAAATAGATTCAATTCTACCATTGGTTTTCAGGCCAAATAAAGTTCCTTTATCATGAACAAGGTTGAATTCCACATAACGTCCTCTTCGGATTTCCTGCCATTTTCTGTTTTCTTCAGAATAGGATAAATCTTTTCTTCTTTCCACAATTGGAATATAACTTTCAAGAAAACTGTTTCCAACTTCTGTTACAAAATTATACCAGTCTTCCATATTCATTTCCGGTGTTTCTTTCAGATAATCAAAGAATAAGCCTCCAATTCCTCGAGCTTCGTTTCGGTGTGCATTCCAGAAATATTCGTCGCAGGATTTTTTATATTTCGTATAAAATTCAGGATGATGCTTATCACAGGCTTCTTTACAAATAGTATGAAAATGAACCGCATCTTCCTCAAATAAATAATACGGTGTCAAATCCTGACCTCCTCCAAACCAAGAATTGATTTTAGTTCCATTTTCATCAAACATTTCAAAATACCTCCAATTGGCATGAACAGTAGGAACCATCGGGCTTTTCGGATGAATGACAAGACTCAGTCCGCAAGCAAAAAAATCAGCTTCTTTTACATTGAACATTTTCTGCATTGTCTCCGGAAGTTTCCCATGAACCGCAGAAATATTAACCCCTCCTTTTTCAAAAATTTTACCGTTTTCAATAACGCGGGTTCTTCCACCACCACCTTCCGGTCGCTCCCAAATATCTTCACGGAATTTTGCAACACCATCTATTTCTTCCAGTTTAGAAGTAATGCTATCTTGCAGATTTTGAATGTATTGATAAAATTTTTCTTTCATTTTTTAGGTGGTAGTTTTAAGTTAGAGATTTAAAGTGTTGATGAAATTTTTCTAATTAAAGAAGCTAACATTCGTTTTATTTCATCAATTAATAACAAGTTGAGGTGATTTTTGCCAGACATTATATTTTCTATAATCAATATAACTGTAAACTTAAATCTGTCAACTTTTAACTATTTATACTCTTTCACGGCATCAATAAATGCTTTTGCATGATCTACCGGAATATTTGGTAAAATTCCGTGACCGAGATTTACGATGTATTTGTCTTTTCCAAATTCATCAATCATTTCGTGAACCATTTTCTTGATTACCGGAATCGGTGAAAGCAATCTTGACGGATCAAAATTTCCTTGTAAAGTGATATTTCCACCTGTCAGTTCTCGTGCAGTTTTTGGAGCGCACGTCCAATCCACACCTAAAGCTGACGCTTTTGATTTCGACATTTCATTCAATGCAAACCAACAGCCTTTTCCGAAAACAATTACTTCCGTTTCATCAGCTAATGCTTCCACAATCTGATTGATGTATTTCCATGAAAATTCCTGATAATCAGCAGGAGAAAGCATTCCTCCCCACGAATCAAAAATCTGAACGGCATTCACTCCGGTTTTTACTTTTTCCTTTAGGTATAAAATTGTGGTATCGGTTATTTTTTGCAATAAAGTGTGTGCTGCAACCGGTTCTGAAAAGCAGAATCCTTTTGCTTTATCAAATGATTTTGAGCCTTTTCCTTCCACAGCATAACAAAAAATTGTCCATGGAGAACCTGCAAAACCAATCAATGGAACCTCATCATTCAACATTTCTTTCGTCATTTTGATGGCATCCATTACATATCCCAAACTTTCTTCAATATTTGGAATAAATACATTGTCCACATCTTTTTGTGAACGAATAGGATTGGGAAGAACGGGACCAATATTGTCTTTCAACTCCACTTCAATTCCCATTGCTTGCGGAATTACCAAAATATCAGAAAATAAAATTGCTGCATCCGGTTTTACAATTCTAATGGGCTGAACTGTAATTTCCGAAGCCAATTCCGGAGTTTTGCAACGGGTGAAAAAATCATACTTGTCTCGCAATGCACGAAATTCCGGTAAGTATCTTCCTGCTTGTCGCATCATCCAAACCGGTGGTCTTTCCACCGATTCTCCTTTTAAAGCTCTGAGAAATAAATCGTTTTTAATCATTATTCAGTTATGGACTTTTGTCCAAAATATTTTATACAAGTTGTAATTACGTTTTCGATGGTTTGCTCTTCGGCAATTTTTCTATTTTTTGTGATTCCTTCCAAAGCATGTGCAGTTGTAGTTCCGATACAAAAACACACTTCATCAGAAATTTTATTTTTTATTAAATAACTTTCAATTCCTGAAGGACTGAAAAAAAGAATTCCATCCAGTTTATTTTCAATTTTTATGGAATTTGGATTATTGTGATATACCTGATATTCCTCGAAATTGATATTTGCTTGCTTCATTGCATTCGGAAGAATGTCTTGTCTACGATTTCCGGCAAAAAAAGCAATACTTTCATTTACAAATTTTTCTTGAAGAACTGGAATCAATTCCTGAGAATATTCTCTGGAAATCAAAACATTAAAGCCATTTTTCTCTAATCCTTTTTTTGTTTTTTCACCGACACAAATAGCCGGAACTTTCTTTAAATGTTCAGCACTTTCATTTTGCAAAACACTTTTTACCGCATTTTGAGAAGTGAAGAGCAAAAGTGACGGTTGCTGTTTTAGCTGAAAAGAAACAAAATCAATCTGGATAAAATCTTCGTCAATCACCGAAAATCCAACATTGGATAAAGAATTTTTCTGAACTTCATCTAATTTTTTTGTTGATAAAATCGTGATTTCAGGTTTCATTTATTTTTTCAATTGTTGGCGGAGTTCATTCATTACTGTTTCTCCTCCGTTTTCCAGAATTTCTTTTGCTGCGGAAGCTCCGATATTTCTCCAATCTTCGGCAGCAATCGTTTTATCCATTTCAAATTTTTGTTTTCCGTCCAAAGAAAGTAAAATGCCTTTGAAATGTACAGAATTTTCTTCTTCGTTATATTTTGCCAAAGCTCCAATTGGAGCAGTACAACCACCTTCCAGAGTTTTCAGAAATTGTCTTTCGATATGGGTTTCGATTTCGGTTTTTTTATCATTTAATTTTGAAAGAGCATCAAGAACAAATTCATCTTCCTGCATTGCAACCACCATCAAAGCGCCTTGAGCCGGAGCCGGAATCATCCAATCTAAATTGAGCGAATTTTCAGGTTTTATATCCAATCTTTCTAAACCTGCTGCTGCGAATATTGCTCCGTTCCAATTGTTATCCTGCAATTTTTGAAGACGTGTATTTACATTTCCTCGCAAATCTTCTGTTGTATGATTGGGATATTTGTTAAGCCATTGCGCTTTTCTTCGCAAAGATCCGGTAGCAACAATTCCGTTATGTTCTAAAAAATCTCGATTTCCTTTGTGAACCAGAATATCCAATGTATTTGCTCTTTCCAAAACCGCTCCCTGAACAATTCCGAATGGTAAAGAAGTCGGAACATCTTTCATGGAATGAACAGCAATATCCACTTTCCCGGAAATCATGGCAATATCTAAAGTTTTGGTAAAAATTCCGGTGATTCCCAATTCATAAAGCGGTTTATCCAGAATTATATCTCCTTCCGATTTTATGGGGATAATTTCTATTTCAAAACCCAGATTTTTTAATTTATCGGCTACAGTATTTGCCTGCCACAAAGCAAGTTGGCTGTCTCTTGTTCCGATTCTTATTGTTTTAGCCATTTTTTTCGGTTTCTAATTGGAAAACTTTTCCTATCCATTCAATGCTTTCTTCCAAATCTGTGTTTTCATTTTTGAAATGCGTAGCAAAATGAGCCGTTATTTTCTGAATAATATTGGATGTAATAATATTGGCGTGTTCTTCATCAAAATTTTCCAACTTTTTCTTATGATAGTTGAGTTCGCTCTGCTGGATTTCTTCCAATTTAGCTTTCAATGCGTTGATTGTGGGAGCATATCTTCTTGCATACGTCCAGTTCAAAAACTCATGCTTCACTTCATCAATAATTTCCATTGCTTGTGGAATATATTGTTTGCGTTTTTCCAAAGTATCGTCCGTAATCTGAGAAAGAGCATCCAAGTGAACCAATTCAACACCTGCAACTTCCAAAACATCTTCATTCACGTTTTTAGGTATGGATAGATCTAAAATCAGAAGTGGTTTTTTAAGATTCAGAAGTTCTTTATCAATAGTAGGATGTTGAGCTCCAGTTGCCACAATTAGCACGTCTGCTTTTTGGATTTCCTCTTGCAGATCTGCATAATCCTTTACTTTCAAATTAAATTTTCCGGAAATTTTTTGTGCTTTATCTTTAGTACGATTGATTAATGTAATATGCTCGTTTTTAGTGTGTTTTACTAAATTTTCACATGTATTTCTACCAATTTTTCCAACACCGAAAAGCAATAAATTTTTATCCGAAATATTTTCTACGTTATTGAGGATATACTGAACGGATGCAAATGAAACAGAAGTTGCACCAGAACTGATTTCGGTTTCATTTTTAATTCTTTTGCTTGCCTGAATTACAGAATTAATAAGGCGTTCAAAATAATTATTGGTTAACCCTTTTTCACGGGCACTGATAAATCCGGTTTTTACTTGGCTGATAATTTCAAAATCCCCCAAAATCTGGCTGTCCATTCCTGTCCCAACCTTGAACAGATGATCTATTGCTTCATTTCCCTTATGAACATAGGCAAATTGTTGAAAATCTTCAACAGTTCCGTTGCTGTATTTGCATAACAAGGAAATGAGCTGAAAAGGATGTTCAGCAAAACCATAAATTTCCGTTCTATTGCAGGTGGATATTGCTATCAAAGGAAAAATTCCCTCAGATTTTGCATGATCTAATAATGCATTTTTGGCTTCATCATTCAGACTAAATTTGCCTCTTATTTCTGCATCGGCTTTTTTATAATTTAATCCAATAACGTAAAAATGTTTTGTTTCCAACTTACTGTTTTGTTTCATTATTATCAGGTCCTCATAAACCGGCTACAAATTTAGCTTCAATCAAGTAAAATAAATAACGCTAAAAGGACTAATTTTAACCCTTAAATTTTTAATCGTTATTTTTATATTTAATATTTATGAAAAACCCTTTCTATAAAAGGTTTTTACAGTATCATAATTTTGAAATTTAGAACAATTCTAAATAGTTTTTATTCATAAATTTTTTATTACTTTTGCATCAAAATAACGCTATGAGTTCTGAAGAAGATGTAATTCTAGAAGATGAATTCATTTGTTTTCGATTTCGGAATAACTCTGAAAATGTGCAGGTTATAGAAAGAAATCTGATGTCAAATGCTATACAGTTTCATTTTGTTTTAAAAGGAAACGGCACTTTTTCTTTTAATCAGGGAACGTATAAAATGCCGGTTGCTGAAGAAACGGGATTAACACTTTATAACCCTCAAAAAGGTTTGCCTATTCATTTAGAAATTGAACCAAATTCTTGGATTGTTTCCATTATCATTTCAATTAAAAAATTTCACAGCTTATTTTCTACAGAAGCAGAATTTATTCCTTTTTTGAATACTGAAAATATTGACAGAAAGCATTATTCTCAGCATGTTCTAACTCCGGCTATGTCCGTGGTTTTGTATCAGATCATGAATTTTGGTCTTCATCCTTCCATGAAAAAGCTATATTATAAAGCGAAAGTATACGAAGTATTGAGCCTGCTTTTCAACAAACCTGAAGATGATGCAGAAAACTGCCCTTTCAAAGCAGACAGTGAAGATGCCTCAAAAATTCAGCACGCAAAAGATATTTTACTAAAAAATATGTCGGAACCTCCTACTTTACAAGAACTAGCAAATGAAGTTGGACTTAACATCAAAAAACTGAAACAGGGATTCAAACAAGTTTATGGACACACTGTTTATGGTTTTCTTATAGATTATAAAATGGAGTATGCCCGAAAATTATTAGACAGCGGAACCTATAATGTAAATGAAGTAGGAAATAGAATCGGCTATAGCACAGCAAGTCACTTCATCGCTGCATTTAAAAATAAATTCGGGACAACACCGAAAAAATATTTGCAATCACTGAAAAATTAATTAAGAATTTATAAAATTTTATATAAAGAAAAAATGAAAGGAGTATTGCTTGTGAATCTCGGTTCGCCGGAAGCACCAACACCGGAAGCTGTAAAACCATACTTGGATGAATTTCTGATGGATGAACGCGTGATTGATCTACCTTATGGTTTGCGTGCTCTTCTTGTAAGAGGAATCATACTAAATACTCGCCCCGCAAAATCTGCGGCTGCCTATAAAAAAATTTGGTGGGAAGATGGTTCTCCATTAATTGTTATTTCTAAAAGAACCCATGAAAAAGTACAAAAACGGGTAGATATTCCCGTTGCTTTGGGAATGCGCTATGGAAATCCCTCCGTAGAAACAGCTTTGAAAGAACTTTCTGATAAAGGAGTGACTGAGATTTTTCTTGTCAGTTTGTATCCTCAATACGCAATGTCTACTACAGAAACTGTAGAAGTTCTTACCGAAAAATTAATAAAAGAGAAGTTTACGAATCTGAAACTCACAAAACTTCCTCCTTTTTATAACAAGCCTGATTACATCAAAAATATTTCGGATGTTATTTCCAATGATTTGGCAAATTTTGATTATGATTTCCTATTGTTTTCTTATCACGGAGTTCCGGAAAGACACATTCGGAAAACGGATAAAACAGGAAAGCATAAAGGAATGAAATTTACCGATCACCAATATTGCTGCAAACCCGGAACTCCTGAATCTGAACAATGCTACCGAACCCATTGCATGGAAACGACAAGGCTAATTGTAGAAAAACTGGGCATTTCTGAAGATAAATACGGAATGGCTTTTCAGTCGCGTTTAGGACTTGATAAGTGGATCACTCCTTATACTGCTGATACTGTTGAAGATTTAGCAAAAAAAGGAATCAAAAAATTAGCCGTCGTAACACCGGCTTTTATTGCTGATTGTATTGAAACTTTGGAAGAAATTGAAATGGAAGCGGGACATGATTTTAAAGAAAACGGAGGTGAAGAATTCAAGATGATTTCATGTCTAAATGACGATGATGCATGGACACAAACTTTGGCTTCTTGGATAAATAATTGGGCAAAAAATTAAGCAAAATGTTCTATTTATATTTAAAAGCGTTGCACATTATTTTTGTTGTATGCTGGTTTGCAGGACTTTTTTATTCTGTACGATTGTTCATGTATTACGCTGAAGCTCAGGAAAAATCCGAAACTGAAAAAGAAATTTTATCCAAACAATATCGGATCATGACCAATCGGTTGTGGTCTATAATCACTTTTCCTGCTGCAATTTTGGCAACCATTTTCGGAGTCTGGATGTTGATCGAAAATCCGGCTCTTTTACAGATGACTTGGATGCAGATAAAATTGTTTTTCGTTGTTTTACTTTGGTTGTATCATTTTAAGTGTCACCAATTTGTAAAACAGATCGAAGCAGCAACTTTAGAAAAAAAGGGCACTTTTTTTAGAATTTGGAATGAAGGTGCTACTTTAATTCTTTTTTCCATTGTGTTTCTGGTTATTTTAAAAGGAACTTTTAGCTGGATTTTCGGAGTTGTCGGATTGGTTGGTCTTGCCGTTTTATTGATGTTGGGAATTCGGCTTTACAAAAAAATCCGTGAAAATAAAAATTCCTAATATTTAGAACATATTTAAAATTATAATTTATTTTCAACATTAAGAAATTAAGATCATTTAGTTTAAATTGCTGAAAATCTTAATGTTAAAAACAAGAATAAACAAGGCTTATTTTAGTGCAGGAAATTAAGAAAAGTTATAAAAAATTTTTAACTCTCAAAAAGCATTTTGGTAATAAAGTCATTTTCTTTATTCCCTCTTGCCGGAGAATATTCTCTTCCGTAAAAAATAATCTGAAGATGAAGTTTGTTCCATACTTCTTTCGGAAACAATTTTTTAGCATCGTTTTCGGTTTGTACTACATTTTTTCCATCGGTAAGTTCCCATTGTTTCATCAAACGATGGATGTGTGTATCGACAGGAAAAGCAGGATATCCGAAAGCCTGACTCATCACAACGGAAGCCGTTTTATGACCGACTCCGGGAAGTTCTTCTAATTGTTCAAATGATTGAGGAACAATTCCTTTGTGTTTTTCCACAAGAATTTCGGACATTTTTTTCAAATTTTTTGCTTTCTGATTGGAAAGTCCGATTTCTTTAATAAGTTCCTTGATTTCCGCAACTTCTAATTCTTTCATTTTTTCCGGAGTATCGGCTGTTTCAAATAATTTAGGAGTTACCTGATTTACTTTTTTGTCTGTTGTTTGTGCAGAAAGTGCAACCGCAACCAAAAGCGTGAAAGCATCTTTATGATCCAGCGGAATGGGAACTACCGGATAAAGTTTTTCCAATTCTTTCATTACAATTTCGGCTCTTTGCTTTTTGGTCATATTTGAAGTAATTTTGTGTAAAAATAAAAATTATGTTGAAAGAAGGCGAAAAATTGCCGGAATTTTCGGGAATTAATCAGGATGGAAAAGTAATAAAATCTTCAGATTTTAAAGGAAAAAAATTGATCATTTTCTTTTATCCAAAAGCCAATACGCCAACCTGCACTGTGGAAGCCTGTAATTTGAGTGACAATTATTCGAAACTTAAAAAAGCTGGATATCAACTTTTGGGAATTTCTGCAGATTCTGCAAAAAGACAGAAAAATTTCAAAGATAAATTCGCATTTCCATATGATTTAATTGCGGATACCGATCATCAGATTATTGAAAAATTTGGAGTTTGGCAACTGAAAAAAACCTTCGGAATCGAACATATGGGAATTGTGCGTTCCACTTTTATTTTTGATGAAAAAGGAGTTTGCACAAGAGTGATTGACAAAGTAACTTCTAAAAAAGCAGCCGAACAGATATTGGAAAAATAAAGAGCCATCCGAAACGGATGACTCTTACAAATTATCATTGTGGCTTTTTATTTTATAATTATTTTTTTGCTCACAGTTTTATTATTTTCTGGGAATATTGTTAATAAATAAACGCCTTTGATCATTTTCTGGACATCTATTGTATTTTCTGTGCCTTCCGAAACAGCTCTTCCAGATAAATCAAATAATTTCCATGACATTATCTTCTGATTTCCGCTTTCTATTTTTATAAATGTAGAGGCTGGATTTGGGTAGATCTTTATTTCTGAAGGTAGTGAAATTTTAATTTCTTTAAAATAATTTTCAGAAGCACTGTCGTTTTTAGCAAAATTTTCGATTATTCCATCACAAGGAGCTATATAAGCTCGAAATAAACTTCCTCTTGTTGCTTTCACATGAAAACCAGGAATTAATTTCACATTTTGACCAGCTTTATAATTGACTATCAGTCCATCATTTATATCAGAAGAAGCGACAATGGACTGTCCTGCCTGAAAATTTTGAGAAACTGTAACCTGATAATTTATATCTAAATTATCGATACAATTACTTACATTATCCAAATGTGGCACGAGCTGCGGATATGAATATCCATTTTTGGTATTTATAATTTGAGGAGGAATTTGATCAATAGTAAAATTAGGATTATTTGGGTTGTTGATGACCAACCAGTTATAGGAATAATAGCCATTAATGCTATTCCAACCAAATATAACCTCTCTTGTTCCCGTCGTGCTATTATAATTAGTTTGGTAATTTTGAATCATATAAATTTTTCCATTAGCAGCTCTCTGCATAGACACGTTATTTCCTCCCTGTATATTTTGAAGTCCAACAAAAGTACCTGTTGAAATTTTATATGACCAAATTTGTGAAATAGACGCTGGATAATCACATAAACATTTATCTGAGCTAGAAAAATAAATAATGTTACTGTCTGCTGAAAATTCTGCACTATTCGTAAAATCAGATTTATCTATATATTGTGATCCATAAGTAGGAACAATATTGATTTGATTAGTAATGCTTCCGGTTGTATTATTAAAATCGGCTAAATAAATACCTTTATTAGGATCTGTATTTATTCTTGTTAATAATTTTTTACTGTTTGGTGATATTTTAAAAAATGTGCCATAGTTTGAAGCCGGACTTACTACTGGAGTAGTATTCAAGCCACCAGGATTCAGTTTATAGGATAAAAAATTTCCATTATTTGCGGTTACAATCCAATATGAATTTCCGTTGCTTCCCACTGTAGATGTTAGTGCATTAGTGGGCGAATTACTAAATAAGATATTGTTTTTTGAAATTACCGCTCCTAATCCTCCCGCTAAACTCATGTCTACAATAGCATAACGCAATCCATAATTATAAGATGTTGTATCTGATAAGTTTCCTTGATCATTTACAGTTTTATTACCATTAATGTAAAATACATAATATATAGAGTTCGAGCCCGGTAAAGGAACAATTATAGATGATTGATCTGAAGGGTTTCCGAATGTATTAAAAGCATTATTATTGACACCAAACAGATTATCTCCGTTGGTCATGACTACCCCATTTTTATTATATATTTTATAACCATCACTATAAAAAAGCAATTCTCCAGTATTTTTATCACTAATAACAGAGCTGATATACCTTATAGAAGGACTTAAATTTGTTGTATGTGTAAAACCCATGGATGAACTTGTATTAAACCGCCATTTATTATTACCAAACAACCAGTTATCGTTCTCGTGTTGTGAAAAGAAGATCCCTATACTCATGTAAAAAATACACAAGTACATCGTTTTATTACGTATCATAATTGATTTCTTAAGTTAAATAATGTCTATTTCGCGATCTTAGCTTCCAAAGCCTCAATTCGCTTTTGTTGCTCAATAGTATAAAGTGTAAGCTCTTCTATTTTTTGCAACAAAAGATTCGTCATTTCTCCTACTTGCAGTCCTTTTTCCTTGATTTCCTGTGCAGAAGGAATATTCGGTAAGTGATTATTTTCTTTGGTGTACTTTTCAACTTCAGCTAAAGTAGGCATTGTATAATCAGATTTTAAAGT
>NZ_JBXUGL010000050.1:0-12602 GCF_057180505.1 Chryseobacterium sp. HNCC26DJ241 | reverse complement strand
TTGAATATAAAACAAAGATGCTTCCAATTGTAAAAATAAGGGTTACAATATTTGCGGGTAATATTACAGAATAAAAAATGAAAAACTAAGCAGGAAGATAAATAGTGAAAACAGCTCCGTTTTTTGGTTTTCCTTTGGCAAAAATAAATCCGTTATGATTTTCCACTATTTTTTTACAAATGGCAAGTCCTATTCCAGTTCCTTCATATTCGGTTTTTCCGTGAAGTCTTACAAAAAGATCAAACACTTTTTCGGAGTATTCTTCTTCAAAACCAATTCCGTTATCCTGAAATATGAGTTTGTAAAATTTGCCTCCAATATTTTTATTTTCCAATAATTCTTCTTTTTTTGCATCTACTATTTTTACAGATATTACAATTTGAGGGGGCAATTCTTCTTTGCTATATTTAAGGGAATTTCCAATCAGATTACTAAACAATTGGTGTATCTGAAAAGGAACAACCAAAAGTTCGGGCAGTTTTTCGTAAGAAATGGTGGCATTTTTTTCTTCAATTTTTTGCTGAAGTTCATCAATAGTATTTTCCATCAGAATATTGAGATCTGTTTTTTCAAATACATTCTCATTTCGACTAGTTCTGGAAAACTGAAGAAGATCATCAATAAGTTTGCGCATTCTTTGGGATGCCAGTTTCATTCTTTCAAAATATTGCTTTCCTGTATCCGAAAAATTTCCTACCTCCTTCTCATTAAGTCTTGAAATGAAAGTTTCAATTTTTCTTAAAGGTTCCTGTAGATCATGACTTGCGATATAGTTGAAGGATTGAAGCTCTTTATTATTGGCTTCCAAATACCGATTATTTTCTTCCATTTTTTGATTTACCAGGATCTCGTCTGTAACATCCTGTGCAATAACCAGAAAATAATTTCCATTAGCTCTATCCCGTATTAATTTGTTGCTAATTCTGATATATCGGAGTTCGCCGTCATTATTTCTAAATATTCTGTGAGTAAAAGGAGGAAGATGCTTTGTCCCTTTCTTGATAAGTTCCATTTTTTGTAAAACAAAATCTATATCTTCTGGATGTATATTTGAAAGGAAAATATCAAGACTGTGTTTCTGATTGTCTGGCTCATATCCAAAAATTTTGAAAATATTGTCGGAGAAAAAAAATTCGTTTTTACGTATAAGCCATCTCCAGAAACCAAATTTTCCTATTTTTTCTGCTTGTTTTGTCCCTTCATTATAGAAAAGAATTTCTTTATAAGCCTTATGTAGATTTTCTTTGTTTCTCATTTCTTCTGTAATATCAGTTGTAATACCCAGAAGAAGAGCCTCATCAGTATCAATTCCTATTTTTTTTGCAGTAATCTGCAATATTCTTTCTAATCCGTCATTACGCAATATTCTAAAGCTAAAAGGAGAAAAAGAATTAAGGACATCTTTTCTTTCAAATTGTTTTTCTACATAATGCAAATCTTCAGGATGCAAATGCTTCTGAAAAATATTTTTATTTATTTTTACAGAGTTCGGTTCATATCCTAATATCCTATAGTGATTTTGAGAAAACGTGTATTCTTTTTTTTTGAAATTATAGATCCAAACGCCATATTCACCAATTATTTCCGCAAGATTAGAAATGTCGAGTGCTACATGCAATTCACCATTTATTTTTTTCTGCTTTCTCACTTCATCATAGATTCTGAAAAATGCATATCCTAAAAGACCGAGAGAAAAAATCCCAAGTATATACATATAAATTGGAGTAGACTTTTCGGCGAAAAAGAAATTGTCTTTCCTTTTTTTGAGGAGCTGATTTTCTATTTGCGACATTTCCTGAATAACAGATCTGATATCCATCATTGCATTTCTTCCCAAAAACAAAGAGTACTTTAGAGATTCCTTATCTGTAAGAACTCTTTTTTCGGATAATGTGCTATCTAAAATGCTTATTTTTTTGTCGATCAGTTTCTGAAGTTTTGTAAAATTTTGCAGTTGTTCAGGATTATCTTCGAGAGATTTTTTTAGAATAATTAGATTTTTTTGGATTTGTTTTTTTTCATTATTGATATAAACTTTAGTATTTGGATCCTGAGTGAGGATATAGTTTCTTCTTTCAGTTTCAATATCTTTAAGATTGCTGTAAAGCTTTTCAAGTTTCAGGGATACTTCCAGAGAATGATTCATCCAATGATTGTACTCTGAAAGTTTTTCCAGATGTTTATAAGTAAGTCCCATCAGAAAAAATATCAAAGCTGCCGAAACCACAAAAATTATGGTGAGCGAAAAGAAAGGTTTTCCGAATTTAAAATAACTCATCTCATACTTTCAGTAAAAAATTTTCCCTATTGAGACCACAAGTCTGATATTGCCAGTTGATAGTCACTACTTCCTGAAGAACTTTTTTTAAAGTGATAAAATCATCAGGTTTTTTTATATAAATGTTTGCACCTTTCACAAAAGTTTCCTCGATATGTTCTTCAGAAGAAGAAGTGGAATAGACTGCAATCACAATATTATTGAATCGGGAATTGGCTTTTATCTCATCAAGACATTCTATGCCGTTTTTTTTGGGCATATTCAGATCCAGAAAAAGTATTTCGGGCAGATTCGCTTCTTCTGAATTGAGATAGTCCATCAGTTCTACACCATCCCGAAACGTCTGGATTTTTGTAGAAATTTTGATCTCTCCAAAAGCATCTGTAAAGAACAGTCTATCATCATCGTCATCATCAACAAGGATAATATAAGTATAATCTTTATTCATTTAAATTACTTTTTTATTGTTTATTTCTCTACGTTTGCTCACTATTTTCTGAAATTGTGAGGGAGTAATTCCCGTGGTGTTTTTAAACTGAGTACTGAGATGTGCAACGCTGGAATAATTTAGCCTGTTAGCAACATCGGTTAATGAAAAATCTTCCATTATCAGCAATTGTTTTGCATACTCTATTTTCTGAAGAATAATAAAATTTTCAATGGAAGTATAGGTAACTTCGGAAAAGACATTGGAAATGTAACCGTAGCTATGTCCAAGTTTTTCGGAAAGATAAACGGAAGCTTTTATATGAATTTGTTCTTCAGAACGTATCATATGTACAATGGTATCTTTGATTTTCTGAACAAGCACCGTCTTTTGATTTTCAATAATCTCCATTCCGTAGCTTTTTAATTTTTCTGCAAGAACATCCTGATCTTTAGCAGAAAAATTTTCAAGAAATTCTACTTCCCCGAAACCTCTCATTTTGTATTTCAATCCCGCTTCTTCAAGTTTTTCTTCCAAGATTTTGGTACAAATGAAATTGAAGTCAAATTTTACAAAAATCTTCATAAGTGCTTTTTCTTTAGATTAAAGGTACAAAAAATTTAAAGAAAATACATTTTTTTTGATATTTTTAAGAAATAGCTCAATCATTCCGTTTTCATAAAAACAGAAAATAATAAATGCAGTTTTAGTAAAGTTTAAAGTAAAGAAACCAGATAATTATTATTACTGTCTTTTTTAATTTTTAAAGAAAATCCTACATGTAAATTGTTATACATGGTTTTGCAATATTGGATGAAATTTTCATACTCATTATCAAAATCATCAGGTAAGAGTGTAATATTTTGAGTAAATGTTTCTTTTGGTATAATAACATTTTCATCAAAAAATTCTTGATTTTTAAATTTCTTTTTGAATCTATTTTTTAGATTTTTTTTATTAGGAATCATTTTCAGTATTTTTTGAAGCTCATTGCATTGTATACAAATTTCTTCTTTTAATACTTTAGATGCCTTATAGGATTGTAAAAAGGTTTTATAGAATTTAAGAAATACGAAATTCCATCAGAAAATCATCCATTACATATCCGTCTCCAATATTGAGAATTATTTCATCATAGATTTTGAATCCTTGTTTTTCATATACATTTTTTGCATTATTTTTTTTGTTTACATTCAGGATAATTCTCTTGTCTCCGGATTTTTCTGTTTTTTCTTTTAGAAGATCAATTCCTGCTTTTCCAAAGCCTTTTCCTTTTGCTTCGGGGATGAGATATATTCGGTGGAGTTTGGTGGTTTCAGGTTCATAATGATGCTCAAATCCGATAAATCCTGCAAAATTTTCATCATCGTCAGAAATTAGATAATAATGATAATTTGGGTTATTCATTTGTGACATGATTTCTTCTTTGGAATACATTTTTGAAAGCATGTATTCTATTTGTTCGTCAGAAATAATTCCCACATAAGCATTTCTCCATGATTTTTGCGCAAGTTCTCTGATTTTTGGAATATCTTTTTCCTGAGCTTCTATAAGTTTCATTTTTTTAGATTTAAAAAAGTGAAATCCAAAAGGATTCCACTTGTTATTATTTTTTTAAATGTAAAAAACCTTTTTAGATGTTTTTCATTTCCGCTTTTATCTTTTCCTGAAGATTTTCGGATGCCACTACCAATGGAAGTCTAAGATAATTTTTGATGATTCCCATTTCGGCAAGAATGGTTTTAACTCCGCAAGGATTTCCCTCAGCAAAAATCAAACGTGTAATTTCTACTAATTTGTTGTGGATTTCATACGCTTCTTTCACTTTTCCATCAAAAGCAAGTTGAACCATTGTTGAAAATTCTTTAGGATACGCCTGTCCAATTACAGAAATTACGCCATCTCCTCCTGCTAAAGTGACAGGAAGCGTAAATTCATCATCACCTGAAACTAAGGAGAAATTTGCCGGTTTTTTTCTCAAAATATCAAAATATTGTAAAATATTTGGGGCAGCTTCTTTTATCATAAACAAGTTAGGAAATTCGTTTGCCAATCTTAGAGTAGTAGAGGCTTCTACATTTTGACCTGTTCTGGAAGGGACATTGTAGATAATGATCTGCTTTCCAGTTTCTGCTAAAACTTTATAATGCTGATAAAGACCTTCCTGATTTGGTTTATTATAATAAGGAGAAACTGAAAGTACGGCATCAAAAGAGGAAAGATCCGCTTCTTCAATTTGTCTTTTTACTTCCATTGTATTGTTTCCGCCAATTCCCAAAACAAGTGGTAGCCGTTTATCGTTAATTTTTATAATATGATCTGTAACTTGTTTTTTTTCGTCTTTGGAAAGAGTTGCTGCTTCTGCAGTTGTTCCTAAAACCACTAAAAAATTAGTGCCGTTTTCAATATTGAAGTTTACCAGTTTGGTAAGAGAATCAAAATCAATTGAAAGATCCTCATTGAATGGCGTTACCAAAGCAACACCAACACCTTTTAAATTGCTCATGTTTTTATAAAAATTAACTTCTCAAATTTATGAAATTTTTCATCAAAGATTTATGTTAAAAATCAAAGAATTTACGTTCATATAATTATATTTGCAATAATTATAAGGTTTTAACTATGAGGTATAGTCTGAAAATAATCCTCACATTACTGAGTTTACTTTTCTTGGAAAGCTGTGTAGCCAAAAACAGCCTGAATATACCAAAACTGAGCCTTTTGGATGTCTATGAAATTCCTTATAAAACATCTTTTGAGAATACAGAAGTTGGTGGACTTTCCGGAATTGATTATGATAAAAAAGAAAACAAGTTTTACATCATAAGTGATGATAGAGCCGAGAGAAATAATGTGAGAATTTATGAAGCTGGAATTAACCTGAATTCGGACAATAAAATACAAGATATACAATTTCAGAAAGTTATTTTCCTTAAAAATAAAGATCAGAATTTTTTCCCAGATTATAAAAAGAATCCTTCTCAATCTGCCGATCCTGAAGATTTGAGATATAATCCTACCAATGGATTTTTCTATTGGAGCAGTGAAGGCGAAAGAATAGTGACGGATAAAGATACTATTTTGCAAAATCCCAGCATTATAATTTCGAATAAGCAAGGGAAGTATATTTCTGAAATTCAGTTGCCGGAGATTTTAAAAATGAGTTCTCAATCAAAAGGACCACGCAGAAATGGAGTTTTGGAGGGAGTAACATTCAATAAGGATTTTACGAAATTATATACCAATGTTGAAGAGCCTTTATATGAAGATGGCAACAAGGCTGATACTAAAGAATATGGAAAAATCCGCTTATTTGAATTCAATTTAAAATCAAAACAAGAAAAAGAATATTTTTATTACATAGATCCCATTGCAAAAGAACCTATCCCAAAAGACGGGTTTTCTGTAAATGGAGCTTCCGCAATCCTGAATTACAATAAAAATATCTTCTTTGTAGTGGAGCGCTCTTTTTCGGAGGGACATACTGCTTGTACCGTAAAAATTTATAGTTTTGATATTTCAAAAAAACAAGATAAGAAATCTAAAAAATTGATACTGAATATGGAAACGCTTGGTGTTTTTGTAGATAACATAGAAGGAATTACATTAGGACCCAAACTGAAAAACGGAAAGCAAAGCCTTATTTTGATTTCAGATAATAACTTTTCGCCACAACAGAAAACCCAAGTATTTCTTTTTCAAATAAATTAAAACTAATTCCATTATGCATAAAAAATTGATTGTTTTAGTATCGCTTCTCATGGTAAAAACTCTTTTTGCATGGGGAGATACCGGTCATAGAGTAATAGGTCAGATAGCGGAAAATCAAATCAAGAAAAGTACTAAAAGAAAAATTGAACGTCTTACCAATCACGAAGGTTTGGCACTTATTTCTACTTATGGTGATGAGATAAAATCAGACAAAAGGTATGATAAATTCTATTCTTGGCATTTTGTAAATTTTGAATATGGAAAAAAATATGAAGAAAGCGAACATAATGCAGAAGGAGACATCATCAAAGCAATAGAAATCTGCTCCAATATCATAAAAGATGAAAAAACGTCCAAAGAAGATAAAATTTTCTATCTTAAACTTTTGGTTCATTTTGTGGGAGATCTGCATCAGCCATTGCATATAGGAAGAAAAGAAGATAAAGGCGGCAATGATATAAAACTTAAATGGTTTGGGCAGCCAAGTAATTTGCACCGAGTTTGGGATGAAGATATGATCGATAAATATCATATGAGCTATTCTGAATTAGCACAAAATCTTCCTTATAAAGAAAAATGGGAAATAAATAAAATAAAGGAAGGAAATGTGATGGATTGGATGTATGAATCTCAAAAATTAGCGGCTACAATTTATACATCTGCAAAACCGGATGAAAACCTTTCATATAAATATTCTTACGAATATTTTCCAATGGTAAAAAGTCAATTGTTGAAGGGAGGTGTTCGTTTGGCTAAAATCTTAGACGATATTTTTTCATAAATGATTTAATAAATTTTATTTTAATGAAACAATTACATACAATATTATTTTTTTTCTTTATTGCTTGTACTTTCCAAGCACAAAATATCTCTTCCAACAAATGGAGTGATTTGTTTTCTTACAATAATATTCTGGCAATAAAAGAAGATAATGGAAAACTGATAGCAGCAACAGAAAATGGAATATTTTTCTATACTATTGCAACGGGAGAAATTTCTAAACTTTCCAAAGTAAACGGTCTACATGAAGTAAAAATTTCAGCTTTTGATTACAATCCTGAAACCCATATTGGTTTGGTAGGATATCAAAACGGCAGCATGGATATTATTACAGAGGAAGGTGTTACTTTGGTTATGGATATTCCTATAGCGAGTGGTTTTACAGGGAGTAAAAAAATTAACCATATTTCTATAAACGGAAATAAAGCCGTAGTTTCTGTTGCATATGGAGTTTCTGTTTTTGATCTTCAGAAAAAAGAATTCGGAGATACTTGTTTTTTCTTATCAGGTAGCAATTATATTGATGCCAAAGAATCTATCATTAAAGATAATAAAGTCTATTCTGCAACAGCAAATGGACTTGTTACCCACGAAATGAATGTTACTTTTCCTGTATTTTCCACATGGACTACTGCTTTTGCCGGAAGCTTTTCTCAGCTTTCAAATGATGGTGTTATGGTTTTATCAGGATCGAATCAGATTTTTTATGGGAATGGTAGTACGTTTACAGGTTTTCCGGGAAGTTATACTTCTGTAAATGATATTGTTGTATCCGGACAAAATATTTTGATTTCGGATCAAAATAGTGTTAAAGTATTTAATCAAACAGGAGCTTTAATAAAGCAAAATAATTTTGGAGAAAAAGTAAATACCGGACTTTATATAGGAAATCAAATTTATGGTGGAACCAATTTATCCGGAATAAAAAATGAAACGGGAGATTCTATAAAGCCTGATGGTCCTTATAATAATGCTTCTTATAAGATTGATTTCTACAAAAATCAAATTGTAATTTCCAGTGGAGGAAGAGATGGGTATAACTCTCCGACCGTTAGAGATTTAGGATACTATCATTTCGATGGTACTAAATGGAATTATCCGGAATATTTTATTGATAATCCTATTAACTTTAATGTACTAGATGCTGTAATAAACCGAACAAAGCCTACTGAAATCTTTTTTGCGAATTATTATTTTGATACGCCAAATCAAAAAGGAATTTACAAAATGGAAAATAACCAGTTTTCCAAAGTATATGAAAATTCATATCCAAGTATAAAGAATCTAGTAGGTGGATTAGGCTTTGATGATAATAAGCAACTTTTTGCAACTGCTTCATTTTTGGGCGATGATAATAACAAAATAGGTTATTATTTTTACGATCAGGGATCAGATCAATTTATACTAAATAGTGTCATTGTTTCAGGTGGGGTTCAAAAGCCTGTTTTAAATGATGGTGTACTTTATATTCCTTCTCCTTTTTTTACTGGAGGTGGATTACTTTTATACAATTATAATAATTCTCCTTCTTCTACTTCAGATGATTCATATAAAATTATCAGAAAGGATAATAACCTTCCTGCGGACGGCGTTGTTTCAGTTGCAGTAGATAAAAATCAAGATGTATGGATAGGTACAAGAATTGGCTTAAGAGTTCTTTCTGATCATAAAGGAGCAATTTCGCAGGAATCTCCTCAGACTGACCCAATAGTTATTGAAGAAAACGGATTGGGAGAAGAATTGTTCAGAGATAATACTGTTCTACAAATTGCAGTAGATTCTGGAAATCAAAAATGGGTGTCGATTGACGGAGGAGGTGTTTTTTATTTAAGTTCTTCTGGAGAGCAGACCTTTTTGCATTTTACAAAATCTGATTCTCCATTGCCATCAGATAGTGTAACAGACATAAAAGTAGACGAAAGTAACGGTAAAGTATATTTTGTAACTATAGATGGAGTGGTGGTTTATCAGGGAGATGTTGTAAATGTGAGTGAAAATTTTGGAGATGTGCTTGTTTATCCAAATCCTGTTGTATATGCAAATTACAAGGGAAATGTAAAAATACGTGGTCTTGCCCAAAAAACGAATATAAGAATTACGGATGCTGCCGGAAATCTTGTGCATCAGGCAGTAGCAAATGGAGGTTTCTATGAATGGAATCTTAATAATCAGCGTGGTGTAAGAGTGGCTTCGGGAATTTATTTTGTTCTTATGACCAACGAAGACGGCACAGATACAGCAACAGCAAAAATTGCAGTAGTAAATTAATGACCGTTTTTAAAGGTTTTTTACTTTCATATATTCGTTATGGAGATTATGACGCTATATTGAATTGTTATACAAAAGATCAAGGATATGTAAGTTTTTTTATGAAAGGAATTTATTCTCCCAGAAATAAAAGAAAAGCATATCTTTTTCCTTTGAATGAATTGGAATTATCTGTCGGATCTTTAAAACAAGGTAAGATTCCCAGTATTTCCAAATTAGAGCTTATTCAAAGTTTTTATGATGAGAAAAATCTGAATCAGAATTGCGTCCTCATGTTTTCTTCTGATTTTTTGCATCAGATTTTGAGGAATGAAAATGGAAACTCAATTGTTTATTCGGAGATTCAATTTTTTTTAAACAAACTTTCAAACCAAAATTTTGCGGCATATATTGCACTTGTTTTCAATATGCTGCGTTTTAATGGGCTTCTTCCTTTATCTGGTTCTGAAACATTTTTGGATCCGGAAACAGGAAGGTTCACACATTTAAAAAATCATCATTTATTTGACGAAAAAATTTCGGAACTATGGAAGAAATTCAGTTCTGAAAAAGATAATTATAGCATTATTCTTTCCCGAAAAGAAAGAAGTTTATTTTTAGAAAGCCTGATGTTATATTATAAATTGCATTTTAGTGATTTTCGAATGCCTGATTCTCTGGAAATTCTAAAGCAGATTTATGAATGATTTTCCTTTTCAAAAAAGGCTTTTCAATATAATTCCAAATAAAAATAGAAAACACAATAATAATAGCAAAACTTGTTAATAATCCTATAAAGGAATATCGCTCATATATTTTTTGCTGTATAAATATTTGGATGATAGGATAGTGAATAAGATATATACTGTAAGAAAAGTCTCCATATTTGGCGAAATTTCTTAACGGAATTTTCATAAACGCTATCCAGATAATCACAACTCCTAAAGCAAAAGGAAATAAAAGCGTAGTAGGATAAAATATTTTCTCAATAATGATGATAAGAATAGCAGGTATTACAAAATACACTGAATGCTTTCTAAAAAAATCCAAATTCAAATATAAAATAATACCACTTACAAAGTAGCAAAGACATCCCGGTAATTGCTTGGCAAACATATAATTCCAATATTTTCCCACTACATGCAAATACAGAATCGAAATAAGATATAAGATAACAAGAATGATGTTTTTATTCTTTCGTGTTTTGTTTTTAAGAAAAAAGTATAGAATCGGAACCAAAACATAAAACATGATTTCCACTTTTATAGTCCATAAAGAACCGTTTACAGAACAAGATATATTTTCTGTAAAAACAAAAGGAATACATGGTTTTAGAAAATTTAGGAAAATAATATTTGCTCCCAGATATTTTGCCCATTCTTGAGAAAAATAATTAGAGTAATCCGTTTTTGAAAAAAGAAATAGCAAAAATGAAAAAAATAAGATTACAAAAAAATAAGCAGGTAAAATTCTTTTTGCTCTCTTAACCGCATATTTTTTCACATTTTGTAATCTTTCAAAGCTAGAATATACCAAAAAACCACTAATTACAAAAAAAGAAAACACACTGTAATTTGGAAGGGAAGCCAAAAAATCATTTCTGAATTCAGGGATTCCACTCAAAAGTATAGCGTGTCCTATAACGACTAAAACAGAAAATAAAAGCCTTAAAAAATCAAAATTATTGTCATGTTTCATTGGCAATCAGAATAATCTTTTAAGGTAATTATTCTTTTATATTTTAATCCATACTATCTGGTCTGTCAGAAGTTTTATAAACTTGAAAATTGAAAATAAAACTTCTGTCTGTAAATGCATATCCTGAATAATTGTAATGCGCATCTCTCGCAAAAGCAGCTCTGGATGGAACTATGATTACACCTTGAAGATTATAGTCACTTTCATCAGGAATATTAAATGCTTCGAAATGTTGGAGAGCCTCTCTAAAACCTTCTATTTCATAATAAGAATGGCCATAACTTGTACCATATTTGTCATTATAAGCCTTTAAAACAGAATTTTTCACATAATAATATGCAGGATCTTCTTCTGGTACTCCGGTTCCGGCAATCGTATTTCTAAACGTAATACCAGAACTGAAAGAAACAACATCATCTTTTTTTGTAGCAACATACGATATAGAATTCGACATTATTTTGATGATATCTTTTGTTCCGATTGCAGTTCCTGAGCTAGGTTGCGCTCCTTGTCTTACAATGTAGATAACACCAGAAGATAAAGTAACGGGATTTAAGGCTGAAAGTTTTGGATAATTATTATCAGAATCATCATTATCATCAAATTCTTTAATATTGCCTTTTGTATCCAAATAATGCTCATTTAGAAATTTTGTAGTAGCCAGATTATCGTATTCATTTTGGGTTTCAACGCTTACTTGCTCTGTAGTTGTTTCATCATCTTTATTACAAGAATTAAAAGCCAGAGTACAAACGGCAAGACATAAAAAAATTTTTTTCATTTTTTGATTTATGATTATATTGCTCAAATATTCAGCAAATGTAAAAATAAAATATGAGAATTGATAAATTTTTGTGGAGCATTCGTTTTTATAAAACACGAAGTATAGCAGCAGAGGAAATTAAAAAGAACAGAGTTTCCATAGGAGATAACGCTGTGAAATCTTCTCGTGAAGTAAAGCAAGGCGATGAAATTAAGATTCGTAAAAACCAAATAGATTATAAAATAAAAGTTTTAGATATACCTAAAAGCCGAGTAGGAGCTAAATTGGTAGCAGATTATGTAAAAGATATTACAGATCCGCTTCAATACGAGATTCTTAAAATGCGAAAATCTTCTCAGGATTACTATAGAAATAAAGGAGAAGGAAGACCTACTAAAAAAGACAGGCGCGAAATGGACGACTTTATTTCCGGTTCTTCCGATGAGCCTGATTTGATGGATGAAGAAGATTGGCAAAATTTTTTTTCTGAAAATGAAGAAGACTTAGAGCCTGTTTAAAAATTAAATTAGAAAAAGTTTATGACGATTATTTTCAATAAAACATTTATATAAAAAATTGATTGTCAGTCGTTTAAGTTGATTATTTTTCGTAACTTGTTAGTTGTTAATCAATAAAGTTACTTCATGAAAAATTATTCAACCAACATTTCTGACAATCAGTGGCAATTTATAAAAAAG
>NZ_JBXUGL010000049.1:0-13985 GCF_057180505.1 Chryseobacterium sp. HNCC26DJ241 | reverse complement strand
TTAATTTTTGCAAAGTGAAAAGAAGTTCATTTGAAAACACTTTAGTTTTGAAAATCTTTGATTTTCTACTTGAGTGAACTTTTTTACTCTTTACATTACTCTTATGTGACTTAGGTGTTTTTTTTGAACAATCATTTTACTATTTTTTAAATCAAAAATACATCAACTTTTTCAAACTTTCAATGCTTAACTTTCAACATTATTCTTTTGCTTTTTTTTAATTTCGATACACTAAAAATCGTTTCAATTCTTCAAAATCCGGATGTATTTCTACCGTTTTTTTCTCTTTTTTCATCAATTCTTCCAAAGATTCAGGAATTTCAATTTTTTGATGAATGGCTTTTTCCACCGCTTCCGGAAATTTTACAGGATGTGCAGTCTCCAGTATAAACCCTTTTTTATCAGGGTTTTCATTCAAATACTTTTCTAAAGAAGCATAAGCAACTGCTCCGTGTGGTTCTAAAATATATTTGAATTTTTCGTAAACATCCGTAATGGTTTTCATTGTTTCTTCATCATTTACGGAATATCCGGAAATTTTATTTTTCAATGAAGGAAATTCGTTTCCGAATAATTCTAAAATTCGTACAAAATTGCTCGGATTTCCCACGTCCATTGCGTTGGAAAGTGTGGCAACGGTTTCTTTTATTTCAAAATTTTGAGTTTCAAGATAGTTTGGAACGACATCATTTTCATTACAAGCTGCTACAAAATGTTCCGCCGGAAGTCCACGAAAATACGCCAAAATTCCTGCGCAAATATTTCCGAAATTTCCACTCGGAACACAAATTATAGGATTTTGATTTTCCGTTTTTTGCCATTGTTTCAGAGCCAATAAATAATAAATCTGCTGTGGAAGCCATCTTGCAACATTAATGGAATTAGCCGAAGTCAAAAATATTTCGGAGTTGATTTCTTCATCAGAAAAAGCCTGTTTTACTAAACTCTGGCAATCATCAAAACTTCCATTTACCTCCAAAGCAAAAATATTTTCACCCAAAGCGGTCAATTGTTTTTCCTGAACTGGACTCACTCTGTTTTTCGGATATAAAATCACGACTTCAACATTCGGAACTTTATAAAAACCATTAGCAACAGCGCCACCTGTATCTCCGGAAGTAGCTACCAAAACCGTTACTTTTTTATCCTCATTTTTCAAAAAATAGGAAAGACAGCGGCTCATAAATCTTGCACCGACATCTTTAAAAGCCAAAGTTGGGCCATGAAATAATTCCAGTACGGAAATTTTATCGTTGATTTTTTTCAGAGGAATTTCAAAACTGATCGTTTCTGAAACAATTTTTTTCAGTTCTTCATCCGGAATTTCGTTTCCTACAAAATCTTTCATGCACCGAAATGCAATTTCTTCATCTGAAAAATTCTGCAAGTTTTCAATAAATTCTTTCTCAAAAACAGGAATAGATTCCGGAAAAAATAATCCTTTGTCTTTTCCTTGTCCTTTTATTGTCGCTTCTTTGAAGCTGACGGTTTCGTTTTTATATTTTAAATTGTAGTAGTTCATATTATTTTTTCATGCTGTCATTCTGAATGAAACGAAGAATCTTTTCAGTTCTAAAGATTCCTTTCGTCGGAAGGACAAGATTTTAATCTATAATTGTTATTCCCCGATCATTAATTTTGGAAACATACACAAAATTTTCAACATCAATTCCGTTATAAATGGATTTCATCAATTCAGCAATTTTTTCGGCAGTTTCTTGTTTTTCACTGAGCATAAAAATGGAAGGACCCGATCCTGAAATTCCGCCACCTAAAGCTCCCAATTCCAAACTTTTGGATTTTACCTCATCAAATTTGGGAATCAGAATACTTCGCACCGGTTCTACAATGACGTCATTTAAACTTCTGCTAATTAGCGAAAAATCATTTTTTAAAATTCCTGCTACCAAACCTGCAATATTTCCCCATTGTGTAACTGCATCTTTCAACTGGATATTTTTTTTGAGAATCTGCCTTGCATCAGAAGTTTTCACTTCCACTTGCGGATGAACGGCGGTTACAAATAAATCCGGTGAATTCAGCGGAATAATATCGACAGGATCAGAAGATTTTACAAGTGTAATTCCTCCGAAAATGCACGGCGCAATATTATCTGCATGACGAACTCCTGAAGCCAATTCTTCGCCAAACATCGCAAAATGTACCAATTCTTCTTTTGAAAAAACATTTCCAAGCAAAATATTTGCTCCAATTGCAGCTCCGGCTGCACTTGCCGCACTGGAACCTAATCCGCTTCCTGGTTTTATATTTTTGTGAATGGTGACTTCAAATCCTGTTTTCAAATTCAAATGTTCCTGAATTTTTAAAAGCACGATTCCGGCTACATTTTTTTCGGCTTCTTCCGGCAAACCAAAATGATCGGTATGCTTGATTTTGATTTCCGGTGTTTCCAGAATTTTGAATTCCATCTCATCAAAAGGCTCATTGATTGCCATTCCGAGAATATCAAAACCGCAGACTAAATTAGCAACCGTTGCCGGAACTTTTATTTTTATGTTATTCATATTATTTTTTTATTAAATTCTTTTGTCTTGAAACAAAAGAATCAAAAATTCAAGACTGAATTCTTTTGCTAAAAATTTTAAAAATTCTCTAAAATTCCCAAAACTCGCTTCGCTCAAACAGTGGGAATTTTTTAACGTTCATTTTTTAAATTTTCTGAACGCAAAAAAATTCGAGGTCAACAATTAAACAGAACGCACAATATCTGCAAAAACTCCACTTGCTGTAACTTCCGCTCCGGCTCCGGCTCCTTTTACAACCAATGGCTGTTCGGAATATCTCAATGTTTTGAAAATCACAATATTGTCTTTTCCGTAAAGATGGAATAAATCGCTTTCCGGAGCAATATGTTTCAGGCCTACTTTTGCTTTTCCATCTTTGAATTCGGCAACATATTTCAGAATTTTTCCGTTGTTTTTCGCTTCATCCAAAAGGGTTGCAAAATGAGATTCATATTCTGAAAGTGATTGGTAAAAATCTTCAACACTTCCTTGCATGCATTTTTCAGGAAGGAAACTTTCGTTTTCAATTTCATTAAATTCTAAAGAATATCCTGCTTCTCTTGCCAAAATTAAAATTTTTCTCGCAACATCTGTTCCTGCCAAATCCAGTCTCGGATCCGGTTCTGTATATCCTTCATTTTGAGCTTGTTTTACAACTTCGGAAAACGTTCTGCTTCCGTCATAATTATTGAAAACAAAATTCAGAGTTCCGCTTAAAACCGCCTGAATGGAAGTAATTTTATCACCACTTCTTATCAGATCATTAATAGTTCCGATAATTGGTAAACCTGCTCCAACATTGGTTTCAAAGAAAAATTTACAGTTATGATTCTTCGCCGAATTTTTTAATTTTTGGTAAAATTCAAAATCGGAAGCTGCCGCTACTTTATTGCAGGCAACAATGCTGATACTTTTCTTCAAGAGAGTTTCGTAGATTTTTATGATGTCTGAATTTGCTGTAACATCCACAAAAATAGAGTTTCTCAAATTTCTTCGGATAATTTCTTCAGCGAAAATTTCAGGTGATGAATCCAAACCATTCCCATTCAAATTTTCAAAATCGTTTTTTGAAATGCCTTCATCGGACAAAAGCATTTTTTTGCTGTTGGAAAGTCCGGCAATTTTCAGATTGATCAAAAGATTTTCTTTCAGATACTCGTTTTGATTATAAATCTGCTGTATCAATTTAGAACCTACATTTCCGACACCACTGATGTAAATGTGAACTTGCTTGATTTCTGATTCAAAAAATTCTTCGTGAAGAACATTTACTGCTTTTTTTACATTATTTTCTGCAATTACAACACTGATATTTTTTTCCGAAGAACCTTGCGCAATAGCTCGGATATTCACACCGTTATTTCCTAAAGCGCCAAACATTTTTGCGCTTACTCCGCTTCTGTTCCGCATATTTTCTCCAACCAAAGCAACGATGGAAAGGGAAGTTTCAATTTTTACGGGTTCTATTCTGTTTAATTTAAGATCATCTTCAAATGCTAAATTGATAGCATTTTCAGCTTTGGAAACATCTTTTTCGTTAATGGCAATCGTAATGGAATGCTCCGATGAACTTTGGGTAATAAGAATGACGCTGATTTTTTCGTTGCTTAAACACTGGAATAATTTTGCAGAAATTCCGGGAATTCCTACCATTCCGCTTCCTTCCAAAGTGAGCAAAGCAATAGTGTTCATATTCGAAATTCCGACTGCTACCTGATTTTCATTTTTTTCTGATTTAAAATTTTGAGAAATCAGCGTTCCGGGAAATTCTGCATTGAAAGTATTTTTAATCCAAAGATCAATATTTTTATTCATCACAGGCTGAATTGTCGGTGGATACAAAACTTTTGCACCAAAATGCGACAATTCCATTGCTTCCTGATAGGAAATCTCTGAAATCACTTTCGCATTCGGAACCAGTCTCGGATCGGAAGTCATCATTCCGTTTACATCTGTCCAGATTTGCAATTCTTCTGCATCTACAGAAGCTGCAATAATAGAAGCGGTATAATCGGAACCGCCTCTTCCTAAAGTGGTAGCATTTCCGTTTTCATCACTTGCAATAAAACCGGGAACTACTATAATTTGGTGGTTATTTTCTTCAAAAAATTTCTGAATATTTTTTTCGGTTTCTTCAAAATTTACTTTTGCATTGGTGAAATTGCTGTCCGTTTTGATGTATTCGGCTGCATTCATCCAAATGACGTCTAAACCGTCCAAACGAAATCTTGAGGAAATAATATTGGAAGATAAAAATTCTCCGTAAGATGTAATTCTATCGCGGATTCTTCCCGTAAATTCTCCTAAAACAAAAATTCCGTTGCAGATGTCTTCAATATCGTTAAAGTGTTTTTTTACAAAACTTAGCCACGAACTTTGTTCTGCAATCGGGATCAGTTCTTTCACTACGGAAAGATGTTTTTCTTCTAAATTTTTAAGAATTTGCAAATAGCTTTCATCTTTTGCAGAAGCCAATTCCGAAGCGTGGATCAAACCATCTGTAACACCCGAAAGTGCAGAAACTACAACTGCAACTTGATTTTTTTGCGCTTCTTTTTTTACAATATTTTCTACTAAAAGTATATTTTGTGCATTGGCAACCGAACTACCGCCAAATTTTAGAACTTTCATATTTTGTTTTTCTAAATTTTAAAAAATTAATTTCTTGCTCTTGTATAAAAGAACACCAACACCGAAATAATATGTGAAATAAACCCCCGATTATGGGGTTGTTGTAGTGGTAGTAACAGAAAATTTTACCGAAAACAAAATTTCCGGAAGAAGATTTTCAGATATGTGAATGCAATTATTCATCTCTAATGATGACAAATGTAGAAATAATTTTGAGAAATCAAAAAAAGTTTTGAAATTTTTTGACATTTAAAGTCCTGTTGAAAGTTTTTTACCATTAAGAAAATTAAGATTTTAAGAAAATAAATTTAAAGTCTTCGATTTCAATTAGATTGACATTGCTCCATAAAGATTTATTTTTTTCTATATTTTCTTAACGCTTCTGTTTCAAATGTTGGAAAAGAAAAAACCCTTTCAATGTTTTACGCTTTGAAAGGGTTGAGTTCTATCTAATGTTGTAATTATTTTATCGTTTTTGATAATTCTAGCATTGCTTCAATTGGTTTCAATGCTCTAAGACGAAGTTCTTCTTCGATTTGAATTTCGGGAAGCTCGTATTTCATGCATAAATACAATTTTTCCATCGTATTTCTTTTCATGTAGAAACATTCGGAACAGTTGCAGCTTTCATCGAAAACCAAAGCAGGAATCAATGTTTTATGAGGTGCCCGTTTTTTCATTTCGTGAAGAATTCCTTCTTCTGTTGCCACAATAAATTTTTGAGCATCATCTTTTTCTACATAATTCAGCAATGCAGAAGTGGAACCAATAAAATGTGCGAGTTCCAGAACCGGAGTTTCACTTTCAGGATGGGCAATTAGTTTTGCGTCAGGATTTTCAGCTAATTGTTTTGCAATACGTTCCATAGAAAATGCTTCATGAACAATACAGCTTCCATCCCACAAAATCATTTCGCGACCAGTTTTTTTCATTAAATATCTTCCAAGATTTTTGTCCGGAGCGAAAATAATAGGACGATCTTTTGGCAAAGCATTGATAATAGTTTCCGCATTGGAACTTGTCACAATAATATCACTTTCTGCTTTTGTTTCTGCATTACAATTGATGTAAGTTGCAATTAAAGCATCAGGATATTTTTCGCGCATTTTTCGTAAACCTTCTCCACTACAACCGTCTGCTAAAGAGCAACCGGCCATTGTATCAGGAAGAACCACTTTTTTGGTCGGGTTCAAAATTTTTGCAGCTTCTGCCATGAAATGAACTCCACAAAAAGCGATCATATCTGCATCCGTTTCTTTTGCCTGTCTTGCCAATTGAAGAGAATCTCCCAAGAAATCAGCAATATCCTGAATTTCTGCAGGTTGATAATAATGTGCTAAAATAACGGCATTTTTCTCTTTTTTAAGTTCGAGAATGGCTTTCACCAAATCTTCACCTTCAGGAATCTGAAGATCTTTGAATTTCAAAAATCCGTGAACCGGAAGATTGGCTTTTATGGTATCTAAAGTTTCGTTACTCATTTTTATAATTGATAAATGATGATTGATAAATGATATTTTTAATTCGAATCAATAAAATTTCGGATCAGTTTTTCTGTTTCCTCTTTTGCTTTTTCCAGATCGGTATTCACTATAATTTCATCAAAATACACATGAAACGTCATTTCGTGAGCTGCTTTTGCTACTCTTGTTTTAATGGTTTCCGCATCATCCGTATTTCTGGCAATCAATCTTCGTTCCAATTCTTCAATGGAAGGAGGCATAATATAAATGGAAAGTGCTTTTTCTCCGAAATATTCTTTAAGCGAAATTCCGCCTTTTACATCTACATCAAAGATAACGACTTTTCCGGAATTCCAGATTCTTTCTACTTCGGATTTTAATGTTCCGTAATATTTGTCCGTATATACTTCTTCATATTCCACAAAAGCATTTTCTACAATTTTTTGTCGGAATTCTTCAGGGGAAGTAAAATAATAATCAATTCCGTTTTTTTCGGTTCCTCTCGGATGTCTTGTGGTACAGGAAATGGAGAATTCCAGTTCCGGAAAATGTTCCAGACAATGTTTAACTAATGTGGTTTTTCCACTTCCGGATGGAGCCGAGAATATAATAACTTTGTTCATTTAGTTTTTGGTTGATGGTTGTCAGTTGATAGTTGATAGTTGTTGGTTGATAGTTGATAGTTCTATATAATTAGAAACGAAGACAAATAACCGACAACTATCAACCAACAACTATCAACTATAAACTAAAGCACATTCAATGTTTGTTCTTTGATTTTTTCCAGATCGTCTTTCATCATTACCACCAATTTCTGAATATCGGCATGATTGGCTTTAGAGCCGAGAGTATTAACTTCTCGACCAATTTCCTGAGAAATAAAGCCTAATTTTTTACCATTTAGATCTTCATTTTCGGCCACTTCTTTATAATAATTCAAGTGTTGGACAAGGCGTACTTTTTCTTCAGAAATATCCAGTTTTTCTGTATAATAAGCCAATTCCTGATAAAAACGGGTTTCGTCGATATTTTCAAATTCCTGAAGTGTTTTTCGGTATCTCTCTTTTATATTTTCTATACGGACTTCTTCAAAAGGAAGAACCTCGGAAAGATACTTTTCAATATTGTGGATATTCCTCAAAAGTTCACATTGTAGGCTTCCACCTTCAACTTTTCTGAAATTTTCAAATTTTTCTAAAGCCTCATTAATGAGACCAATAAGAAAGATCCATTCGTTTTCGTTCAAGTCATCGGGTTTTGAAGAAATTGCTTCCGGAAATCGGACTGCCATTTTCAGGTATTCGAATTCCGGTCCGTCAGAAGCACATTCTTTTAATGCATTGATATAGCAATGGATAAGATCTTTATTTATTTTTACATCTGTATTATCATCCAATGTTTCACAATTGATAAAACAATCTACTTTTCCACGAATGATTCTATCATTGAGAATTTTACGAATTTCAAATTCTTTTTCTTTGAAACGGACGGGTATTCTAATATTAAGATCAAAATTTTTGCTGTTCAGGGATTTTATTTCCACTGATATTTTTTTGCCTTCAAATACTCCTTCGCTTCTTCCGAAGCCGGTCATTGATAATATCATACTTGTAAATATTTTACAAATATAAAGATTTAAACAAGTTACGCTCTGATTATTTTTATTTGTTTTTGAGCTTAAGTTTAGGAAAAATTAAATTTTTCGCTCCCAAAATTGAATAAAAACTGAAAAAAATTCATTTTTACTCATTCTTTATACAGTACTACTCTTGGGTAAAATAGTAAGCCAATACTTACTAAAAAAATTAAAATCACTTTTTAATAATAACACTATTGCATTAAATTGATTTTACGGTATGCAAAATTTAAAATTTTACTCAGAAAAATTCTCTAAAAAGTGATATTTTTGCAGCCGTATGAAAAGATGGTATCTCTATCCTTTTTCTCTGGGCTATCATTTGGTTACGGCTATTCGTAATACTCTTTATGGCTTGGGAATTTTTAAATCGACAAAATTCAAAAATCCGATCATCAATGTCGGAAATCTTTCAGTAGGTGGTTCCGGAAAATCTCCAATGGTCATGTATTTGGCAGAATTTCTTTCCAAACATTACAGAGCCGGTGTGCTTTCACGAGGTTATGGAAGAATTACAAAAGGATATGGAATCACCAATTATGAAAGCAATTATAAAACGGTAGGAGATGAAGCGATGCAACTTTTTGAACGTTTCAAAAATCGTTTTGTAATAGGTGTTTGCGAAGATCGTGTTTATGGTGCTAAAAAAATAATTGATGATATGGATCTTGATGTTTTGGTTTTGGATGATGCCTATCAGCATCGAGCCATAGATCCGGGTTTCAATATTTTGATGACGGATTATAATGATCCTTATTTCAAAGATTTTCTACTTCCGGCAGGAGATCTGCGTGAAAGCAGGGCAGGAGCGAGCAGAGCACAAATAATCATGGTTTCTAAATGTCCTGATGATCTTACTGAGGAAAAAAAGCAATACTTTGTTTCCAGAATTCGTCCGCAGCATTACCAGAAAGTTTTCTTTTCATCCATTAATTATGATGAAAATATTTATTCAAGAGAAAAACATTTGCCGGATAACAATTTGGCGTATTATGACATTCTTCTGATTACAGGTATTGCCAATCCAAAACCGCTTCTTACGCATCTTTCAAAATTTTCACAAAAAGTAAAGCACTTGAAATTTAAGGATCATCATAATTTTACAGAGGCTGATATCAAAAATATTATTGCAGAATACAAAAAATTGGGAGAATACAAGCTAATTCTCACAACCGAGAAAGATTATGTAAGGTTAAAAACTTTTGATTATCTTAGAGACCTTGTTTATTATTGGCCTATAAATGTGACCATTGATAAAAAAGAGGAGTTTAACCAGCTTATCTTGGATTATGTTAGAAAAAATTAAAGAAACTGCGGATTTTATTAGGAGTATTATTCAGGAGATTCCTGATTTTGCTATTGTTCTGGGTTCGGGTTTAGGAGCTCTTAAAGATGAAGTGGAAGCTATTCATACTTTAGAATACCATGAAATTCCGAATTTTCCCCAAACTACAGTTGTAGGACACGGTGGAAAACTGATCTACGGAATGCTTGAAGGTAAAAAAGTTTTGATGATGAGCGGAAGGTTTCATTATTATGAAGGACATGACATAAAAACAGTTGTTTTTCCATTCAGAGTTTTTAAACTTTTAGGAATTCAGAATCTAATTGTTTCTAATGCTTCCGGAGGTGTAAATCCGGCTTTCAAAGTTGCGGATGTAATGCTTATCCAAGATCATATTAACATGATGCCGGAACATCCGTTACGCGGAAAAAATCTGGATGAATTAGGGCCTCGTTTCGTAGATATGAGTGAGCCTTACAACAAAAAAATGCTGGAAATAGCCGAAAATGTTGCTTTGGAAAACACGATTAAGGTTCATAAAGGAGTATATGTTGCTTTACAAGGACCCACTTTTGAAACTCCTGCAGAATATGGGATGATCCGTGCAATTGGAGGAGATGCTGTCGGAATGAGCACTGTTCCTGAAGTAATTGTTGCAAAACATCAGGGAATGGATTGTTTCGGAATTTCTATTATTACAGATGTTGGAGGTCCCGAAATTGCATTCAATGTATCACACGAAGAAGTTTTGCATGCCGCCAACAAAGCCATGCCGAATGTTATCAAAATTGTGAAAGGTTTGGTGAAAAATTATAATTAACCTTTTGTAAAACAAATAATTAGCACTTCTTTTGAAGTGTTTTTTTGTTGAATAACTGCAATGCTTAAATTTAAATTCTAATATTTTTTTAGTTAATAACTGTATTAACTGATTGATTTTCAGTGATTAGTTATTCACCGGACATGGTGAAATGCAGTCATAAAACAGGTGTAGAAAAACCAATGGATTTATTTGCAAATAGCTTTTATAGATTGCTATCTTTACATCAACAATAAAGTCAAACCGTAAAGGTGAAACTGGAAAGGTTGAAAAACCCAAAAGTGAAAACTTAAAGTAAGTGAGACCAAAGTTTAGACTGAAAATTATGAGATTTTTAATGGAAATCCAAATGATGGAAATTAAAAACCTAAAATAGAAGTAAAACATACCATCAAACTTATGTGGTTTAGGCTTAAAAATCAAAACTTAAATCAAAATCAGATTAATTCTGAACTATAGTTTAAGTCAAGATTTAATAAAAAGTTGATCTTTAAAATGTAAAGACTGTAGTTTAATTCAAAAGGATTTGAAAGAGGACTAAGCTGAAAAGCCAAATCTGAAATTCTTGACCTGAAAATTAATACGAAGAGTCAAAGCACTTGTGAAAACTGAAGGCTATCCTTTGAAATGGATTTTAATTTCTGAAAAGATGTTAAATGAAATTTTAAAAGTATTTAGTTTTGTTTTCATAGGAAAGAGAAACTTATTAGACTGATGATTTAGCAAAGAGATTTGAAAAAATCAAAATGCGGGATCATCAGTTTTTTTATGCATCTGTTTAGAGCCTGTTTAAATTTATAATTTATTTTTATCATTAGGAATTAAGCCTCTTTAGCTTAAAAAACTTAATAAAAAAGCAATGCATTGATTTCTTAATCGGAATCAACTTAACTATCTGAAATTCTTAATATTAAATTTAAAAATGAACAAAATTTATTTTAATTTAGAGTAGTAAGAAAAAGTTATAAAACTTTTATTGAGTAAAATTTAAACAGGCTCTTAGACAGTATTTTTTTAATTTTGTTATATGCAAGAAGTGCAGCGCAAAATTATCCACATTGATATGGACGCATTTTATGCATCTGTAGAGCAGCTTGATAATCCCGAGTTGAGAGGAAAACCTGTTGCTGTTGGTGGTGGACAATATGGTGTTGTTGCTGCTGCAAGTTATGAAGCTCGTAAATTCGGAATTCGATCTGCCCTTCCCGGAAAAATTGCCATACAAAAATGCCCGGATCTAATAGTAGTAAAACCCCGATTTCAACGTTACAAAGAAATTTCACAAAAAATCCGCGCTATTTTTTTTGAATATACCGATCTGGTAGAGCCACTTTCCTTAGATGAGGCTTATCTTGATGTTACAGAAAACAAAAAAAACATGGAATCGGCTAACGAAATTGCCCGTGAAATCCGGAAAAGAATTTTTGATGAAACCGGACTTACCGCTTCAGCTGGAATTTCTGTAAATAAATTTTTGGCAAAAGTAGCTTCAGATATTAATAAACCTAACGGACAAAAAACGATACATCCTTCCAAAATTTTGGAATTTATGGAGGAACTTCCCATCGAAAAATTTTATGGTATCGGAAAAGTAACGGCCAATAAAATGCATGAGCTTCATATTTTTAAAGGAGCAGATCTGAAAAGAAGATCACTGGAAGAACTGGAAAGGCTTTTTGGGAAATCGGGGAGATATTATTACAATGTGGTTCGAGGGATTCATAATAGTGAAGTAAAGCCACACCGAATTCAGAAAAGTGTTGCTGTAGAAGAAACCTTTTGGGAAAACCTTATTGAAGATGAACAGGTTTTCGAACAACTGAATATCATAAGCAGCGAATTGCAAAAACGACTTCAGGCTAAAAACATAAAAGGAAAATCTCTTACTTTAAAAATAAGGTATAAAGATTTTTCGCTTTATACAAGAAGTAGAACACGCGATTATTATTTCGAGAATGCGTTAGATTTTTTTGAAACTGCTAAAAAACTGTGGGAGCTTCGTCCTTTTGACAAGCCGGTTCGTTTGTTGGGTCTGTCACTTTCCAACTTGAATACGGAAGAAAAAAAGCAGATTTCCGTTCAATTAAAAATTCCTTTTGAAGAATTTGAATATTAGAATAAAAAAAATGTTTTTATATGTTTTTACTAAATTTTTATTTTAATAAATGATAATTCCATTAAAAAGTGGTAAAGTTAGATTAAATAAATGCTTTTAATATTTTTGTAAAAAATTTTCGGTGCATACATTTAAATATACATACATTATTTTATTTCTTTTATTCTTTTTCCAAATAAAAGCGCAAAAGTATTCCAAAAAGCAAATAGATAGTATTATCAATGTAACGTATGAAGTAGGAGACAAGAAAAAAGCGTTAATTGAGGCGTTCAAGGCATATAAATTGTCAGACGAACAAGGATACAGCAATGGCAAAATGAAAGCATTGTATAGTATAATAAATATAAATGTGAATATCAGAAATGATAGGAAAGTTATAGACTATGCCAAGAAACTTGAAAAATTAGCCGAGCAGGAAAGTAATTATTTATTTCAGATATATGCTTTGAATTCTGAGGCGATATCTTATATGGTACTTGGTTTTGATGCCGAAGCCTACAGAATATTGGATAAAGCGGAACTATTAACAGCAAAACTAAAAGGAGACGATTTTTATTATGCAATGGGGGAGATCTACAAGATTCGTGGAAATATTGAGAACATGAATGTTTCTCCTGTGGAAGTTGTACTGAAGTATGATAGAAAAAGTTTTTTTTACTATCAAAAAATAAAAAATGTAAATAGAAGAAACAATTCAAGCGGGACACAATATTATAATCTAAGTAACTCTTACAAGGAAATAGGGAAAATAGACTCTGCACTATATTATTCAAGGAAGGGGTATTATAATGCAATCGCTACAAAGAGTCCGGTAAATGAAGGATTTAGTCTAAAGGGAATAGCAGAAGCGTATTTAAAGATTAAAAAAAATGATAGTGCAATATATTATTATGAAAAAGCCATCCCAATTTTTTCAAAATATGGTATTCCGGATCAGCTGCAATATATTTATGAGGATATGTCTTCCGTCTATGAATCCTTAAATGAAGATAAAAAATCTCTTTATTATTACAAAAAAGCAAAAGAATTGTCAGAAAGGTTAGATCAAAAGGAAAAGGAGGATATCAATGCTACTCTTGAGTATATTTTAGAAAATGAAAATGATAAAAAGAAGTCTCAGTTTTACTATATTTTTATACCTGTTTTTATCTTGTCTGTTTTTATTTTGTTCTTTGCTTTGAAATTCTTTAGAAATTATCATAAAGAGAGACAATTAAAAGAAGAGGTCAAAACCGATCTTACCGAAAAAAAAGAGAAGCTATTGGAATTGCAGGTTAAAATAAATGATGCTTTCAAGGAGATGTTGGAGATGGCTAAAAATAATGATCCATCCTTTCTGGTAAGATTCAAAGAAATTTATCCCGAATTTTATCATAATCTTACATCCAATCATCCTAATATGACATCCGGGCAAATAAAATTTTGTGCATTTCTAAAACTTAATTTTTCCACAAAAGAAATAGCCCATTACAGTAATCTCACCATAAGAAGTGTGGAACTTAAAAAGAG
>NZ_JBXUGL010000048.1:0-14000 GCF_057180505.1 Chryseobacterium sp. HNCC26DJ241 | reverse complement strand
AACGGCTCGGCGGATTGGCGAAGTTCCCTCTGGAAGCTCTGCTTCCGTGAGGGGATTTTGCCAATCCGCAAGATGTGCGAAGCTTTGCGGAGCACGTCTTGCGGATGTAATCCGCCGAGCCGATGTGGCGAGACGTAGCGGAGCGGAGTTTCGCCACATCGTTTTGCGGCTTTGCGAAGGTGGGGAAATCGAAGAACAAATGTTCAAAATAGCACAAATGTTCAATAGAATTCCCAATGTTCAAAAATAGTACTAATGCCCCACTTTTGCAAAACCGCTGTTGGGCGTAGTATTTTTTACTCAAAGTCAATTTTGTCTATTAGTTTGTTGTTGTTAAAATAATATGCTTCGTATGATTTTTTTCCAATTTCGTGAACGGCTTCAATCACAATTTTGTCGGCATTTTGTTTTTTGCTTTCTACCATTTTTTGTTGGTCAGTTGTGAGTTCCGTTATCGGAATTACTTGTTCAAATTCAAAGCCTTCATCGTAAGTAAATTCAAGAGCATAATTGGCGTTTTGCCATTTCAATTTACTTTCTAAACCTTTGCTTTTTAAGTCGGTGTCAATATTGCCATTGCTGGCTGTCAATAAACCTGTTCCTGATTGTGAAAGTATTACAAACCCCGATAAAACCATTGCAAAATAGCCTACTTTTTTAAACACTGTTTCGCTCAATTTAGGTAAAATCCATTTCATTGCCCAAGTAGAAAGTATGGCAGAAACGGCAACAACTATTCCTACCAAAACTACTTTCATTGTGATAAGTCCAAACAAAAAATAAAGTACGATTTTTACTAAATGTAAAATAATTTCGTTGGCTGCTCTTGTGGCTACAATTTCTTCTTTGGTTAGTCCGTAACGTAAATAAAAACGGTTAAAAAGTAGTCCAACAGCACCTGTCAAGCCCGATAAAAAACCTGCCGAAAATCCGATAAGTCCTAAAACAAAATTTGTAGGCTTTTCAGTCTCATTCAGTTCTTTTGGTTTTTTGAATAGAAATGCCAAATTGCTGATAAGGAAAAGTCCCATTGCAATTTCTAAATAAACTGGGTTTACATATTTCAACAACCAAGCACCTAACCAAACAGCAGGCAAAGCAAATGGAACAAAATATTTTACGATATGCCAACAAATTTTTTGTCTAAAAACGATAAGTCTTGAAGCCGAACTGGTAAATGTTCCGATAGATAATGCGGCAGGAACTTGGCTTACAGGCAAAAGTTGTCCAAGAATTGGAATAAGCATTAATCCTGCACCGCCACCACAAATTGCACTGATTGAAAATGCTAAAAAACTTACAATAAATACAATAATTAAAGTTGTTGTCATTCTTCGGTTCTGTCTGTCGATTGTGGTTGGTTAATATTACGCCCAACGTTTTCGGGCTTGGCGAAGGTGGCGATTTTTACCACAAATGTTGATGCGGAGAACCAAACTCTGATTAACCACAAATGTGTCTGCGGAGCACTGAACCGCCACTTTTGCCAAACCCGTGTTATAGGCAGCTCTTTTTACCAAAACTTCCAACCTTTCTTTTTTATTAATTCTTTTACCATCAGTTTTTTCTGTGGCTTTGGATTAGCTATTTCATACTCAAATTGATTTTGTGCATACTCTTTCATTTTGTCAATAGTTCCGTTGAAATAGTACCCAGAACCAACATTCAATGGGTAATTAATGACAACTTTGATATTACCTAAAACTTCATATTCAGTTTTGTCTGTTTTTAAGCCAATAGCATAACACCAACCTATTTCAATTTCATTTTTCAAGTTTGCAAATGATTTTGTCAATATTTCAGAATTCTCAAAATCTTTTAATGTTGGTTTCGCTTTACTATTTAACCTAGTTAAAGCAATTAAATTTAGTCCTAATTCTGTGTCTTTTATAGCTTCTAAAACAATTGCTCCACCATAGTTCCCATTTTCTAGTTTAAAAGTTACGCAGTCTCCTTTTTCAAAGACTGGTTGGCGTATTATTTTCTTTTTTCTTGACTTTGCTTTTGGTCTTTCCGATTGTAAGTCAGAAAGAAATTTGTCAAGAACTACTTTACGTTTTTTTATGTCCTTCTCGTCAGCGTCAAGTTGTCGCCACACTTCAAGGTCTGCACCTGTTTCAACTACCATTTTTACTCGGTCGAAAATGTCTTTGTCGAGTTGTTTACATTCCCATTGTGCTTTTGCCAATGCAAACCAAAAGTTATTACAGTCGTCCGTATCGTTAATAGTTTCTTGATTGTCAGCAATTAACTTTTTTGAAATTTCTGCCACGTCAAGTCCGTCATTATACAAATCGAAAAACTCATCGTAAATGTCAGCATAAGTGTCGTTAGATGATATTGCTGTTCCCCAAGCTCCCATTTTTTCTGTGTCGTGTTTGTCTTTTAGAGTTGCCTATAACATACAAATATACGAAAGTTTTTGAGAATCACATTTTTTTAGATTTATATATTCAAATTATCTAATAGCAAGTATTTTTTCACTATATTTGGTTTCGTATTTTATATAGAGTATGAAGATAATTTGATACAATATATTTTTTAATCTATACAAAATGCGAAGTTTTATATAAAAGTATTTTAATGAATCTTAGCTTATATCAATTCAATTTCGGAGTGCATAATTCCAAAAAAGTAATTTGGATTAGGTTTCAAAAAGATTATCGCCTTATTAGGCAGCTTCGGGATCGTTTTCCTTCTGCAAAATGGAGCAATTCTAACAAAGCCTGGTATTTGCCAGATTTGCCCTCTGTACGTACTGCTTTGCAAATTAATCCCCGAGAAATAGGTGAAGATCTTTTACATGATATTGCTCCCATCAATCAGAGCGCTTTTGCCCAGTTTATCGATCAACTTACGCTAAAAGCATACAGCAAAAATACCATTAGAACTTATGCTACAGAATTTGCACACCTGCTTAAAACAATTAAGCACTATCCTGTAATTGAACTCACTCAAGATAGACTAAAAGACTATTTTCTGTATTGTGTAAAAAAAGAAAAGATTAAGGAAAATCATCTTAATAGCCGTATAAATGCAATAAAGTTTTATTTCGAAAAAGTTTTGCATAGAGAAAAAATGTTTTTTGATATTCCTCGTCCCAAAACTCCGAAACTCCTTCCTAAAGTACTTACAAAATCTGAAATAAAGAAAATTTTTAAAAAGACGCAAAATCCTAAGCATCTTTTGATGCTACAGCTTTCCTACGGAATGGGTTTACGGGTTTCGGAAATTGTAAACCTGAAAATAGAACATATAAATTCGGAAGATATGCTGGTATTAATAGCTGGCGCAAAAGGCAAAAAAGATAGGTATACCAATTTGCCGGAGTCTGTTTTGCTTCTTTTAAGAAGTTATTATAAAATATATAAACCCAAAGAATATCTTTTTGAAGGGCAATATGGTGGTGCCTATTCGGTGAGAAGTGTACAGCAGGCTTTTAAAAATGCACTGAGAAATGCTAATATTAACAAAAATATTGGTATTCATGGTTTGCGGCATAGCTATGCTACACATCTCATAGAAAGTGGTGCAGATATTAGATTTCTACAGGAACTTTTGGGACACAATTCTATCAAAACTACCCAAATTTATACCCATATTACAGATATTTCTAAAGCTAAAATAAAAAGTCCTTTATATTATTTATAAAAAACCGCTCTATAAAAATAGAACGGTTTAATTTAATTTATAGTAGTTAAGACTACATCATTCCCGGCATTCCACCACCCATTGGCATGGCTGGTTCGTCTTTTTTCACTTCGGTGATTACACATTCAGTAGTTAAAAGCATTCCAGAAACAGAAGCTGCATTTTCAAGGGCAACTCTTGTTACTTTCGTTGGGTCAATAATTCCTGCTTCAAGCATGTGAACATACTCGTCAGTTTTAGCATTGTATCCGAAATCTCCGTTACCTTCTGCCACTTTAGCAACGATTACAGAACCTTCACCACCTGCATTGGCAACAATCTGTCTTAATGGTTCTTCAATTGCTCTTTTTACGATTTTAATACCTGTAGTTTCATCAGCATTGGCTCCAGAAAGGTTATCTAATGAATGGATCGCTCTTACCAAAGCAACACCACCTCCTGCAACGATACCTTCTTCCACAGCGGCTCTTGTTGCGTGTAATGCATCATCTACTCTGTCTTTTTTCTCTTTCATTTCCACTTCAGAAGCTGCACCTACATAAAGAACGGCAACACCACCTGCTAATTTAGCCAATCTTTCCTGAAGTTTTTCTTTATCATAATCAGAAGTAGAAGTTTCCATTTGAG
The DNA here is from genome assembly GCF_057180505.1 of Chryseobacterium sp. HNCC26DJ241. Taxonomy (NCBI): domain Bacteria; kingdom Pseudomonadati; phylum Bacteroidota; class Flavobacteriia; order Flavobacteriales; family Weeksellaceae; genus Chryseobacterium; species Chryseobacterium sp. HNCC26DJ241. The sequence goes on along the minus strand of NZ_JBXUGL010000048.1, from coordinate 9,722 downwards.
CTTTGATCTGAGCTACTCTTCCTTTGATTTTGCTTTCTTCACCACCACCGTTTACGATCGTTGTATTATCTTTATCGATAGATACTTTTTCAGCAGTTCCCAACATATCCAAAGAAATGTTTTCCATAGTGAAACCTTGTTCTTCAGAAATTACCTGTCCACCTGTTAAAATTGCGATATCTTCCAACATTGCTTTTCTTCTGTCTCCAAATCCTGGAGCTTTTACCGCAGCAATTTTAAGAGAACCTCTTAATTTGTTTACTACTAAAGTTGCCAAAGCTTCACCTTCCACTTCTTCGGAAATAATTAGTAATGATTTTCCACCTTGTGCGATCGGTTCAAGAACCGGAAGCAATTCTTTCATAGAAGAGATTTTTTTCTCCACTAAAAGAATGTATGGATTTTCAAGCTCAGCTAACATTTTTTCAGGATTAGTCACAAAATATGGTGATTGGTAGCCTCTGTCGAACTGCATTCCTTCTACAACATCTACTGTTGTATCAGTACCTTTAGCTTCTTCTACTGTGATTACTCCTTCTTTACCAACTTTTCCAAAAGCTTCAGCGATTAGTGATCCGATTGTATCATCATTGTTTGCAGAGATAGAAGCTACTTGCTTGATTTTTTCTGAAGAATCTCCCACTTCCTGAGACTGAGATTTAAGATCAGCTACAACAGCAGTTACTGCTTTATCGATACCTCTTTTTAAATCCATTGGATTTGCACCTGCAGCTACATTTTTAAGACCTTCTCTTACAATTGCCTGTGCTAAAACAGTAGCAGTTGTAGTTCCGTCTCCTGCAATATCATTGGTTTTAGAAGCCACTTCTTTTACCATTTGAGCTCCCATGTTTTCTACTTTATCTTCTAGCTCAATTTCTTTTGCTACAGAAACTCCGTCTTTGGTAACGTGAGGAGCACCGAAAGATTTTTCGATTACCACGTTTCTTCCTTTAGGTCCTAAAGTAACCTTTACTGCATTTGCTAATGCATCAACACCTCTTTTTAAAGCGTCTCTTGATTCAATATCGAATTTTATTTCTTTTGCCATAATTTTTTAAATTTTTGTACAACGTAAAACGTATAATGTACGAATGATTATAATGTTTAATTAAAAAAAAATACTTTGTACTTTGTACATCCTACTTTTTACCAATGTTATCCAATAATTCCTAAAAGATCTCCCTCTCTTACGATTAAATAATCTTTGCCTTCAAATTTTAGTTCAGTTCCTGAATATTTTCCGTAAAGAACTTTATCTCCCACTTTCACAGTTGTAGGTTCATCTTTTTTACCGGGACCTACTGCTACTACCGTACCTTCTTGTGGTTTTTCTTTTGCAGTGTCCGGGATAATAATCCCTGATGCTGTTTTTGTTTCCGCAGGAGCTGGTTCTACCAAAACTCTGTCTGCTAATGGTTTGAAATTTACTGACATAATTATTTTGAATTTTTAATGTTATTCTGCTCGTATTTTCTCCAAGAATATGCCAATAAAGATAAACAAAGCCAAATGCTAAAATTTGGCAGATTTTTTATTTCGGGTGTGAAATTTTGTCAGAAAAAAAATCAAAAAAATTGGAATACTTTTATGAGTTATAAAGTATAAATAAACTGCAATAAAACTTTACTTTCTGTAAACTCATTTTGTGTCTTAAAGGTTTGGTCGCTGTTACTTTTATTTACGAAAACAAGATGATTTGCTTTCCCTGAACTAAAATTTAAACCTCCCGAAATATGTTCAGTGATCTCATATTGCACTTCAACTAAATAGCCTATTTGTAGTGCTTCAGCTTTAAAGGTTTGTGTACTGTCAAAAGCTAAGGGTGAATTTCCGGATGAACCCAAGAAATTCGCTTTATAGTTACTAATGCCTGCAAATATTCCTATTGAAGGGGTAATTTTTTTTATCTTGTAATACAATTGAAATGGAATTTGCACCTGAAAATGCTTACTCCCTATTGATTGAAAAAGTTTTGGTTCATTATTCGTCGTAAAATAATATCCATTCAGCTTGCTGTCATTTTTAGTCGCATCGAAGGAAAACGAACTTGTCCAATACAATGCATCCACACCAATTCCCAAACAAAAATTTGGAGAAATTATTTGTTTTTTTATGAAAAATCCCAGCCCAAAACCAATATTTGCGGGAGCATCCAATTCTTTGAATAAACTATTATTAGCTAAACCCAAATGCATTTTCCCACCAAAAAACCAGCTTTGCTTTTTTTTATTTGAATTGATTACCAAACTATCAATCGGAAGTTGTAATTTTTTTCCATTCTGCAACAATTCTAATTTGTCATTTTTATTACCATCTGAAATAATAACAGCTTTGTCTATTTTGGTCAATGGTTTTTCTATGAAAACTGTATCATGTACAATTACCTTTTCATAGACATAAATCGTGTCTACTTTTTTTACTTGTGAAAAAGTCGATACAAACATGAAAAATAATAAAAAAAGAGTGAAATTTTTATTTCGTGACATAAACGGTATCTCTTTGTATGATTTGTTTTTTGATCACCACTACTTTATTAGGTTCATTTACCGAATCTTTTTGTACGGCTGCAGCTGATAATTTGGTTTTTTCATGAGTTTCATCTTTTGGTGTGATTTCTTTTTCCGAAACTGAAACTATTTTTGCTTTATTCAATGAAATATTTTTTTCTTCTTTTTCTAAAGAATACTTCTTTACAGAAGCAATTTGATTTTCAGCAATATCATCACTTATTTTTATTTCTGAATTATTTTGAATTGAATTTTTTGTAATATTTTTTTGCTTTTCAATAGGTGTTTCTTTTCGATTGCTATTAAGAGTATAAAAAGTAACTCCTAATATTGTTGTCGCACTAATGCTACTAATCAATATTGTTTTTAATATCGAAGATGAGTTTGCCAATCCAATAAATTGATTCGGAGCTTGTATATTTTTTGGAGAATAATCCAAAGGTTTTTGAGTGTGGATCTCAAAATTCTGAAACTGATTTTTATAAAAATTAGCAAATAAATAATCTCCAAATCCTAGAAAAAGTAAAAACGCAATACGATATTTCTTTTTCTGATTCACGGGTTTTCCTTTTATTTTTTCGAATAAAAATTCCTGAATTGCTTTTCGTGCTCTTGATAAATTAGATTTTGATGTCCCCACGGAAATTGAAAGTGCTTTGGAAATTTCACTGTGCGAAAACTGGTCTATAACATACATATTGAAAACCAATTTATGATGTTCAGGCAAGCTATCAATTGCTTCCAGTATATCATTTCGGTTAATGTCCGATGCTAAAATCATACTTTTATTATCCAATTCTAATGTGTCCATAATCGTATCTGTATCAACAATTTCATAGCTTTCAGTAATTGAAAAATTTATTTTTTTACTATTTTTTAAATGATGAATTGCCATATTGATAACAATCCTACTCAACCATCCTTGTATTGCATTCGAATCTTTCAAGCTATCTTCTTTCTGAATCGCTACAATGAAAGAATCCTGTACAATATCTTCGGCAGTTGAAATATCTTTTACATATCTGCGACAAATCCCCAATAATTTTGGGGATGCCTTTATGTAGATTTCGTTCCAGTTGATTTTACCCATACATTATTTTTGGACGACATATAAAGAGTTGAAAGTTTCGTCTGAAGCACTTTGCAATGCATTAATGCCATTAATATATAATATTTCATAATAATTAAGTGTTGTACTATTATAATTTGCCAAAGTATATATATTATTATTTATAATATTAAGAGCTTCAACATAATAATTATTAATATTTTGATTTGTAGGAATAGGAATTTCAGAAAACAATGTACTATTTTTATATATTTTTCCAGAATTGCTGTAAAACATATTACCATTATCGAACACAAGATTTCTAACATAATCATTATTTGGGGAACTGATATTTGTTCTTACTCCAGTTGTAATGTTATAATATATACCATTATTTGATTGTAGTTCTTGTCCACTTACATATAATTGGTTGTTATTCACGGCAAATTTATTCTGTAAATTAGTGTTGGGAATTTCATTAAAGACACCATTTTTAAAATATCCATTATTTAATCCTGAATCATCATTAGTTCCTAAAATATAAATATCATTATTAAAAACTTTTATCGCAAAATCACCAAAAGAATGACCACTATAATTGTGTACAAAGTTTTTTATATTATTTTTCCAATAAAACAAAATAACATTATTTGAGTTTGGATTTAATGTATGTCCAACAAAATAAACATCATTCCCAACAACATCGAAATCATGAACGAAGACAAGTTCATTATTAATATCTATATCTAAAACTTTTTTTAAATCTGTTAAAACTCCATTTTTCCAAAATAAAGAAATGGAAACATAAGGGTTTTGTTCACGAGATCCTGATCCTAGTATATATACATCATCGTTGGAAACAATAATTTTACTTGCTTTTGTTAGTGAAAAATCTCCAGAATCTAACATTGTTAATTTGTTGTTTTTCCAATAACATGCTTTTCCATTTTTAGTACCAGCAACATATACATCCACTGGTTTTGTAATGGGAGTATCGGTAGATACTGTATCTCGATTACAAGAAATTTGTAGAAAACCTATAAATATGGTTAAGACAAATAAAAGATTTTTCATGCTACTAAATTTTAATGTTAATATACTTTATTTACTGATAAGAGTAAAAAAAATAAAAAGGTTGCAAAAAATTATCTAAAAAAAAATAAGTTGCTGATTATTTGAATTTTAAAATAAAAAAACCTCACAGGTATGAACCTATGAGATCAATTTATAAATTTTAAAAGATTAATTCTTTCCGGCTGCCTGCATCGGATTTACACGTCCGTTTGCTGCACCTCTCACTGCATCTTGTTGTTTTTGTTTAAACACCTGAAATTTAGAAGTTTCCGCAGTACTTCCTGCCGAAGTCCAATAATTATTGGAAGTGTCAATATCCGCAGTCTCTTTCAAAGGATCCAATTGGATGGATTTCAATTTTTTATTGAAATAATATGTTTTGGAAACTTTTTGCTCATTATGTCTCCAGATCTGAACACTGATTTTGTCATTTAATTTTGAGCCATCCTCAAAAGTAAATTCCAGAATGATAGGCATTACCAAACCTCCTTTATTGGTGAAGTCAATTTGATAAGCAACCATATTCTGATCTTCTGCTACATCTTTTTGATCCGCCTTTTCCATAGTATCAGTTGAAATTGTATATTGCTTTGAAGTATCTACTTTTTCCTGACCTCTATCATAACGATAATAAAAATCCTGAACATCTTTATCCTTATCTACATAAAAAGTAATGTTTTTATCTTCTCTGTTTCGGATTTTGGAAATATCGTCGAAACCATTCAATGCAGGTTTATCTACTGTATAATTTGTTACTTCCGGTTTTGGAGTTCCTTCAAAATCAGGAGTAGCAATCGTAACTTTGTCAATGGAAATATCTACAGGATCGGTACTATAAAACCAACCTCTCCAAAACCAATCCAAATCTTCGCCACTCGCATCTTCCATTGTTCTGAATAAATCTGCAGGTTCCGGATGACGGAAAGCCCATCTTTTTGCATAGGTTTTGAAAGCCTTGTCGAAAAGTTCCCTTCCCATAATCGTTTCACGGAGAATATTGAGACCAGTTGCTGGTTTTGCATATGCATTTGGACCAAATTTTTCAATATTTTCAGAGTTGGTCATGATTGGTTCCAAATCATCTTTCGGAAGTTTCATATAATCTACGATTGTCCAAGCTGGTCCTCTTTTGGAAGGAAAAGTATTGTCCCATCTTTCTTCTGTAAGATATTCTACAAAAGTATTCAAACCTTCATCCATCCAGCTCCATTGTCTTTCGTCAGAATTGATGATCATTGGAAAAAAATTATGTCCTACTTCATGGATAATCACTCCAAGCATTCCATTTTTAATAGTTTCAGAATAGGTTCCATCTTTTTCAGTTCTTCCATAATTGAAGCAAATCATCGGATATTCCATTCCATTGGATGCTTCCACCGATTGTGCAACTGGATAAGGATAAGGAATGGTAAATTCTGAATAGGTTTTGATAGTATGAGCCACCGCTTTTGTAGAAAATTTACGGTACAATCCATACGCTTCTTTTCCATAAAAGCTCATTGCCATTACTTTGTTATTATTTTCAGGAATCAGAACGCTCATTCCGTCCCAGATAAATTTTCGGGAAGATGTCCAAGCAAAATCTCTCACATCCTTAGCTTCAAAAACCCATGTTTTTCTTTGTTTTGAATGATTCTTTTCTGCTTTTTTGGCCTCGTCCAAAGTTACAATTTCCACAGGTTCATTTGAAGTTTGAGCCTTTTTGTAACGTGCAAGCTGATCCGAAGAAAGTACCTGTTCATAATTTTTACATTCGCCGGTTCCGCCAACTACGTGATCGGCAGGAACATTCATTTTTACTTTAAAATTTCCGAAAGTAAGGGCGAATTCTCCTCTTCCTGTAAACTGATGATTTTGCCATCCTTGAAAATCACTGTAAACACACATTCTTGGATACCATTGAGCCATTGTGTAAAGATCGTTTCCATCTTCGGGGAAATTTTCATAACCGCCTCTTCCTCCTTTTTCTATACGGTTCGGAATGTTGTAATTCCAATTAATTTTGAAAACGAATTTTTCTCCCTTTTTCAGAATTTTTGGAAGATCTATGCGCATCATGGTTTTATTAACCACATATTTTAGGGAATTTCCTGATGCATCGGTTACTTTTTCAAGATTTACACCAAATCCGTTATCTTTTGCAGGAAGTTCTGTTGGTCTTAATCTTTGGGTAGTTGTTGTTTTTACAACAGTAGAAGAAAATGGATAATCCGCATTTTTTACAGAAGATTGCTGATTTTCATCCAATTGCAACCAAAGATAATCCAAATCATGCGGAGAATTATTGTAATAGGTGATGGTTTCTGAACCTTTCAGATTTCTTTTTTCTTCATCCAAATATGCTTCTATATCATAATCTGCACGTTGCTGCCAATATTCCTGACCTGGAGCTCCGGAAGCTGTTCTGTATGTATTGGGTGTCGGAAGAATGGTTCCGAGTTGCTCGAATTTATTTCCGTGATTGCTTCCCGGATTGTTCTGGATATTTTGTGCAGTCAGAAAAACGGAGGTTAGCAAAAGTCCTAAAACTTTTAGTTTCATTTCCAATAAAATTTAGATTGATATACTTAATAGTCATCAAATTTAGCAAATTGTTACGGATATTGGAAAATCAGGCTGATTTTTGCACCCCGACCTGAATGGAGCTCTTTTTGTGAGGAGGAACGACGAGCAAAAAAGCGGGAATGGAGGGCGGAAAAGGTGCCCAAATAAAAAAAATTAGAACAAAATTCTTTCCAAAGCCATTTTCAGGGATAATACAAGAACACCCGAAGAAACAAATAAAATCCAGTCTTTTCTATTGATTTTAAAAACATTTAGCAAAACAAAAAGAACTATTAAAATAGCCATTACTAAAGCAATTTGCCCAAGTTCCAGACCAACATTAAAACCCAAAAGCGGAAGGAAAATGCTTTGTTCTTTTGCCAACATCAATCTTGCTGTATTGGCAAAACCCATCCCATGAATCAAACCGAAAACCAAAGCAAGATAATAATTCATTTTCATCAGATTTTTTGGTTTGTCCTTCATGAGAATATTGTCAAGAGAAGTGAAAACAATAGTCAATGGAATTAAAAATTCTACCCAGTTGGAAGAAATCCGAAAAATATCCAAAGTACTTAAAACCAACGTAATGGAATGCCCAATCGTAAAAGCTGTAATAAGAATTAAAATTTTTTTGAAATCATTATAAGAATACACCGCAATAAGAGCAAGAACGAAAAGCTGATGATCCAAAGCATCAAGAGAAATAATGTGATCCCAGCCTAATTGTAGGTAAAACAGAAAATCATTCATCGTATGTTTTTAGTCGCATTTTGAAAGAGCGATAATACAAAATTTATTTTAACTTTGTTAAAAATTCAAAGTCATGATTATTACTATAGAATTGGAAAATGCGGAAGATTTTGGTTTTATCAAACAGCTTTTGGAAAAAATAAAAGGAATAAAATCTGTTTCTGTAAAGGAAGATGAAGAGTTCTACGAAGATGGCACACCAAAATGGTTGATTGATAAATTGGCAGATTATGCAGGTAATCTGAAGGATGAAGATATGATTTCCGAGGAAGAGTTTTTTGCCAATGCAAGAAAAAAAGTATGCGAATTATATTCTCGAAAATAGCGAATAGCAGCTATGAAGATATAATTGAATTTCTTTCTTACACTTGGACAGAAAAAGAAATTGGTGTCTTTATAGATGATACTCAATACATTATTAATAAATTAAAAGAAGGTAAATTTAAGCAATATCAAAAGCATTCTAAAGACATCCGTTCTGCTTTAATAGGCAAAAAACATGTAAGAATGTTCTTCAAGAAAGAGAAAACGGATCTGATAAAAGTTCTGCTTTTTTTTGAAATGAGGCAAAATCCCGAAAAAATACATGAACTTCTGAACCAATGAAAAAAAACCTGATTTTCTTTTTCTCAGTTTTATTTATCCTTTTTTCTTTTTCCAAAGTAAAACATCCTTATCATGTTGGTTCAATGGAATTTAATTATAATCAAAAATCCAAAACTTTTGAAATTACCGGACGTTTTTTCATGGATGATCTGGAAAATGCCATGAATAAAAAATACGGAAAAAATCTTCATTTTCAAGACAAAAAATATGAAAAGGAAATGAACGAAATTTTGAAAAGCTACGCCTCCGAATATCTAAAACTAAAAGTGAATGGTCAATTTTCCAAAATTAATTATATCGGCTATCAGGAAGATAAAGAAAGTGTAGACATCTTTTTGGAATCTGAAACCATCAATGCTCCAAAAAAAGTGGAAACGGCTGTAAGTTTTCTTTATAATTTGTTCGACGACCAAATGAACATTATCCATATCATTGTAAACGGTGACCGGAAAAGCGAAAGATTAAATTATCCTGATCGATATCTTTATCAACAATTTTAATTAAATCCTAGAATTCAGTTGTTGAACATATTGTAAAAGTTCAGGAAAAAATTCATCGTAACATTTTTGCAAATCTGGTTTATTCTGTAAAAACAAATCAAAAACCGGCAAATCTTTTTCCAAATATTTTGCTTTGTACAAAACATTCCGCATACTGAATTCAATTCCCCGATCTGTTCGATAATTATAAAGCCAGTCATCTGATTCCATTCTTTCCAACATTTTTCGAAAATGATTGGGAAAATATTTTACATTTTCATTCAGGACACGATATACTTTTCGGGAATGCTCTTTCCATTTTTCCAGAGAATTCAAACTCAAATCATTCGCCAAAAAATAATCCATCGCAACATCTACAAAAGCTCCGGAATACAAACGAACCAATGGACTGAAAATCTTCTTCGCTTCATGAATAGCAGAATGAGAATCCGTGAAAGTATCTATTGCACGATGCAAAATAATCCCTTTCTGAATTTCTTCTGGAAAGGAAAACCGCTCCTTATTTCTGATATAATCTTCCAGAAATTGCCCGACAATCTGCTCGTCGGAAAAAGTGAGAAAAGAATGGGCGAGATAGTTCATTTGAGTTTGAAGGATGAAGTTTGGAGTTTGAAGGATGAAGGATGAAGTATGGAGTATTAAGTATAGGACATAAATTAAATTTGGGGGCTTATTTTAGATTTTGTT
>NZ_JBXUGL010000047.1:0-14998 GCF_057180505.1 Chryseobacterium sp. HNCC26DJ241 | reverse complement strand
TGGTACGGATAAAAAATGAAAAAAAAGAAAGTTTATGTATTGATAAACTCATTTACCTATAATGTTTTATAATTTGAGAGCGATCAGAAAGATGACCAGTATCCTATATCATATTTTTTTGAAAGTTCTTTAAGACAACTTTGAGTTTGCACTTGTAATTTTACTGAATTTATGGCATTTTCTTTTATGAATGGAAATTGCGGTATGCTTTCGTTAGATTTCATTATGTTTCCATTAGTATAGGTAACAGTCCAAATATATTTATAAGTATTATTTGAAACATTTGGAAAAAAACTTACGATGTTATCAGAATGTTTTGCTTCGGTATAATTACTAACTTCAATACCACATTTACTCACTTTTGTATCGGAAATTGTAGCAGATGAAGAAGGACTTATACTACTATTGTCGAGAACTTCAATATTTTTACTACATTGTATTATACCTTGTGATGTCAGAACAGTTAAAGATAGTATCTGACGTCCGCCTGAATTTGCCTTCAGTTTTATAGAATTCAGTTTATTATTGCTCTGTATTATATTATTTTCTCCGATGCTGCTCCATAAATGACACTCATTGCATTGGGCTATTTCTGGTGCAATAGCATATATTTCCTCTTCATTTATTTTTATGGAAGGCTTTCCGTTTATTATACATTGGGAAAAGACTAATGAGGAACTCAGTAAAGTTCCTAAGATTAATTGTTTTTTCATTATTTATGTTTTTTAATAGTTTTCCTAAACTTGAATTATCCCCAGATTAAACTTTTCAGTAATTGGAGAATGATTTGCTGCCTCAATACCCATAGAAATCCATTTTCTGGTATCTATAGGATTAATAATAGCATCTGTCCATAATCTAGCAGCAGAATAGGTAGCTTCAGTTTGTTTTTGATATTTTTTAGAAATTGTATCTAAAATCTCATTATGTTCTTCTTCAGAAATTTCTTTTCCTTGTTTTTTGAGTGTAGATTCTTGTATTTGAGCCAAAACTTTTGCAGCTTGTGCTCCTCCCATTACCGCTAAATCGGCCCAAGGCCATGCTACAATCAGCCTCGGATCATATGCTTTTCCACACATTGCATAATTTCCTGCTCCGTAAGAATTTCCTGTAATGATGGTAAATTTTGGAACGACAGAATTGGAAACAGCATTCACCATTTTTGCTCCATCTTTGATGATTCCGCCATGTTCAGATTTTGAACCTACCATAAAACCGGTAACGTCTTGTAAGAAAACTAAAGGAATTTTTCTTTGATTGCAATTAGCAATAAATCGGGTTGCCTTATCTGCTGAATCAGAATATATTACCCCACCAAATTGCATTTCACCCTTTCCACTTTTTACCATTTTTCTCTGGTTGGCTACAATTCCGACAGACCAGCCATCAATTCTTGCTGTTGCACAGATAATGCTTTTACCATAATCCGGCTTGTATTCTTCGTATTCTGAATTATCTACCAAACATTTGATGATTTCATAAGTATCATATTGTTCAGCTCTTGAAACAGGTATGATTCCGAAGATATTTTCTGGGTTTTCTTTTGGTGGAAAACTTTCAATTCTGTCAAATCCTGCTTTTTCGGTACTTCCGATAGATTTCATAATATTTTTAATTCTATCTAAAGCATCTTTATCATCTTTTGCTTTATAATCTGTAACTCCGGAAATGGAGCAGTGTGTGGTTGCTCCACCTAAAGTTTCATTATCTATACTTTCTCCAATTGCGGCTTTTACAAGGTAGCTTCCTGCAAGGAAAATAGAACCTGTTTTATCTACAATCATGGCCTCGTCACTCATTATTGGAAGATAAGCTCCACCTGCAACACAACTTCCCATTACAGCAGAAATCTGTATGATTCCCATTGAACTCATTTTAGCATTATTTCTAAAAATTCTTCCAAAATGTTCTTTATCAGGGAAAATTTCGTCCTGCATTGGTAAATAAACTCCAGCAGAATCAACAAGATAAATAATAGGAAGTTTATTTTCCATCGCTATTTCCTGAGCTCTCAGATTTTTCTTTCCTGTAATTGGAAACCAAGCTCCGGCTTTTACAGAAGCATCATTTGCAACAACAATACATTGCCTTCCGGAAACATAACCAATCATCACAACAACGCCACCACTTGGACAGCCACCGTGTTCCTTATACATCTCAAAACCTGCAAATGCACCAATTTCTATGGATTCTGAATTTTTATCAAGAAGATATTCAATTCTTTCTCTTGCCGTCATTTTTCCTTCATCACGCAGCTTTTGAAGCCTCTTTTCTCCCCCTCCTTTTTTTATTTCTCCCAGTAGACGGTTTATTTCAGCCAGTTTTAATTTATTTTGATCTTCTCGTTTGTTGAATTCTAAATTCATAATTGATTTGTAAAGTTTATTTTCTAAAGATAATAATTTTTAGGATTGTCGAAAGATCAGTAAGCATAATAAAGAATTTATTTTTCGAGAAATTTAATTATAATTTTTTTAACATTTATTTTTTATAAAAACGCAAATATTTTATTTAATTTTACGTTTCATTAATAAACTACTTATAGAATTATATTTGATTAAATCAGTTCCTAGTTTATTTTTTTAATAGTTTATTATTTAAGAACTCCGAAAATTGAAGAAATTTTCGGGGTTTTTATTTAAAAAAAGAAACCCAACTTATGTGTCGGGTTTTATATTTTTAAACTAAAGTTTTTCAATACTTTCACTATTATGAAGCTCAACAGGCTTCTTAGAATTTTTACGAAGTTTCATATTGATAAACTCTACAGCCAAAGAAAAGAAAATAGCAAAATAAAGATATCCTTTAGGAATCACACCCACTTCTTGTCCAAACAAGCTGAAATGACCTAAATGAGAGGCTTCTGCTAACAGCATTACACCAATCAAAATCAAGAAAGAAAGTCCTAAAATCTGGATAGTAGGATGTTTATTTACAAAATTGGAAACCGGACCTGCAAATACCATCATAATAATAATTGAAATAACAACCGCAGCAATCATGATTGCTAATGCGCCAGTACCAAATTCTTTAAAACTTACTAAACCAACCGCTGTAAGAATACTGTCGAAAGAGAATACAAGATTTAATGCAGCTATCTGAGTAATAGCGGATCCAACAGACGGTTTTTTCATTTTGTTGGCTTTTAATTCTTCCTCACCTTCAAGTTTATGGTGGATTTCCGAAACCGATTTGTATAGAAGAAACAAACCACCAAAAAAGATAATAAGACTTTGTCCTGTAACACTTCCATGAAACCAAGAAAAATGCAATCCAAATAATTCATCATTAAGAGAAAGTACCCATTTTATTCCAAAAAGCAAAGCAATACGGAATGCCATAGCTAAAAGTAAACCAATATTTCTGGCCTTTGGTTGATCTTTTGCGTCTAATTTTGAGGAAACGATAGAAATAAAAACTATATTATCAATTCCTAAAACAATCTCCAAAAATGTAAGTGTCAAAAGTGCAATCCATGCATCAGCTGAAAGAAAAACGTCTAAAAATTCCATCTATTTTTTTTGAGGGCAAAAATAACCTTTTTTAGGACTTTTGCCAAATAGATTGTAGTTTTGTAAATCAAATTTTATATGCAAAATTCAGCTATCTTCCGCTTGCATTTTATTGTTTTTTTATGGGGCTTTACAGCTATTTTGGGAAAACTGATCCATGCGAATGCACAAATCCTGGTTTTCTACAGGATGTTGTTTGCTGCTATTTTTTTGTATATTTTTAATCAATTCGTTAAAAAAGAAAGTTTAAGAATTTCCGGAAAAACATTTTTTCGACTGGCTGTGATAGGTGTTTTTATGGCTTTTCATTGGTTTTGCTTTTTTTATTCTATCAAGGTTTCCAATGTTTCCATTGCATTAAGCTGTCTTTCTTTATCTACTCTTTTTGCATCCATTCTGGAACCCATAATCTTTAAACGAAAAATAGATATTTCTGAAGTAGTAATGGGAATTGTAATTGTATTTTGTATGTCCCTGATTTTTAAAACCGAATATTATTATAAAGAAGGTATTTTTTTTGGAATTCTATGTGCACTTTTTGGGACGATATTTTCTGTACTGAATGGCAAGATGTTTGGCAAGACATCTTCAGGAAACATCATTTTTTATGAAATTTTTTGTGGATGGCTAGCTTTATTCATATTTTATACAATTTCGGGACAAATTTTTCAGATAGGTGAAATAAGTTACAGGGATTTAGCGTTAATTACTTTATTAGCAAGTATATTTACAGCGTATCCAATGTTGGAATCTGTAAAATTAATGAAGTATATTTCTCCTTTTACATTGATTCTCACTGTTAATTTGGAGCCTATATATGGAATTATTCTGGCTTTTTTTATCTTTGGAGCGTCAGAACATATGAATCCGGTTTTTTATGGAGCTTCTTTGATGATGATTTTTTCCATAATTATAAATGGTATTATAAAAGCACGTAAAAAATAGTAAACTGAACAAATTTAAATGAAAAAAAATATATTATTTCTTTTGATTCTGGGTTTTAATTTTTTTCAGGCTCAGATTGTTCGGAAATATTCTAATGAGTTTCTGAATATTGGCGCTGGTGCAAGAGGATTAGCAATGGGAGGAGCTGTTATTTCCAACCAAAACGACGTCTATGCTCCAATGTGGAATCCTGCCGGATTGTTGGGAGTAGACAGAGATTGGCAAGGAGCGGCAATGCATGCTGAATATTTTGAATCCATTGCCAAATACGACTACATTGCTTTCGCAAAACCTTTGGATAATAAAGGTGGAGTTTTGGGAATTTCCATTGTACGACTCGGAATTGATAATATTCTCAACACTACCCAATTGATCGATTCTGAAGGAAATATTGATTACGATAAAATAACCAAATTTTCCCAAGCCGATTATGCGGGAATTATTTCTTATGCTTTTCATCCGGGTGGAAATTACAAATTGGATGTTGGAGTCAATGCAAAAGTGGTATATCGTAATGTAGGAAAATTTGCAAGCGGATATGGTTTTGGTTTTGATATTGGAGCGATCTATCATTCAGAAACAGGATGGAGCTATGGAGCGATGCTTCGTGATGCTACTACTACCGTAAATTTTTGGACAATTAATCAGAATGAGCTTTCTGCTGTAGTTCAGGGAGAAGAGTTCAATCCGGCTCCTGCCGATAAAATGGAACTTACAATGCCAAAATTGAATATAGGAATGAGCAAAAATTTTGAAATCAATCGGGATTTAGAACTACTTCCAGAAGCAGGAATAAATGTAGATTTTGCAAAAACTGCTGCACTTATTTCCACAGACTTTGCCAGTATTACGCCTTATGCTGGTGCTGAACTGAAATTTCAAAACATGATTTTTGTTCGATTGGGTGTTAATCGTTTTCAGACAATTACGGATATTGAAGATCTAAAAAGGAAAGTTTCCTTTCAACCAAGTGGTGGAATCGGAATTAAATATAAAGGCTTAACATTGGATTACGCTATCACTAATTCCGGAATTGGAGGCTCGAATTTCTATTCCAATTTCTTTTCTTTGAAATTGGATATGGGAGATTTTAGAAATTAACTTAAATTTGGTCAAATTTATACTTATGAAAAATTTAAGTCTACTATTTGTTTTAGTACTGCCGCTATTTTCATTCGGGCAAGCGGTTTCGGATTATGAATACATTTTAGTTCCCAAAAAATTTAAAGATTTTAAAGAAAATCAATATAACCTGAATCAGCTATTGATTCAGAATCTCAAGGCTAAAAAATATAAAATATTGGACGGAAACCAAGACAGCTGGTCTTCAACTATAAATTCGTGTAGTATTTTGCATGCAGATGTTCTTAATAGCAGTAATATGTTGAGAAACAAGGTAACACTTCAGTTGAAAGATTGTAAAGACAAAATGATTTCGGAACTGAAAGAGGCTTCCATGGAAAAAGAATTTGATAAAGGTTTTCCGGATGCATTGCAAAAAGCATTGATGAAAATTCCGGTTTCCAATCCCAATTCTTCTATTGTTGCTCAATCTGAGAATGTAGTTGTAGAAAATACAGAAGTTGCAAAAAATCCTTCAACAGAAGTAAAAACTGAAACTAAAAAAGAATCTCAAACCGTAGAAATATATACTAAAGGAAATACCAATTACCAAAAAGTAAATATCGGAAACGGACAATTTATTCTGATTACTTCCAGTAGTTCTGTTCCGATTGCTACTTTCAGTAAAACAACAAAAGAAGATGTTTTCAGAGTTGTGTTAGCAAATAGTTCCATGACTTTAGGCTATCTCGAAAATGGAAATATCGTTATTGAAATACCCAATTCTGACGGAACTTTCAGAAAGGAAGTTTTTACTAAAAATTAATTAGAATTAAAAAATTCCCAAACCACTTTTGCTTTACTTTTTCCGAGGATTTCTTCTAAGGTTTCGATATTTGCTTCTTTGATTCTTTTTACGGATTTTAGTTTGCTTAGAAGAAGTTCGATAGATTTAGTACCCACTCCCGGAATTTCTTCCAATTCGGATTGGATGGTTGAATTTTTGCGCCTTGTTCTATGATGTTTCACTCCGAAACGATGCGCTTCATCCCGAACTCTTTGTAAAATTTTTAAAGTTTCCGATTTTTTATCGAGATACAACGGAATGGAATCTTCCGGAAAATAAATTTCTTCCAAGCGTTTTGCGATTCCGATAATGGTAATTTTTCCGTACAATCCGAGAAGTTTCATGCTTTTTATAGCAGAAGAAAGCTGACCTTTTCCACCATCAATCAAAATAAGTTGGGGTAAACTTTCACCTTCATCCAACATTCTTTTATATCGGCGATAGATCACTTCTTCCATTGTTGCAAAATCGTTCGGACCTTCCACAGTTTTCGGATGAAAAATTCTGTAATCGGATTTGCTCGGTTTTCCATCTTTAAAAACAACACAAGCCGAAACAGGATTGGTTCCCTGAATATTGGAATTATCAAAACCTTCAATGTGACGCGGTTCTACAGGCATTCTCAAAAGTTTTTGCATTTCTGCCATGATTCGGTTGGTATGACGATCAGGATCTACAATCTGAACTTGTTTCAGTTTTTCGAGGCGATATTCTTTCGCATTTTTTTCGGAAAGTTCTACAATTCGTTTTTTATCACCAACTTTCGGAACAATGAGTTTTACGTTCGGGATTTCGACTGTCAAATGAAAAGGAAGTAAAATTTCTTTGGAATCCGAACTGAATTTTTGTCGAATTTCGATTAATGCTTCTTCCAGAATTTCTTCATCGCTTTCTTCCAAAACTTTTTTTATTTCCGTTGTAAAACTCTGAATAATATTTCCGTTCCGGATTTTGAAAAAATTAACATAAGCTGCCGTCTCATCACTCGTCATTCCGAAAACATCCACATCATCAATATTGGGATTTACAACGGTATGTTTTGCCTGATAATCTTCAAGGATGTCGATTCTTTCCTTTATCATTTGTGCATTTTCGAATTGTAGATTTGTGGCGAATTTCATCATTTGCTGAGTAAGATATTCTTTCGCTTTTTTGAAATCTCCTTTAATGATCCCACGAATTGCATCTACTTTTTCATCATAATCTTCTTTGCTTTCCAAACCTTCACAAGGACCTTCACAATTTTTGATGTGGAATTCCAGACAAACTTTGTACTTTCCTTCGTTGATTTTTTCCGGAGAGAGGTTTAAATTACAAGTTCTTAATTTGTAAATATGTTTAATAGTATCCAACAAAACCTTTGCAGGACGCACTTTTGCATAAGGGCCATAATATTCTGAACCGTCTTTTATTAAATTTCGGGTTAAAAAAATTCTTGGAAAATTTTCATTTTTAATGCAAATCCATGGATAGGATTTGTCATCTTTCAGCATTACATTGTAAAAGGGTTGATGTTCTTTGATCAGATTATTTTCCAATAAAAGCGCATCATATTCACTTGGAACAATGGTGGTTTCCAATCGGTTGATTTTCCCGACCATGATTCGAGTTCTATAGCCGGAAAGATTTTTATTGAAATAAGAAAGAACCCTTTTTTTTAGATTTTTGGCTTTTCCTACATACAGAAGTTGTCCGTTTTTGTCATAATAACGATACACTCCCGGTTCGGAAGGAAGAGTTTTGAGTTGAAGTTCCAATTCAGAATTCATAGAACAAAAATAATCAAAATGTTTCCTATGGAAAAGAAGTAAAGATATTTAATCCTTACATTCACGGTGAGCCACAAAGTGGCGATTTAACAAAGCATAGGATGAAATCCTATAAAATAGATGTGTTTTTTACCGTAATTTCAAAATTTAATTTGAATATATAATTGAGAATTTTGTTTTTTTTCTGATTAAAACGTCTTTTAGAATATTAAAAGTATTTAATAATTTGAAAAAGAGTTTTCACTTATTGCGATAAAAAGATCATTAAGACAGATAATGGACAATCAATTAATTTTTTTAGAATCTTAAAAAAATGTATTTTTAGCCAAAATAATTTCAATGAAAATTTACGGTGTTGATCACTTCACAATACAAGACGTTTTAGAAATTTCAAAAAATCCAAAGGCGGCAAAACTGGATAAAAAAGCAAAGCAACAAATTCTGAAATCACAGGAAAATGTAAAAAGAATAGTTGCATCTGATAAAACTGTTTATGGCATCAATACAGGATTTGGACCACTTTGTGATGTGAAAATTTCTGAAGATGAAACAGCACAATTACAGCATAATCTTATCATATCTCATGCAGTTGGAGTGGGAAAACCTATTGGTAAAGAGTTGTCTAAAATTATGATTATAACTAAAGTTCATGCACTTTCGCGTGGATTTTCGGGAGTTTCTTTAGATGTAATTGAAAGACTTCTTTTAATGCTGGAAAAAGATATAATTCCTGTAGTTCCGGAGCAAGGTTCGGTAGGAGCTTCAGGAGATTTGGCTCCGCTTGCACATTTGGTTTTACCGCTTCTTGGTTTGGGTAAAGTTTGGGAAAATGACGAAATAACGGATACCGAAAAAGTTTTAAAGAAGCACCAGCTTCAACCTTTAAAGTTAGGACCCAAAGAAGGATTGGGATTAATAAACGGAACTCAGTTTATTCTGGCTCATGCTATTAAAGGTTTAGAAAGATTTGAATATTTACTGGACTTGGCAGATTTGGCTGCAGCAATGAGCCTTGAAGCCTATCGTGGTTCAGCCAGTCCGTTCAAAAAAGACCTTCACGAAATTCGCCCATTTGATGGAAGCAAAAAGGTAGCGGACAGAATGCGGAAATTTCTCAAAAATTCGAACAATCTTAAGTCCCATGAATTTTGTGATCGAGTTCAGGATCCGTATTCCATGAGATGTGTTCCTCAGGTTCATGGGGCAAGTAGAAATGCGTATGAGCATCTAAAAAAACTGGCGGAAACAGAACTAAATTCCGTAACCGACAATCCAATAGTTTTGAGTGATGAAGAGTCTATTTCCGGAGGAAATTTTCATGGACAATTATTAGCGTTGCCATTGGATTATGCAACTTTGGCTGCTGCAGAAATAGGAAATATTTCGGATAGAAGAAGCTATCTTTTATTGGAAGGAAAATTTGGTTTGCCTAAATTATTAGTAGAAAGTTCAGGATTGAATTCGGGATTTATGATTCCGCAATATACATCTGCTGCTTTGGTTACGGAAAATAAAACGCTTTGTTTTCCGGCTTCAGCAGACTCAGTCCCTACAAGTTTGGGACAGGAAGATCATGTTTCTATGGGAAGTATTTCGGGGAGGAAATTCAATCAGGTTCTTGGAAATTTGGAAAATATTTTAGCAATAGAATTGATGTTTGCGGCACAAGGTTTAGAATTTAGGAGACCAGCAAAATGTACAAAAATTATTGAAGAAAATTACGCTATTCTACGCTCAAAAGTGAAAAAATTA
This sequence comes from Chryseobacterium sp. HNCC26DJ241, assembly GCF_057180505.1. Lineage (NCBI taxonomy): Bacteria > Pseudomonadati > Bacteroidota > Flavobacteriia > Flavobacteriales > Weeksellaceae > Chryseobacterium > Chryseobacterium sp. HNCC26DJ241. Next base: position 5,111 of record NZ_JBXUGL010000047.1, on the reverse strand, counting down.
GAAAACGATCGTTTAATAGGTGAAGATATTCTTGCTATTACTGAATTGATTAGAGATAGAAAATTTAAAGTGAATTAAAATTATTTTGAAAGACAGAAAGGAATCCGTCTCACAACTGAGTCGGATTTTTTTTAATTTATTTAAACTCGTATAACTTCTTGTGTTTTCAACAATTTCTGATTCATCGTTGGAAAGAAAATATTTTTTTATGTTAAATTTTTATAATTTTTTATAAAATTTAACGTTTAATATCATATTGATTAAATAAAAAAGAATCAATAGGATTAATGAACTAGTCACTTTTTACAAAAAATGATTGGTTTTTCAAAATAAAAGTGACATTTTTGCAAAGAATAAATATTAAAATTGTTAATATGAGTGTTAAATTAAAAGTTCTTACTGCGGGAGTTTTGTTTTTTACAGGACAAGTAGTAATGGCACAAAATGATTCAATCAAAACAAAGACAATTGATGAGGTTGTTGTTGTTGGATATCAAAAGAAGAATAGAGAAGAAATTACACAATCTGTTTCTGTCGTAAAGGGTGACGAGTTAACGAGAATGGCATCTTCTAGTACATCGGTATCAAATTTATTACAAGGAAAAATGTCTGGCCTTCAAGTTGTTGCCAATTCAGGAAAACCAGGAGAACCGGGATCATTAAGAATTAGAGGTGCTATTAATGTATCAACAACTTTAGGGGCTTCTGAGCCTTTATTTATTGTAGATGGTATTTATATGACTCAGCGTCAGTTTAATGCAATCCCACCATCTGATATAGAAACTGTAACGGAGTTGAAAGACGCAGCTTCAGCAGCTCAATATGGAGCAAGAGGTGCCAATGGAGTAATAATTATTACTACCAAAAGAGGTAAAAGTGGAAAACCGTCATTTAGTTTTGAAACAAGATTTGGTTTTGCAGAAAAGCCAAAAGATAAAAACTTCACAATGATGGATGCAACTCAAAAATTGAATTACGAAAATGAATTGATTGCACTTGGAGTTATTCCAGGTAGTCCATATACTTCTGATGAAATGGCAGATTTGATTTCTAAAAACCATGATTGGTCTAAAGATATTCTTAGAAAATCAAGTATTCAATATTATAATTTCTCCGTACGTGGTGGAAGCGAAACAAATAGTTATTTTGCATCTTTTGGACATGATACAGATACTGGAATTCTTCAAGACTTAGATGGTTTTAAAAGATATAATGCAAGATTTAATTTTGATCAGAAAGTGACGGATAAAATCAGAATGGGATTCGATTTTGCTGCAATAAATACAAAGACTAATGATCAAAGGTTTTCATATAATGCTTTAAGTCCGTTTTATTCGATGTATACTTTAAATCCATATGAAACAGTTTATCTAGATAATGGCTCTTTCAATCCTACTTCGAATAATATAAATCCAATAGATCATAGAAATTCAGAACTAACTAAAGATTGGCGAACAAGAATTTCTGGTCAGGTTTTTGGGAGTTATGAATTTTTAAAAGGATTAGAATTTAGAACTTCGTTTGGAGCTAATTATGATTTGAGAAAAAATAAATATGTAGTTAAAAAAGGTTCTAATATTGCTACAGTATATGGATATCCTGATGGACAAATTAGAGATATTAGAAGTGACTTTTTTACTTATGTCTTTAATAATAGATTAGATTACAAAAAAACGTTTGGAAATCATAAAGTTAATGCCTCTGCAATTTTAGAATATAGTCAAGAGGATTTTGGTAACCTATCTGCTACTAAAAGGGTTATGCTTTCACCAGATGTAACAGATATTACCACAGCAACTACTCCATTTGCTATAACAGGAACTACTACTTCTACAAGATATGTATCAATGATAGGATTATTAGATTATAATTTTTCTAATAAGTATTTATTGTCTGGATCTTTTAATAGAACGGGAAATTCCAGATTAGGAACTGATAAAAAGTATGGTAATTTTTGGGGAGCTTCAGCTGCATGGAATCTTGCAAATGAAACGTTTATGGATAATTTAAGTTTCATTAATGATTTTAAAATTAGATATTCTGCAGGTGAAAGAGGAAGCGTTTCATCATTATTAGATTATCAAAATTTAATTGCTGGAACTTCGGGAGATTATGGAACAGATCCTACATTTGGCCCAGTAGGTGTAGTAGGTAATCCAGATATTAAATGGGAATCTGTATTATCTCAGAATTTAGGAGTTGATGTTTCATTATTTAATAACAGATTTAAAGGAAGTTTCGAAGTATTTAAGGATAAAAGAAAAGACTTTATCTATGCAGTCCCAAATACACCTTATGAGGGAGGAGGATATATTTACTCTAGTATAAAGAATGCAGGTAATATAGAGATTAAAGGGATGGAGATAGAGATGAATTATAATGCAATTAAATCAGAAAATTTTGATTGGATTTTAAGAGGAAATATCTCACTTCTTAAATATGGAGTTAAATCTTTATATAATAATAATACGCAACTTAACCTAGATGGATATACTTTTATGTCTATTGATAGAGAGCCAACTACTTTTAAATTGGTTAGGAGTGCTGGAGTTGATCCAACAAATGGAGACGCTTTATATTATAAATTAGATGGATCTATAACTAATGTATATTCTTCAGGAGATGCACAATTTTTAGAAGGAAAATCTACGCTTCCTAGCTCTTATGGAGGTTTTGGGACTACATTAAGATATAAAGGTTTTGATATTAATGCAGACTTTAGTTTCCAAACAGGAGCTTATAGCCTTAATATTATGGCATTGAATTTAGTTGACCCTGCATCTTATTCGTCGAATTTAAGTACGGCAGCATCTAATTTTTGGAGAAACCCTGGAGATACAGGCGTTTTAGCAAAACCAACGCCAGGTGGATATGAACTTACAGACCAATTTTTAGAAAAGACGGATTTTATTAGATTTAGATCTTTAGATGTAGGTTATACTTTTGATAAAGCATTTTTAGGGAATAATGTATTCTTGAATAACCTTCGAGTATATGTTTCAGGGCAAAATTTAGCTTTATGGACTGATTTTACTGGAGATCCAGAGGTTGCAGTGGCTTCCGAAACTCAAGTAGCTGCAACTGGTGCGTTTATTCCAGGTTCAATAAACTTGTATAATTATCCAAATGTTAGAACATTCTTATTTGGAATTCAAGCAAACTTTTAAACTTTAAATAATATGAAAATTGTAAATATAAAAACGATACTCTTATTAGGATTAGCAGTCGCTTCATATTCATGTTCTGATGAACTTGACGCTTTACCTAATGATAGAATAGTATTAGAAACGGCTTTTAATACAGAGGCAGATTTTAGAAAGGGAGTTGATTTTGCTTATGATGGTTTCAAAATAGCAGGTTATTATTCTGGTGATAATAGTCAACATATAATCCCAGACTTAGTTACTGATAATTTAATTCAAAATCCATTAGGAAGGAGATCGAATAATCAAGCTTATATTCTAGATTTTGCTGCTAATGTAGGCCCTGTCACTTCTGTTTATGGTGCTGCATACAATGTAGTTTCTAGAGCAAATTTGGTTCTTGATCAAATAAATAAACTTCCTGCGAGTTCTAATAGAAATAGTTTGGAAGCAGAAGCAAAAGCAATAAGAGCTATTGCGCATTTTGATATTGTTATTAGATATTGTAAAATTCCTACTCAATCAGCTGATGCAAATACTTCAATAGGTATTGCTTATGTTGAAAAGTTTGATCCTTTTTTAGTTACATCAAGAAATTTAAATGTATCTCAAGTTTATGATAAAATTATAGCAGATCTTACTTCCGCCGAAGCAAATATTACACAAACAACTTCTGGTAGATTGAATAAAGCTGCCATTCAGGGTATGTTATCTAGAGTATATCTCTATAAAGGAGATTATGATAATGCAATTGTATGGGGGCAAAAAAGTTTAGCAATAAGCCCTAATGTTGGTTCTCGCACTAATTTTACTAAGATTTGGGATGATTCTTCTACTGAAGGAGTTTTATTCAAAATTTTAAATTCAAATATTGAAAATGTTAAGACTGGAACTTGTTATAATCAAACTGTGAGTGGTCAGATTAAATCGGAATATGTTGTTGATTATGATTTTTATAATAAGTTTTCAAGTACAGATATAAGAAAAACTGCATATATTAATACATCTGCTTTTTCTGGTAAAACTTTCAATAATGTAATTAAATATAGACAGGCTGTAGGTAAACCAATTGAAGTTGTAGATATTAAATATCTTAGAACTGCAGAAGTTCTTTTAAATGTAGCAGAGGCAATGTATAAAAAAGGAAATGAAGCTGGTGCTTTAAGTCTTTTGAATAATTTAAGAGCTCAAAGGTATTCTGGATTTGTAAATGGGACAGAAACAGGCACTGCTTTATGGGATGCTATACAATTAGAAAGAAGATTAGAATTAGCCTTTGAAATGGATAGGTTTTTTACATTGAAGAGATTAGGATTGCCAGTTCAAAGATCTAATTTCGGTCCTGAATCTAATGGAGGTGGTGTTCCTGCCGTTGTGCAGCAATTAGCTCCTAGTAGTCATAAATGGCAATTTCCAATACCTCAGGTTGCAATTGATACAAACCCTGCTATTCAACAAAATGCCAATTATTAATTTCTATTAAATCTATAAAACCCTGTGATTAATATAACAGGGTTTTTAATTTAAATATTTTATACTTTCAATTCATGCTTATATCCTCTGGAGAATTTGCCCAAAGTAAAAATTCTCCTCCCAGATTTTGCATTATTTTTTTCCAAAGGTTTTGGTCATTTGGTAAAGTATAATCCAGATTGTACACATCTACTACAGTCCACATTTTTCTAGAAATTTCATTTTCTAATTGTAGAGCAGACCAACCTGAGTATCCGGAGAAAACTTTGATATCATTAATACTTAAAGCTCCTTCCAATATAGAACTTGTAATACTTTGGATATCTTCTGTAATATAAAATTCTTCATTGATGGGAATATAGTATTCCGTAACAGGATTGCTTTTCGCAATGATAAAAGTTTTATCGTTTTCTACAGGACCTCCTTCATAAATATCAGTGTTGAATCCCATAATATTGGTAATTTTTCTACTCAGTTCCTTATTTTTTTTATTTA
>NZ_JBXUGL010000046.1:0-15806 GCF_057180505.1 Chryseobacterium sp. HNCC26DJ241 | reverse complement strand
TGGAAAATTAAAAATCACACCGACTTGAAGATTATAAAAAAACAATCACACCAGCAGATAAGTTAGTATTGGTGTTGTGTCGTTATATGTGAATAGATCTTTCTCTCCTACTCTATCCATTTTACTTTTCAAAAGAAAAAAAATCCTTTTCCCATTTTAGTGAAAAAATTATATATTTATACATTAATGAAATGTGTAATAATTTCGCTCTATAAAAGTGAAATAAACTACTTTTAAACCAATTATTTAAATAATAGTCAGCAATCATTGTAAAGCGACACTCTAAATTTAATTTGCTACCTTACGATAATGAATTTGTTTTTAATTTGTTTTATATCAGGTGCCAGTTTTTTACTCAGTTTCTTACTATTCTTTCATCCGTTACAACAAAATGTAAAAGCCAACAGGTGGCTTAGCTTTTTTGCTTTTATAATTAGCTGCGCTTTTATAAATACTTATATAATTACAAATGAAACGACGATTTTTAATAGCTTACTGTTTAAATGTTTAAGTAGCTTTCAATTTCTTTTAGCACCAAGCCTTTACATCAGCATTCTTTATTTTGTAAGCCCAACAAAAGTATTCAGAATGACCGACTGGATTCATTTTGTACCTTTTGCAATCTATACAGTTGCTGAAATTATATACAACAATGGGAGGGAAAGCTTTTCTACATTTTCTCTTTTTGCTATAAATAAAAATGTATCATTTTTAGTGCGGGACATATTGCCTTTTCTTACTTTACTTTATTTGATAAAATCTTATATACTCTTAGAAAAACATAAAAGAAATCTGAAATTAATCTCTTCTGCAATAAGTCACATTAATCTGGATTGGCTGGTTCAGCTTTTATTCATTCTGTTATTAGCGGTAATTATTTGGATTAATGATGCACTTTTTGAATTGTCATTTTTAACCGAAGCAACGTTTTTTGTCTATACTGTTTCTGTTTTTTTTCTGGCTTATTTCTCCATAAAGCAAAAAACTATTTTCGTCGCCTTTAAAGAAAAAGATATACCAGAAATTTCGGATGTACTTACAAATGATAAAACCGAATTAAACATAATTTCTGGTGTAAATACTACAGATGTCAAAGAAGATATTATAACAGTATCGGAGACTGCAAAAGAAAAATCCAAAACAAAAAGGCTAAATGTTGAACGGGCAGCAATTTTATCGGCTCAATTATCTTCTCTAATGGAAAAGGATAAACTTTTTCTTGACAATGATTTGAATTTGGCAGCTCTTGCTGAAAAATTAGGTATTAGTATTCATGAAACCTCATTTTTGATTAACGAAACTACAAAAGACAATTTTTATAATTTCATAAATAAGTACAGAGTGGAGGAAGCCAAAAAATTATTAGTTTCGACAAAAATGGAGGAATTGAATATTTTAGGAATTGCCTTTGCTTCGGGCTTTAACTCAAAGACCACTTTTAATACTACTTTTAAAAGAATTGTTGGTGTTTCACCTTCCCAATACAGCAAAGAACAAAAAAAATAGCGGAAAAATATGTTCGGCTTTATCCAGTCGAACACTAAACAGCAGCAGCAGCCATAATTTTGGGCATTCTTCCAAAAAATTAAATGATGCTGAAATTAAAAAAAACATTGAAGTGCAGTCTTATTTGTATTATTTTGACAAATACTATTTTTGTGAATGCCTGTACCATTTTTATGGCTAACGATGGTAAAAATGTGTGGATTGGAAACAATGAAGATGAAGATTTTTCTACCAAATACAGAATGTGGTATTACCCCGCGAAAAAGGACAATTTTGGTTATATGATTTGGACAGAATTATCGATGGGTAAACTTTTTTACGGACTTATGTTTAAAAATCCACAAGGTGGACTCAATGAGTATGGACTTTTTATGGACTATACTGCAATAGATGAAGCGCCAATATCAAATGACCCAAACAAAAAGAACAGAAAAAAAGAATTAGTTCACGACTTATTGAGAAGTTGCAAATCTGTTAATGAAGCGATTCAATACATAAACAAATACAATCTGATAAAACTTAAAGCGGCGCAACTCTATCTTGCTGACGCAACTGGTGATTATGCAACTGTACACGGAGGTTATATCATTAGGAAAACGGGCAACAATTTTGCCTTGACAAACTATTGCATCAATAACGGGCATAAAGAAGCCTGTTACAGGCGAGATGCTGCCACCCATTATTTAAACACAACGAAGAGTTTTCAATTAAACGATATTAAAAATATTCTTCAAAAATCTTCACAAAAATCACCACAAACTTTAATTACTCATTTTTCAATGGCGGTAGATTTAAAGAATGCTATTATACACTTGTATTATAAGAATGATTTTGAAACTGAAAGAATTATAAATCTCAAAGAGGAATTAAAGAATGGAAAGTACCATAAAGACTTAGCTGACTACTTTCCAAAAGACATCTCTAACCTGATAGAAAAGAAATTTGAAAGCAATGGAATTAATGAAGCCATAGCAATGTATAAAGAATTACGAAAAACTTCTTTTAACCAATACAATTTCAGGAACAATTCAGTTTTAGATTTATGCATCAAATGGATAGACAATGGGAAAACAAAGGAGGCAATAGCATTGTTAGAAAGACTAAAAGAATTTGATACCGATAAAACAGAGGCTTATACTTGGCTGGGCGTTGCATATCGAAAAGACAACAATCTGAGCGAAAGCGCTAAAAATTTCTCTAAAGCATTTGAACAAAAACCTGATGATTATCTGGCTACACTTTGGGGTAAGCAAGACAATCAAAAAGTAATTTTCAAACTAAATGACTTCGAAGAAGCAGAAGAAGTTTTGCTAATGGGGGAATTTACGCAATGGACAAAGAACGCCATTAAAATGAAAAAGGAAAACGGTGTTTGGAATTGTGAAGTGGTGCTTCCGAAAGGTGAGCATATATATAAATTCAAAGTGAATAAAGAAAACCTTACAGATAAAATAAACACAATGTTTGTAGGGTCGGGTTCGAATATGTTTTCCAAAATTTACGTGTGGTAAAACAACAACAAACCGTCATCATAAACACATAAACTATTGAACAACATTCTAAAAAAATCAATAAAACAATATTAATTAGGATGACTAAAATTGAAGTTTTGTCATTATACAGAATTGATATTGAATACATTGAAAAATTTTCATTGGGGAAATCCAAAACAGAGTAAAATACTATTAAGAGATCAATGAATTGATTTTTATTAAATTCTTATTCACTTCCATAAAAGTACATTCATGCAAAAGAGAGGTAAATTGCAATATTAATTGTCAATCAATTATTATTGTTTTATTTTTAAACTTATTCGAAAAAATAAATAGAAACTATTCTTCAGTTTTTAAATTATCAGCAAAAGCATCAGTTGAACAACTCCGAACTTGCAAGACATTTTAAACTCAGCAAAACCTCAATCGCAAAATGGAAAAAAACTATTAAATAATGAGGTTTTTTTTTAAAACAATAGTTTTTCACCAACCATATTCAAACTTCTTTCCCAAACACAAAATCCTGAATCATTCATAAGAATTGGCAAATTATTATTTCCAGCTCACATTTTTCTTGTAATTTAGTTCGCTTAAAAAAATAAACAAAGACAAAAGATGAAAAAAGGAATTCTTCTATTTCTTGTCATTATTTTTTTTATTCATACCAATGTAAATGGACAAACAAAGATCGAAATACAACATTTAAAAAAAATATTCGATGGGACTTGGATAAATAAAAAAGACAACCGCTATTTACAATTCTTTTTTGATGAAGAAGTAGATTATATAACAGTGAATGATTGGACAGGCAGTTTGGACGAAAACAAAAATGAAACAATGGATGTTTACAAGGTATTTATAGAAGATTTGACATAAAAGAATTGAACCCTCATAAAACTGAACTTTTGCATAGCATTTTCAAAAGATAAAAAAAATAGTGATTGGAGTTTTTGGGTAAGAATATTGAGAAGAATTATGAAGCCAAAGCGAAAATAAAAATTCTATTAAATTATAACCATTTCACAGGATATCATATTGAACAACAGACCATAATATAAACAAACGACAATAATATGCAAAGAAGAAAATTTATAAAAAAAGCTCTAACAGGGTTACCTATTTTTCTTTTAACACCAACAATCTTAGCAAATTCTTGTAATAAAGATGATGAAAATCCTACCGAAAAAACTGTTATTGTCGTAGGTGCAGGAATTTCAGGATTAGCAGCAGCAAAAAAACTTAAAGAAAAAGGATTTAATGTAATCGTTTTAGAAGCGCAAAACAAAGTTGGTGGACGATTAAGAACCAACAGAACCTTAGGTATAGGATTTGATGAAGGTGCAAGCTGGATACACGGAATTAATGGAAATCCTATAACAACTTTGGCTCAACAAGCAGGAATGAATACCTTTGAAACCATCGACGAAAGTAGAAAATCTTATGATATTGGCGGAATTTTAAGAAGTGCTGCAAGCTATGACAGTGCAGAAGATGAATTATATACAATTCTTGGCTCAATGATGAATAGTGGGAATAAAACACAAAGTTTCGAAACAGTTTTTAATTCATTATATCCGATAAATGCAAGTGACCGTCTTTGGAAATTTTTACTTTCAACGTATGTTACTTTTGACACGGGAGATTTAAACAATCTGTCTTCCTTACTTTACAATGAAGGAGAAGAATTTGGTGGTGCAGAAAAAATTGCAACTAACGGTTATGACACAATTGCAAATTATTTAGCAAATGGTTTAAATATTCAACTGAATCAAAGAGTTTCAAAAATTGATTATACAAGCGCAAAAGCAAAAGTTACACATAACGGAACTGTAACAGAAGCTGATTATGTACTTGTAACAGTTCCTTTGGGTGTATTGAAGTCCGGTAATATTCAGTTTGTTCCAAATCTGCCAACAGCCAAACAAAATGCTATACAAAAAGTGGGAATGAACTGTGTAAATAAATTTTTATTAACTTGGGATTCTGCTTTTTGGGATGATGTGCAATACATTTCCTACACACCAGAAATTAGAGACAAATTTAATTATTTTGTAAATGTTAAGAAATTTCACCCAGATGTAAATGCGTTAATGACTTTTGCATATGCAGATTATGGACGCCAAACCGAAACGATGACCGATAGTCAAATTATAAATGAAATAATGTTACATTTAAGAGACATTTACGGAAACAGTATTCCTAATCCCACAAATATGTTAAGAACAAAATGGCATACTAATGAAAATTCCTTTGGTGCTTATTCTTATACCGCTGTTGGTACAGAAATGCAACATTTCGACGACTTGGCAGAAGAAGTAGACGACAAATTATTTTTTGCAGGAGAACATACAGAAGCAGACCATTTTTCTACAGCTCATGGAGCATATTTGAGTGGAATTAGAGAAGCAGATAAAATAATAGATTTGATTTAAAAAAAATGGAAGACAAAATACAATCATACCGACAGCCATTAGTTACGGCAACAGGAATTATTTTAGGTTTCGTATTAAACTTTGCATCAACATTCGTAAAAACAGATAGTACTTTAAGTGATACAATAGCATACATTATTGGGTTTTGCATTCTGACAGGGATTATTTGTTTAATAACAGTATTAAGTAGAGTTTTAAAAATGAAATATCCCAAAGAAAAAGCCGAAGAATATTATCAAAAAACATTAAATTATTTTCTATTTGGAGTAAGCATTTCTTTTGTGGGTGTAATGATAGATATGTTTGTAAATTTTATGATTGAATGATAAAAACAACTTGATAATTCGGTGGCTGAAATACTTGTGAAAGATTCAATATTAAACTTTTGTATTAAACGTTGAATCTTCTGCTTAGATACAAACTAAAAAACTATTGTTGATATAATATTTCAGTACAGCGATATATTAATTTTCTGGAAATATAAAATGATGAACAAAGAAAAAATCAAAAAAGGTTTAAAATAATTTATCTTTAATGTATGCTAAACCTTACACTGACTTATCGAATGGCCACAATCAATGATCTACCAAAAATTGTAGAAATCTACAATTCCATCATTGAAACAAGAATGGTAACTGCCGATCTGGAGTCCATTTCTGTAGAAAGCAGGATCGGATGGTTTCATCAGCACAAAGAAAACCGCCCGCTTTGGATGGTAGAAAATTCTGAAAATGAAATCGTAGGTTGGGTAAGTTTTACCGATTTTTATGGAAGACCTGCTTATAACGGAACAGCGGAAATCAGCATCTATCTAAATGAAAAATTTCGTGGAAAAGGTTTTGGAAAAGAAATCCTGAAATACGCTATTGAAAACGCACCAAAATTTCAAATTAAAAATTTGCTGGCTTTTATTTTCGGACACAACCTTCCAAGCATCAAACTTTTTGAATGTTTTGATTTTGAAAAATGGGGAAATCTTCCAAAAGTTGCAATTTTGGATGGGATTGAAAGAGATCTTGTAATTTTAGGAAAAAGAATTTCCGATTAAAAAGAAAGAATTTCTTCTATTTTCCGCATCACTTTTTCCGGAGTTGGAAGCATTTGTTTTTCCAATTCGATATTGATGGGAACAGCCGGCAAATTCAGTGATCCCATCGCTTCCACCGGAGCATCCAGAAATTTGAAACAATTTTTTGAAATGCGATGAGCCAATGCTTCTGCAAAAGAATTCTGAATTTGTTCCTCTGTAAGAACCAAGCATTTCCCATGAAGTTTCACCCGTTCAAAAATCAATTCTTCATCTAAAGGGAACAATGTACGCAAATCCACCACCTCTACTCTATTTCCAAAATTTTTCGCAGCTTCTTTTGCCCAGTAAACGCCCATTCCATATGTGATGATTACCATTGATCTTCCCCTTTCGGTTTCTTCGGAAGAGGCATTTTCTACAATATTTGCTTTCCCGAATGGAAGTATATAATCTTCCGCAGGTTCAATGGTTTTAGCATCTTCCGTTCCCGGAACTTTACTCCAGTACAAACCTTTATGTTCCAACATAATACACGGATTCGGATCATAATATGCAGCTTTTAATAATCCTTTAAAATCGGCAGCATTACTTGGATAGGCAATTTTAATTCCTTTAATTGCATTGAGAAAAGTTTCCACGCTTCCACTGTGATATGGACCACCTCCTCCATAAGCACCAATCGGAACACGGATAATATTGCTTACCGGAAATTTTCCGTTTGATAAATAACAGGATTTTGAAATTTCTGTTACCAATTGATTGATTCCCGGAAAAATATAATCAGCAAACTGAACTTCCACAATTGGTTTTAAACCAACCGCACTCATTCCAATCGTAGAACCAATAATATACGCTTCTTGAATGGCCGTATTGAAAACCCTTTTATTTCCAAATTTTTTTCCTAATGTTACTGTTTCCCGAAAAACTCCGCCAATTCTTTCACCAACATCCTGACCATACAAAACAGCTTCCGGATGTTTATACATCAACTCTTGAATAGCATGAATGGCTGCATCTACCATTATCACTTTTTCTTTTGTATTTTCGGGAACTCGGGTTCCGGTTTCTTCAGTAATTGGAGTCGGAGCAAAAACATGTTCGGAAACTTCATCAATAGACGGTTCTTCTGCATTTTTAGCTCTTTCAAATGCTTCTTCAGCTTCGAGTCTTGCTCTTTTTGTGGTTTGTTTTAAAATTTCTTCATCCAAACCTTCCTCAAGAAGATAATTTCGTAAAATAATTCCAGGATCTTTTGCTCGGTGTTTTTCCAAATCTTCTTCATCTCTGTAAAATTCTCTTCTCACTCCGGAAGTATGATGACCAATCAAAACCGTTTTTGCACAAACTAAAATTGGTTTTCTTTCATTTCGGACAAAATCGAAAGCCTTTTTCATGGCTTCAAAACTTTCGATAAAATCGGTTCCATCCAATCGCATTCTGCTCAAACCAACAAAACCGGCAGCAAAATCATACGCATCCGAAGTTCTGGCTTCTTGCTTGGTTACCGAAATTCCCCATTCATTATCCTGAACCAAAAAAATAATCGGAAGTTGATGCAAAGCTGCAAACTGAAGCGCTTCGCTCACTTCTCCTTCCGTAACGGAATTATCGCCTAAACTACAAAGAACAACAGGATTTTCTTGGAAATTTTTGAGATTAAATTCCTGAATATATTTTATTCCTTGTGCAACTCCGGTGGTTGGAATTGCCTGCATTCCTGTTGCAGAACTTTGATGAATCATTTTCGGCTTATTTTCATCTAAACTGGAAGGATGGGAATAATAAGATCTCCCTCCGGAAAACGGATCATTTTTTTTGGCTAAAAGCTGCAACATCAGTTCATACGGTTCATAACCAATCCCTAAAAGCATACTTTCATCACGATAATAGGGAGAAACCCAGTCTTCTTTTTTCAAATGATATGCAGTAGCCAACTGAATTGCTTCATGACCTCTGGAAGTACTGTGAACATATTTGGTAATACTCCTGTTTTCTTCGTAAATATCGGCCATCGCTTTGGCAAGCATCATCTGATGAAAGGCTTTAAGAAGAATGTCCTGAGAAATAGTATGAATTACGGTTTTTTCCATAGCTACCAATATACTAATTCTTTGAAAAATAAAAAAAGCTGCCCGAAAGCAGCTTAAATTCAATATTTTATTAAATTATTCCTTAATAATTTTTTTAGAAATTTTTCCTTTTTCTGTAGTAATGTTAAAGATATAAACACCATTTGGAAGTTTACTCATGTCTACAGTTTGATAAGATTTTGCAACTACGGAAAGCACTTGTTTTCCGGACATATCATATACTGAAATAGTTTTTGCTCCTTCAGGAATCAGAACATTCACAATATCTTTTGTTTTAGTCGGATATACAGAAATTGATTTTATTGCAGTATCTGAGGCTGCAAAAGAACCTTCGTCATATCCTGTTACAATAAGTGCATAAGATTGATTAGCAGGACTTCCGTTATTATCCACTAATGTCCCTTTATTGGAAACTTCTATTCGGTATGTTCTTCCTGCAATTGGTGCATCAATAATAACTTGTTCTACATTATCTACAAGATTATCTCCCTTTGTTGCATTTGCCATTGGATTGGAAACATCCAGTTTCCAAGGATAATAAATGGTATTATCCGAAGTATCAATAATTCTTAAATCAAGATCATTAATAATCTTTGATGAATGATTATTCTGCAAATCATTATCTGTAGTGAAAGGAACTCCAGCAGGATCCACCCAAGAAATTGTAGCTTTCAGAGGAGTAGCATCTTTTGCTTTTACTTCTTTTGTATACACGGTTCCGGAAACAAGAGGATTTCTTTCAAAAATAGCCAAATTCGATTTTTTGTCTATTACCAATTTTGCTGCTTTAGTAGCATCTACAAATCCCCAACCAAACCAAACATCAGGACCCGGATTTCCGGCTTCATTAGCAGTATGTGTAAGCAGAGCCTTCATTTCATCAGCTTTGTAAGTGAATGTAGAATTTCCTGTAAGATTTCTGTTCACTTCTGTTACCGCTCCAGCTATACCGGAAACAATTGGTGCTGCATAAGAAGTACCGTTTCCTGTAGCATAGGAATTGTAGGTAGTACTATTGGTATAATTAGCTAGATAATGATTAGTACCTACAGCAGAAAGGTCAGGCTTTACAGCTCCGTCTCTTCTCGGACCGGCACTGCTAATTGAACCTTTTACAACATCGGTAGAAGTAGTGTAAATATTGTTTGGAGTAGTAAGCTGATTAGTAGCACCAACTACAATAATATTTTTTGCAAGAGATCCCCAACCCATACAGTAATATCCCTGACTACAGTTTGCTGCTGGTAAAACATCTGCACTATCAAAAGGAACATATTTGCTTTGTGCACTGCTCCATTTAAATTTTGCATCTGCAGCATTAGGTACCATTCCATAATAATTACCGGCAGATTTCACAACGATTTGATTGGGATTATCATATACAATCTTATCAAAATTTGCATCTTCGGTATTATAGCTACCAGAATAAGTATCCTGAGAATTAAGTTCATAATTTCCAATCCAGTACCATCCGACCGTGTGAAATGTAGTAGAAATAGTTGAGCTGTAATACCATCCCAAATTAATTCCATAAGAATGGTTGGAAACATTGGCAGTTGTGGCTGCTGCTAATTTTTGATAATTATTTCCTAATGCGGTAGTACGAAAAGAATAGTTATCCATATTCAATTTTGTTAAAACTCCCTTTGCAGCAGAAGTTCCGTAAGTTGCAGAATTTCCGATTCCTATTGCTCCAAGAATTCCCCCTACATTAGTAGAATGAGTTGAATATGCAACAGCGCCATTTTCTTTATCAAAAATGCGGGGTGTCGTTACAACTCCTCCCACTGCTCCAAATTCATTATGCTTTTCAAAAATCCTACCTGTATCCATTACAAGAATATTAATTCCATTACCTTGAATAGGAGTATTATTAAGACCTTGTAAACTTCCATCCTGCAATGCCACAACATTCGCACTTCTATTGGCTCTTGCATCTTCAGTTTCCCAAAACAAAGGAATTCCTCCTGCAAAACCGGCTAATCTGCTTTTTTCATCGGCAACCGCTTCAGAGGTCATTTTTGCATTATTACGAATGAGTATTTGCTCAAATTTTTGCTGATTCTGTTGATTTTGCTTACCAAATTCTTGAATAAGTTTTTCAGTATTCTGTCCCGATATAAAGATAGGAAGACCAGCCCCAAAAAGAAAAAGTACACCTTTTTTCATTATAACTGTTTATAAAATAATGACAAAATTACTAAATATATGAGTATAAAATATTCTGATTATTATTTTTTTTATCTATTATATCGAAACAGTAGAATCAAAAAATGTTTTACTAATTTGCTTATTTTCAATTTTTTTACCTAAATTTGCACACCAAAAAATTATAAATAAATTATATAGGAAATGACAAAGGCAGAATTGGTAAACACAATTTCAAACAAATTGGGAACCGAAAAAAATGAAACTCAAAAAGTGATTGAAGCTTTCATGCAGGAGATAAGAACATCAATGTATAATGGGGATAATGTTTATTTAAGAGGTTTCGGTTCTTTCATCATCAAAACCAGAGCAGCTAAAACCGGAAGAAATATTTCTAAAAACACTGCTATTGAAATCCCGGCTCACAACATTCCGGCTTTCAAGCCTTCAAAATCATTTGTTGAAAAAGTAAAAACTAAGGTAGTAGTAAAGTAAAAATAAACTAAACTGAATATTAACAAGTAAAAAAATTATAAATTATGCCAAGCGGAAAGAAAAGAAAAAGACACAAGGTAGCGACACACAAAAGAAAGAAAAGAAGAAGAGCGAACAGACATAAGAAAAAATAATTTTTTTCTAAAAATCATATAGAATATAGTTGATGAATTTTCCATAATTTCATTAGCTATATTTTTGTTTTTGGTATTTTCACTTTTAAATTTGAATTTCCAAAATGTATATTAACCTATAAATGAATGAGCAATGAAGAAAGAACTGATAGTTTCTTATGAAGATGAGCGTACCAAAATAGCGCTGCTCGAAGACGGAAGACTCTTTGAACTTCATGAAGAAGAAGATAAAAAAGACTTCATAGTAGGTGATCTATTTTTGGGAAAAGTAAAGAAACTGGCTCCCAATCTTAATTCGGCTTTTGTAAATATTGGCTACGAAAAAGATGCATTTCTACATTATCAGGATCTTGGTCCCGATTTTCTGAGCTATAAAAAATTTGTTAAAGATACCTTTTCCAAAAAACAGAATACTTCCGGTCTCAAAAATTTTGACATCCAGAAAGAAATTGACAAGCATGGAACTATAGACAAAGTTCTTGCTAAGGATGATGTAGTCCTTATTCAAATCACGAAAGAACCCATTTCTACAAAAGGGCCAAGAATTTCCACCCAACTTTCTTTAACAGGGCGTTTTTTGGTTTTAATCCCTTTTGACAACAAAGTTTCCATTTCAAAAAAAATAAAAACTCCTGAAGAAAAGGAACGTCTACGAACCCTTATTGAAAGTATCAAACCTGAAGGTTTTGGTGTAATTATCAGAACTGTAGCAGAAGGAAAGAAAGTAGCAGAACTTCATAATGACATGAATTCTCTTATTCAGAAATGGGAAAGCACATTCAAAAATATTCAGAAAAACAAAATTCCGAGTAAGGTTCTAAGCGAAGAAGATAAAGCATCTGCCATTTTGCGGGACAACTTCAATCAGGATTTTGTGAGCATTATTTGCGATGATGAACAGATGGTGAACGAAATGAAAGACTATCTGGAAATCATTGCTCCGGAGCGTAAAAATATTGTTCAGCTTTACGATTCCCATATTCCGCTTCTAGAATATTACAATGTAGAAAAACAACTGAAACAGAGCTTTGGAAAATTTGTAAACATCCCAAGTTCTAAAGGTGCTTATCTCGTTATTGAACATACGGAAGCCCTTCATGTAGTGGATGTGAATTCCGGGCCGAATATTTCTTCGGCAGCAACCAATAAAGAACATGCATTAAATGTAAATAAACAAGCTGCTACAGAAATTGCAAGACAGTTGCGCCTTCGAGATATGGGCGGGATTATCGTTGTCGATTTTATTGATATGCCCAATTCCGAACACCGCAGAATTTTGTATGAACATCTGAAAGATGAAATGAAGCGCGACAAAGCAAAACACAAAATTCTTCCTCCGAGTAAATTCGGGCTTATACAAATTACAAGACAACGAGTACGTTCAGAAAAGCAGATTGAAACTCAGGAAGAAAATCCTAATAAAGGTGGAGAAATTGTAGCTCCGATCGTAATTGTAGAAAGAATGGGCGAAACCATCCGAACCATTATGCAGAAAGAAAAAGGCAAACTTTATCTTCATGTACATCCTTTTGTAGAGGCTTATCTCACAAAAGGAATCAACAGCATCCAGATGAAATGGTTCATAAAATACAAAAAATGGGTTACCATTATTCCACGGGATTCTTTTAAATATTTAGAATATCATATCTATAATTCCCAAAAAAAAGAATTGATAGGCTATTCCAATTAAGAAAACACCTACAAAAAATAACAAAAACGCCCGATATTATTTTAAAATTTATCAGGCGTTTTTGCTTTGATTATAGTATTTTTTTCAATTGTTTTATTACTTCCATATAGGCTTTATTATACAAGGGATTCCATTCTTCTATAGCTTTTATATATCTTTTTTCATTAGGATTCCCCTCATTTTCTATTACATAAGGGATAAATTGATAATCAGGTATTGTTGCTAAAGTAATAGCTGTTTGGTCATCATCATATGTTTCTTTTATTTTTTTATCTAATCCGGTAAGCTGAAATAGCTGATCGTATTCTCTCCAAGAGAAGTCACGTGCAAGAACAAACATTATCTTTTTATTAGGATTATCCTTCATAGAATTAAGAGTCTTATGTACCTCTTCTTTTACGATATATGGAGAATTAACAAAATTAATAGAAAGCATAAACAAGACAATATCAGATTCCTCTAATTGTTTTTGGATTTGTTCATGCCATTTATCGGGTGTCATATCTTCACAACTCCAATAGGTAGCAATTAGCATTTTAGATAAAGGAGACAGATGCTTTTCAAGCTCTTTTTTAAAGAAATGATCTTCGTTACTATAAGAAATAAATATTTTCTTCATGTTTTTAATATTTTTATTGTTGCTTATGTTTTTAAAGGCTTGTGTACCTATTGATTTCGGATTAGAAAAATCTCTGTTTTCCAAATTCTCTTTCTTATAAGAAGCAATAGTTGCTACTGTTTTTTCCGGATCTTCAAGCGTTTTGTAGTGGACAAAATTCTCATTATCTATGCTTATATATAGATCTTCCGGATGATAATCAAACCAAAATTTATCCGGAATTTTCTTTTCTTCTGTCATTAAACGTTTATAATATATAGGATTTTCTTCCGTATGTTCTTTCTGATTTTCATCAAAGTATTCATGCAAAGGTCTTTGATCTTCCCTATTCCAGTACATACGGATGAGATCTTCAAATATTTGCTTTTCCATATCTTTTATAGATACTTCCTTATCTATGGACGAGATACTCACTTTTATTTCCAGCTTCGGAAAATCCAGATGTATGCTCACTTTTGCTTTTTTGTCTATTGTAAAAGCCAAATAATTCCTTTTATATATCTTCTTATCAGGATTCTTTCCATAGAAGCAGATAAGTTTATTGATAAACCCTAACGGAATAAAATGCAAAAATTTCAGTACGAAGTTTGTTTTCTGAAAGTCGAGAAACATAAAATAGTCTTTATCCTCCTCGTCCAATAATGGTAGATAATTTGGGATAATATAGGTAGCTTCTTCACAATTCTCATCCAGAAAAAGAACCTTATTATGTTTCAGCATGAGGATCAATTCGTTATCTATTCCCTCCTTAGCACAGATTTCTTCAAATTTTTCCTTATTTATTTTACCATCACTTATAGCATCTTTGCTTAGAATTTTATCATGCACCAACTCTATTGTTGCTTGAGGATTCAGCCATACATGGTCGCTTAGTTCAGGTATATCGTAGTACAGTACCAATCCTTTGGCAGAAAGCGTTTGTAGCTCCCCTTTTAGCAGGTGCATTTCTTTTTTAGTTTTATTATAATGCTTTAGCAAACTTGTTATTTCTACCTTTTCAGGACTTTTTTGAGCAAGGATATATTCATATAATTTTATTTCATCTACCGTTTTTTCCTCTTCCTTATTATCACTTATGATCTTTTCCAATGTCACTTTTAAAAGTGCCAGTTGAGCATCATTCACAGTATTTTTATAGCCTTTTTTCAGAGAAATATAAAACAATTGCTGTACTTTTTCAGAATGCGTATATTCTTGCTGATCTTCATCCGCATAAGTTTGCACAGAATAGATAGAAGAAAGCCTGAAATCAAATTTTTTGTTTTTTTCTTCCTGCAAAGCATAGTCTATTTGTCCTATCCAGTATTCTTTATTAAAATTAATGATGGAATGCTTATTTCCATCCTTTCCATATCTGTTATCATCCGTTTCTTTATGCCAGAATATAAAATGCACAGCTTCCAGATTAATAAATGCCTGATAAATACCATGGTAATAATCTTGCCCTCCGAAATCATAAAAAACAGCACTTGGCATGTTGGTTTCTCCTGAAGGTTTATAATGATAAGTACGCAACAGATGGGTACTGTCATTTTTATTTTCTATTTTGCCTTTGCTGAAATACGTATAAAAAGTAGATTTACCCGAAGAATGATTACCCAAAAGCATAACTTTTACAGGAAGTTTTATCTTTCTTTTTTTTGTTTCTAACTTATCCAGCTCATTGAGAATAATGTTTAAATGATTTTCATTGCTTCTTAATTCTAATGCATATTTACTATCAAAAGGATTATTATCTATATAAAGAGTTTTTATATTTTCATGATTTTTTAGAAATTCTAAACCTTCTATTTTAGTAAGTTCATTAGCATACAAGTTTAAATATTGCAATTGCTTTAGTTCTTCTAAACCTTCTATTTTGGTTAGCTGATTAGAAGATAAATGTAAATATTGCAATTGCTTTAATTCTTCTAAACCTTCTATTTTGATAAGTTGATTACGAGATAAATCTAAATCTTGCAATTGCTTTAATCCTTCTAACCCTTCTATTTTGATAAGTTGATTATGAGATAAATCTAAATCTTGTAATTGCTTTAGCTCTTCTAAACCTTCTATTTTGGTAAGTTGATTTTCATCTAAATATAATCTTTGCAATTGCTTTAATTCTTCTAACCCTTCTATTTTAGTGAATTCATTATATGATAAATTTAATTCCTCTAATTCTCTAAA
>NZ_JBXUGL010000045.1:0-16116 GCF_057180505.1 Chryseobacterium sp. HNCC26DJ241 | reverse complement strand
ATATATGCTGCCTAACAAAAAACTATTTTATATCATTATAATTTCCAGCCTAATAGCGGGATGCCTCTCTTTTACTTTTATTGAAAAGACGATAGAAAATAATATCAGCGAAAAATTGTTTAGCATAAAGTCTTTTCAAATAAAAACTTTCACCATAAAAAGTATTGAAAAAAGACTGGAAGTAACCACAAAAGCCAGAATTTCCAAAAACGATTTTCTATTGCATTTCTATGAAGATAATACTACTTACAGAACTTATACCCAGCCAACAATCAATCCTGATGATATGAATTTCAAAATATTTTTCACACAAAAGATTCAGACAGGAGATAAGGTAAATGCAGTTTTGCTCATTCCGGAGATTGAAAAACAAATAAAGGAAAATTTTTGGTGGAAACTAATATTGCAAAACGATGAAAACATTCTCCTTTTTGACATTATACCAAGTGGAGCTTCCTCAAACTCAAAATATTATGACAAAACATTGGCAATAAAAGACTTTTGCAAAACGAAACCGTTTGTAAAAATTGTCCGGATGTTAGTTTTCGTATTCATTGGTTTGGGAATTTATTTAAGTTGTTCAAATAAATCCTTGCCGATATAACCTTTATCCCCAAAAAGTTTTCCAAAAATCCATTTGTGCAAATCCATACTTTTCAGCGGTTCTCTATCGTCTACATTGCCTGTTGTTAGGATAAAATCTAAAATTTCGCCTTTGTCATTGATGATTAAATGAAGCTTAAATCCATAAAACCAACCCAAAGAACATTGTCCTTTTTGAGCAATATTTTTGAATGTTTTATGCTGTTTTTCCCTTTTGATATGACAGGCTCTAATGGGTGTAGAGTCTATAAAAGATATGCCTGTGCATTTTCCCAAACACATCATCTTTACGAAAACCGCCATCGGAACATTCACTTTCTTTTGGAGTTCTACAAATCTGTTGTAGGAAACAGTTACAGGAAACTCTTTCTTCATATATCTTTGAACATAACCTTGATAAAAATGTTTCAGGTTTTTGAAAGCGCCGTAGTGAAACAATATCATAATAGTCATTACTTCGCTCTCTGACATTGCAAATTTTCGGTTTCGGATCTTAATTTTCGGATCTTTCAGAGCATAATCTTTGAGAATGTTATCAAATTCTTTAAAAAACTCATCAACAATGTAAAAAATAGTTGTAATTTTATCATCAGAAATCATAGCGGAAATTTTAGTTAAATATTTGATTTTCAATACCTTAAATATACTAATTTTTCTGCTATTTTTATATTTTTTTTTATATTTTTTACATCGAACTCACTTTAATTAGAGCGTCTTTTCCGGCTTTCACTACTCGCTTTTTTGTGCAACCGCTTTCATTTTGAGCCTTCGCTTACAAAAAGAGCTCAAACATGCCGTTCAATCCGGGACGCAAATTCGTGATACTTTCACTATTTTTGCAAAAAATTGACGAATGCAAAATTATCTGGAATTCAACTTCAAAATATCTCCGCTTCAACCGTGGAATGAAATCTTAATGGCAGAACTCATCGAAATTGGTTTTGACAGTTTTACCGAAGAACACGACGGAATTTTAGGATACATTCAGGAAGATCTTTTCAATGAAAAAGAATTGAAAAACCTTCCTTTAATGAACAGTTCGGAAGTCGCCATCAAATATACTTTCGAGCAAATGCCGAATATCAATTGGAACGAAGAATGGGAAAAGAATTTCAGCCCGATAAATGTGGCAGATAAAGTTCTGATCCGTGCAGAATTCCATGAATCCAATCTCGATCTTCACGAAATTATCATTCAGCCGAAAATGTCATTTGGAACAGGACATCATCCAACGACGCATCTTATGATTCAGCAAATGCTGGAAATGGATTTTTCAGGAAAAAAAGTGTTGGATATGGGTTGCGGAACTTCTGTTTTGGCGATTTTTGCCAAACAAAAAGGAGCAGAAAAAGTGGTAGCCATTGATATTGACGAATGGTCGGTAGAAAATTCCAAAGAAAATGCGGAGAGAAACGATGTAGAATTGGAAATTTCTCAAGGAACTGCGGAAAACTTAGGTTCAGAAAATTTTGATATTATTTTAGCGAATATCAATAGAAATATTTTGATTTCGGATATTCCGACGTATGTTTCGGTTTTGAATAATGGCGGTCAATTATTGCTTTCAGGTTTATGCTTTTTTGATGTTGATGATATTTTGGAAGTTTGCACCGAAAATAATTTGACTTTGAAAAACAAGCAGCAACGAGAAGAATGGATGAGCCTTCTTTTGGAAAAATAAATTTATTGAAATCACATCTCTAATCTGAATTACTTTTTTTATTTTTTTCCTCAATCCATCTGCTCAAATACTTTGTAGAATTTAAAGAATGATGTTGAAGAATTTGTCCGAGAAAATTACGATTTCGGTGCGAGAAGAGATTTTGTTGTATCTCAGTTATTTTTTGATAAAAATGGTTTGCATATAATTCCTTTTTGAAAATATTTTCAAGGATTTTGTAGCCATTTTCTTGGGCTTTATTCCAAATGTTTTTGTCTTGATACAATTCCACCGATTTTTCAATGAAATTTTCGTCATCATCTTCAATGAAACCATTCCAAGATAAATTTCCGTGCATTGCTTCAGAACCGACAGAACTTGTAATATTGGGAATTCCATATATCATGCTTTCCCAGAGTTTTCCTTTCAGGCCGGCTCCAAAAGGAATGGGAGCAAGAAGAACTTTATATTCATTAAAAATTTTTTCCACAGAATCTGCTCTTCCTTTAATGATAAAACCTTCCTTTTCATTATGCAGCTGATAGACTTTTTCACGGGCATAAGCTCCGTAAATATGAAGTTCCGTTTCAGGAAGTTTTTTTCGGATATTTTTCCAAATTTGTTTTAGTTTCAGAACGGTTTGCCAGTTTGGTTCGTGAAGAAAATTTCCAATGCTGACAAAATTTTTTCTTTGTTCAAAAGCGGAATTTTTTTCGGAGAAATTTTCAGTAAAAAATGGAATGTAAAAAAGAATTTCAGGATTAATGTTGAAATTTTCGATCAAAAGCTGATGTTCAAATTCAGAAATAATTAAAGACAAATCGCATCGTAAAATAGAAGCCATTTCTCTTTTAAGTGTATCATTGATTAAATCATCATTTTCAAAACGTCTCTTTTCAAGAAACGCTTTTCTGCGTCCTTCTCTTAAAAAATGCAGATCTTCTGTATCCAGAATTTTCATTGCATTCGGGCAGTTCTCAGAAACTCTCCATCCGTATTGTTCTTCAGTGATATAGCGGTCGAAAAGGACAATGTCGGGATTGATTTTTTGAATTAATTCGTCAAAACGGCTATCATTCAATTCAATTTTTTCAAATGAAATTTTTTCAGAAAATTCTACATTGTTAGAAGATGTAAGAAAGGTGATTTTATAATTCCATTCTTGAAAAAGACGGATAAGCTGCATCATTCTATAACCTGCTGCTGTAGAAGCAGGTTCAGGAATTACAAGACCAATGATGACCAAATGTTTCACGAGAGCAAAAATAAATATAAAAACAAAAATGAGAAGCTATTTCTGATTTCTCTTTTTTGCCAAATCAGAAAATTATCAAAAGTTCAGCCGCTGTTTTTTAGTTGATTTTATATGAAAAATAAATTATTTGTCTTTGTAAAATCATAGTATTGTGATAGTTAAAGTTTTTTTGTTTTTGTAACGTAAAAAAGGTATTTTTTATTTTTTTTTGCGCTTTTTTATAATATATTTACATTGATTTGTTCATATTGAAAAAAGTGAAGTGTCTCTATCCGTTTTTATATTCATTACTCTTTCTTATATCTAACCTAAATATATCTTATGCACAAAATGTATTGGATTTTGGATATAATTTTATTCAATATGATGTTGAACATGGGCTGCCCAGTACAGAAACATATTGTGCTTTGGAAGATTCCGAAGGGTATATCTGGATTGGTACAGATAGGGGAGTAGCACGTTTTAACGGGTATGAGTTTGAAACTTTTACAACTTATAACGGTTTGACGGATAATACAATTCTTAGAATGGCTTTAGATTCTTATGGAAGAGTTTGGATGGCTGGATATAACAATACTTTATGCTATTACGATAAAGGCAGATTTCATGCTTTTAAAGGGAATAAAAATGTAATTGAGTTATCAAAAAAATTCGGAAGATCTGTTATAGGATTGGATGTAGATAAAGACGGCAGGATTTTAATGATATTTCATTTAGGAGGGTTTATTCTATCCTCTAATGGAACTTTAATAAAAAAATACGATAAGCACACTTTACCAAACGCTCAAGAGTTTATTTATTTTAATAATAAAGAGCATCTTATTTCTTTTTTTGATATAAATGACACTATCAGACGTTTCATCAATATCCCGATTTCTACAAACCGATACCTTAAGTTTCCAAGAAAGACTATAGAGAAAAGTTCAGAAATAGCTCATGTTGGGATTGGGAATACGAAATATATTTTCACTTATGAAAAACTTTATATCATAAAAAATGGCACTGTAAAAGAAAAATTAATAGGTAAAAATATAGAATCTTATAACGTGTTATGCATAGATAATGAAATATGGTTATCTACCAATATAGGTGTTCTTGTTTTGGACAAAGAGGGAAACCGAAGAAATCAGTTTCTTAAAGGAAACCAAATAAGCGGAGTATATGCAGACAAAAATAAAAATATCTGGATTACAACAAGTAATAATGGTATATTTCAAATTAAAAATAAGGCAATACAAATATTGGAGAAAAATCAAACTCCCATTAAATATGCTTTTCCTACATTATTTTATCTGAATAACAAAATATATACCGTATGCTTTGATAATAATACGGAGTGTGGTGTTTTACACGATACAAAAAATGATATATATATCATCAACAGACCATGCGAAAGCAATTCTTTATTTGAAAATTCAAACTTTATTACACCCTATTATTATCAATTCAACTTTGATCATTCTTTCTTACTAAGTAAGCAAAATTTTGATAGAATGCGATCTGTTTTCTGTCTCAATGGTAAGGTATATGCTGCCAGTCAGTTCTGCTTTTTCCAACTTAAGGATAATAAATGGGAGCCCCTTTATCAATATCTGGGACTAAAAATAAACTCTGTATTTAGTTTAAGTAATGGGAATATTCTTATAGGCTCTCTTACAGGTCTGTACATTTATAACGGAGAATCAATAGTAGCTCACCCTAAAAATAATGAAATCAATTCGAGAGTCCAGGATATAGAAATTATAGACAAAGATACATTATTGGGAACTCGCGGAAATGGCTTGAAAATTATAAAGAAGAATAAAATTATTACTTATACTGAAGAAAATGGTCTATTAAGCAATACCATTAATGGCTTGTACAAGGTGAATGATACAATATGGATTGCTACAGACGGAGGTATAAATATAGCATACAAAAAAAAGGGATCAATAGTTATTGGAAAAAAAATTACACTGGCAGAAGGTATTACCTCTAAGCAAGTCCGCCAGATTATCATAAAAGATAGTATAGCTTATCTGGGAACCGAACGGGGATTAAATAAAATCAATCTTAATCAATTAGAAAAATACAAAACAAAAAGCATCCCTCTTTATGTTAAGAATATAAGGATAAATGACAAGGATACTCTCATTTTAGGAAGATATAAACTGAATTACAATGAAAATCTTATAAGGATAGAGTTTGAAGCCATAGATTTTAAACAATCAGGAAATATTTTGTATAAATATAGAATGAAGGGACTATCAGACAGGTGGGATTATACCCGCAACAGAAATGTAATCTACAGCCATCTTTCACCCAATGAATATACTTTTGAATTTGCAGCCCAATATAGTAATGGCAATTGGACTTCTCCTAAAATAATAGAGTTTAATATCATACTTCCTTACTGGAAAAGTTGGTGGTTTATCTTGCTCATTATATTTATTATTTTCGGATCAATATATGCCATATATTACTATTCTAATGCTGCAAAAAAGCGAAGAAAAAAATTAATAAAAGAAGTTAATAGCAGTATGCAGATTGCTTTAGCAAGCCAGATTAAGCCTCATTTTATTTTTAACTCCCTAAATTCCATATATAATTTTCTATTAAAACATCAAGGAGAAGAGGCACAGATCTATTTAGTACGATTTTCAAGACTGATACGAAATATTTTTGAGTATTCTGCTGAACAGCATATCTCATTGGAACAAGAACTGGAAACACTTAGCCTTTACATTGAATTGGAGCAGTTACGGTTTTCCAATCGTTTCGATTATAATATTTCGATAAGTGGCTCTATTTTCACCAACAATGTTTTTCTTCCCTCCATGCTCATACAGCCTTTGGTAGAAAATGCTATATGGCATGGATTATTAAACAAACAAGATTCAGATAAAGGCTTGCTGGAAATCCAAATTTCAGATCAAAAAGATATGCTGGAAATAAAAATTATAGATAATGGTATTGGTTACTCATTATCTCTTGAAAATAAAAAAGCAAAACTTTACGAAACCCAAAAATCAAAAGGAATAGATATTACGAAGAAAAGAATAGCTCTTTTTAATGAGCTTCATCATAAAGAATACAAATTCAGTATAATGGATAATGTAGAAAACAATGCAATAAAAGGAAGTGTAGCATTGTTTACGATCCCATTAATAAAACAAAAACACAAATAATGATAAATTTATGATAAAAGCACTAATTATAGATGATGAAATACCTGCAATAGAAAATCTGGAAATACTACTAAAAACCTATTGTCCAGAAGTACAAATTGTTAAAAGCGTTACCGGTATATTAGAAGGCGTTAAGGAAATTTTGCGCCACAAACCACAGCTTGTATTTTTAGATATCAATATGCCTTCCGGAACCGGGTTTGATTTGTTGAATTTTTTTGACGAAATCAATTTTGAATTTATTTTTATAACTGCTTACGAAAAATATGCTATAGATGCTTTGCGGGTAAAGGCATCAGATTATCTTGTAAAACCTATTGATTTTCAGGAGCTTAAAAATGCGATACAAAGAGTTTCCGATAAAATTTCTTGTCATTCCCAAACAAGTACATTTTCATATACTAAACTTTCTGTTCCGTATGAAGATGGTGTAGAATTTATTGACTATAATGATATCATAAGGATAGAAGCAGAAAGCAATTATGTAAGAATCTATACTACAAACCAGAAACCCAAACTTGTTTCAAAAACATTAAAAGAAATAGAAACGAAATTACCCGGTAATTTTTTCATGCGTTGCCACCGTTCTCATATCATTAATCTAAATAAAATAATGAAGTATGATAAGACACAGGGTGGAAGTTTAATACTGTCCTGCGGAACCTCTATTCCCATTTCTTCATCCAAAAAAAGTTTTATTTTAGATTTTATGTAGCAGTATTGGGTTTTAGCGCTTAGTATACTGGGTAATTTTTAAAGTTACTGAGGCAATATCTGTGGGATAAAATTCACAGATATTGTTGTAATTACTACAAACTTCACACATTTATTGAAAAAATACTTTACTCAATAAAACACATTGTTCACAAACTAAAAAGCAATGTTCGCTAATTGGAGATATATAAATAAGGTGCTGCTTTATACCTTAGTAAGGAGTATCTTAAAGTTAATCTTATGCCTAATGCACCTCCTTAAAATAACAATCTCGTGTAAAAAAATAATTCTTAAATAATTTTAATTAAATTCTATTAATTTTTGAACAATGAAGAATAAAATTTTAATATCAATAATACTTTTATTATTAAACTATACAAATTTCTTTTCTCAGTGTAATACTATTACAATAAAAAACAATATTGCAACATTTAGAGGGCGCTACTTTCATTTTGGCCAAGTATGGCATGGTGAAGTCTTGATCAATAAAAACAGTGCAGATCTTCAGGCTTTTATGAACGGGAGTTCTTCTGTTAAGTTTACGGTAAGACATAGTAATGGTACTGACTTTTGTGCAAATGGTACAAATAAAATTCCAATTGATGAGACAAATATATCATATTACCAAGCAATTAAAAACCAATTAGACAGTGGCGGAGGAGATACTTGGAATACCACTGATGATAGTAATAAGTCTTTTTGGAATACAAGAATGAGTACATTACAGGCAGATGGAGTCACTCCATTAGGAAAATATCTTCTGATTGGATTCAAAAACAACCAAGGCCAATATCTATTTACTCATATTGATTGGAAACAAATGCCTGCAAGTTTTACCAGTGATGTGGTTATAACTGATAGAACTACTATATATAATGATACGAATAACAAAGCACACAATATTATCAATACCCCTAATGCTTGTGATAAAGAGCCTTATAATGATAATTATCCTTTTCTAATTGATGACAATTTTAATCACTTTTTTTATAGAGGTTTGCCGTCAGGAACTACCACTTTCACCTACCAGTTTGATAAGTGTGCCAATCATCCATCAATCAGTAAAACTATTCAAAAAGTAAATAGTAACTACACACCTATTACCCTTGCTTCCATAGAAAATCAAGGTATGGTAGGCAACTTATATAAAGTAAAAATCAATCTTACAGGAGGAAGTGGCGTATATGAAATGAATACACCTGGTGAAAAATCTTATATCAATGGATCCATGATAGACTACTACGCATTAGTAGATAATAATGTTTTTGGTAAAAACTATCTTTTACTACCTGCTGGAACACACACTATTAAAGTAAGGGATGCTAAAAACTATGATACAGAAACAGGTATGGAAAATCCAGCTGCAGGCCCTCAAAAAATGGGACAAATACTGCCTAATATGCAAAATAATTATTCTACTATTACCTTAAATGTAGGAGGGTCTTCACTTTCTGTATCATCAACGTCTTTAAGCTATGGTTTGCCACAAGAAACTAAAACTGTAACGGTTTCAGCAGCTAACTTGTCAGGTAATTGGACAGCTAGCAACAATGGGAATTCTTGGATCACTTTATCTCCTACTTCTGGTGGAAATGGGAATACCACAGTAAGCATATCAGTAGCAGCTAGTACTTCTAATAGAAATGGAAGTGTTACATTTACTGCT
Source organism: Chryseobacterium sp. HNCC26DJ241 (assembly GCF_057180505.1). Classification (NCBI taxonomy): domain Bacteria; kingdom Pseudomonadati; phylum Bacteroidota; class Flavobacteriia; order Flavobacteriales; family Weeksellaceae; genus Chryseobacterium; species Chryseobacterium sp. HNCC26DJ241. The sequence goes on along the minus strand of NZ_JBXUGL010000045.1, from coordinate 7,051 downwards.
GCAGGTGTAAATCCGATTACTGTAAATATTGAGCAAACAGGATGTAGCAGTAGCTTACTCACTAGACCTGTAATAAGTGAAGCAGGAGATGGTTTTATACAAAACAACAAAAATGCTTTAGGACAAAGCATGAAGGTAAACGGAACAGTATATTCTACAGGAATAGGGATGCGTTCTTACCAAACAAGAAAATATGCACTTAATGGTCAATACAATACATTTACAGTAAAAATAGGAAGAGATGATGCAGGAAATGGAATTGCCGGTAATGCCTATGTTTATGTAAAATTAGATGGAGTAATGGGTACAGTTTACGGTCCATTCAACAACAACTTTAAGGAACAAGATGTGGTAATAAATGTTGCAGGAAAGCAAACATTAGAGTTGATTTCAGATACAGGTGGTGATGGAGTATCAAGTGATTATATAGATTGGATTAATCCTACCCTTACTTCTACCAATTGTAACCCAACTTCATTTTCTGTATCATCAACGTCTTTAAGCTATGGTTTGTCACAAGGAACTAAAACTGTAACGGTTTCAGCAGCTAACTTGTCAGGTAATTGGACAGCTAGCAACAATGGGAATTCTTGGATTACTATATCTCCTACTTCTGGTGGAAATGGGAATACTACAGTAAGCATATCAGTAACAGCTAGTACTTCTAATAGAAATGGAAGTGTTACATTCACTGCTACAGGTGTAAATCCGATTACTGTAAACATTGAGCAAAATCAAACATGTAACAGTACTAACCTTACTGATCTTACTCCTTTTTATGTTACTCAGGGTTGCTGCAATGGAAATATACTGTACAGAAACCAAGGAAGTGATGGAGGTCCTTTAAAAATAAATGGTTCCACCTCTCCAAGTGGTTCTTCCACTCCTTATACCGGATATGGAACACATGCACCCGGAACTATGAAATTTGATATTAATGGACAAGGATATGTTCGTTTTAAAGGAACTTTCGGACATGCCGGTACTTGTGGAGATGGAGTAAAAGGAATCATTAAGAATCAAAATGGGACTATTCTTTGGCAAGCCAATGTACTTCAGAATGGAGCGCCTCAGAATTTTGACATCAGTTTACCAGCCGGAACTACTATTTTAGAATTGGAAACTAATCAAAATGCGAATAATTATTGTGATAGCGCAGGATGGGTAAATGCAGAACTTTTTAAAAGCTGTTCTACATCTGCAAGAGTGATACAGACAGAAACTAAAGAAAAACAACCAAAACAGGAAGTTTATACTGAAAAGTTCATGGTCATTACACCAAATCCTAATAATGGTATATTTACGATACACGTAAAAGAAAATGAGAAATATTCTTTGGCGATCTACTCTGTAAATACAAAGAAAGAAGTCTTTATTTCTAACAACAACAGAGGAAATATATCTGTAAATATCAGTTCACAACCTACAGGTATTTATATTGTAAGAGTAACTACTGAAAGAGGGGAAACGTTGACTGAGAATATTATTAAGAAATAATGTAGGTTATAGAAGCTGTCAAAAGACAGCTTCTATATTATATTTATAAAAAACGCAAAAAAATTATATATGAACAAAGCAACACATTTTTTAATTTTTATTTTTCTGCTGATGTGTGGTGAAATAAGTGTGTACGGGCAAGTTAATGTCGTAGAAAGCACTATTACTCCTCCAGTGAACCGGATCTCTTTCCCAAATGAAGACGGACTGATATTTCAAAGAAAAGGTAGAGGAGCAGACAATTATGCTATGGTTTCATTTTACTATTCAGGATACTATAAGTTTGCAACTTATACTGCTAATATAAGATTCAAAAAAATTAATACGGCTGGAACGGAAGAACAAGGTTATATAGATCCTCGAAATGGAAATGTAATATTATCGGGAAATGGTTATTTAAGTATATCCCAAACACTAATTAATGGAAAAGATTATACTTTTAAAATACCAATACAAGGGGGTATGTATAAATTGGAATTAGTCTTTAATTTTTCTAACGGTGTTATATTACGTCAATATCGAACATTTGGTGTAGGAGAAGTATTTGCAATAGCCGGACAGTCTAATGCAGCGGGAGGTGGAATAAAAGATGTAGGCAATGCACCTTCTTGGAGTAATTTAACCCCATCTGCTCCTTATGTCAATAAAGGATATATTAAGTATTTTAATGAGAAAAAGACTTTCAGTTTTGGTAAAGTATGCTCCCCCACTTGTTCGGATACAGATTATCAAAATTATCGAAATTATAACGAGCCCAATAATATTGCTCCTGCAGGACAGCATGATACCTATGTTTGGTATTGGGGGAAAGTTGGGGAACTATTAGTCGAGCAAGAACAGGTGCCAATTGCGTTCTACCAAGCGGCATTTTCAGGTTCTTATATAGGGCAATGGTTAGAAGAAAAAAGTAGTATTTATGGAAATTTACAACATGTTTTAACCAATGTAAAAAATAAAGTAGGACTCAGGGCTATTTTATGGCATCAAGGTGAAACAGATTACTTATTAAACACCACAAAAAATGATTACTTTAATTATTTATCAAATCTCATTAAAAAAACCAGATTAGAAGCAAATCACGATATATCGTGGGTCATTGCCCGTGCATCTTATTATAAAGGTGACGGAATAAAATGTACAGCTCCAAGTTCTACAAATACATGTGTCATAGATGCACAAAATGAAATAATTCAAAGTGGTTTAATCAGAGTCTTTGCTGGACCTAATACAGATCAATATACGAGTGGTCATAGAAGTGATGATATTCATTTTAATACTAGTGGGCAAGGAGAAGTAGCTATGAAATGGGCAGAAAGTCTGAATTCTAATTTTTTCGTTAATGCAGTCCCTATCCTACCCGCTAATAATTATACATATACACCTCCTTGTAATGTAACACCAATCACCCAAAATTTTCCAAAAGATGGACAAGACGGTCTGGTTCAAGATAATAAAAATGCAAATGGAGGCAATATGCAAGTAGTCTCCACTACTTATGCTAATGGAGTAGGAATGAAGTCTTATTCTTGGAGAAGATATAAATTACAAGGAAAGTATAGTACTTTTTCAGTTAAAATTGCAAGAGATGATATTGGAGTTCCTCAAGGCGATAATAACAATACGTATGTACATATTAAAAGGGATAATAATAATGATTTGGTGTATGGGCCATTGGATAATGATAATAGGATTATAGAGATAAAAGATCTTCGAGTAGATGGGGTACAATCTCTTGAACTAACGGCTGATACAGGAACCGGCAATAATTTAGAAGCAGATTATGTAGATTGGATTGATCCTATTTTAGTAGAAAAGCCTGTTACAACAACTACTGGCTGCTCCAATTCTATCACTTGGGACACTGCTTATAATCATATTACATCCTGTAACGGAGTAAGAACTTTTTATGTGAGAGTAAACGGTTTACAAAGTGGACAAACTGCTCAATTTTCAGCAGAAGAAGGAGCTTGGGTAGATGCCAATAGTGGAAATAATGAACTTATTTATCAAACCACTTCCACCTCTAATCAAATTAATTTTAAGGCGAGAATTAAAAATTGTACAACTGTAATTAATGGCAGTTTAAGTGGAAACGGAACCTCTTGTAATGGATGTACAATTACCCAAAACGGGACAGGGCTAAAAGGTTCTTATTATAACAACGATCAACTTAGTGGCTCACCGACAATGATCCGTACAGATGCAACCATAGATTTTGCATGGGGAGCAGGAAGTCCCGGAGGCGGTATCAACAGTGAAAATTTCTCTGTAAAATGGGAAGGTCAGATAGAAGCTCCTGTTGCAGGTACTTATACATTTAAAACTTATAATGATGATGCTACGGTTCTTATTATTGATGGGAATACAATCATTAATGATTGGCCGGGAGGACATGGTGATGAATGGAGACAGGGAAGTATTAATTTAACCTGTGGCAAACATAATATAGAATATCGTTTCAGAGAAGGTTATGGCGGTGCATCAGCAAGACTGTATTGGGAGTATCCTAATCAGGCTTTACAAATAGTGCCTCAAAAATATTTGTATTCTGATGTAATTACTCTTTGTAATAATAGTATCAATTGGGATACTTCTTATAATAAAGCTATTAAGTGTAATGGTACAGATACCTATTATGTTAGAGTAACCGGTTTATTGAACGGACAAAAAGCAGAGTTTTTACCGGAAGGCGAATCGGTTTGGAGAGAAGCAAATACTGGCAATAATGAACTTGTATACACATGTCCTTCAGTAAATAGATGTTTCTATTTTCAAGCCAGAATTAAGAACTGCTCAGGAACAAACACCCTTAATGGATGTTTAACAGCCGTAGCCTCCAGTTCCTGTAATCTTCCTACAAATTGTACAACATATTTATCAGATTTAACACCAGCATCTGCTTCACAAGGATATGGTACTCTACAGAAGGACAAAAATGCAAATGGTAATTTATTGACAGTTCAGGGAGTACAGTACACTAAAGGTTTAGGAACACATGCTATTTCAAACATTAAATATAATATTAATGGACAAGGATATACAAGGTTAAAAGGACTTATTGGGCGAGATGATTCAGCAGACGGTTGTAATTGTGGAACGATGAAAATCAAAGCTATTGTTAAAGATCAAAATGGAACTATTTTATGGCAATCAGGCTTAATAGGGATCAATGATGCTGCGGTTCCTTTTGATATTGATATTGTAGGAAAACAACTTATAGAATTGATTGTTGAAGATGGTGGAGATTTTAATTGGGGAGATCATGCAGATTGGGTGAATATAAGATTTGAAAAACCTTGTTCAACATCTAAAATAGCACAAACCGAAACAACAGAGAATCCTCAGTCAGAAATTTCTGATGAAAAAGTGATTACTATTGTTCCTAATCCTAACAAAGGTATATTTACAGTAGAGGTAGATAAAAATGTTGAAAACTATACTTTGGTAATATATTCAGCAAATACAAGCAGAGAGGTTTACAATTTAAAATCTGTAAAAAACACCAAAAACTCTATTGATATTAGTAAGCAACCTGTAGGAGTTTATATTTTAAAAGTAATTCCTGAGAACGGAAGATCTTATTCAAGAACTATTATAAAGGAATAATTTGTTTTTAAGATCATAAACCAAAATTATCATAAGACTATCACAGAAGATACCCACAGTCGGAAGATTTTTTCTTCCGACTTTTTTATATGAGGAGTAAAACTGAAAAATGGCTGTAAAATCCTGACAAAGCATCATTGGTAGGAAAATTGGAAGAAGTTTTATGAAACACAATTCATAAAACTTCTTCTTTTGACGGAGGAAACTATAAAAGCAAATAATACAAAAACCATTACAGAAAATGTGATGGTTTTGCTTTTATTGAATTTGCTAATTAAACCAAACTTGTAAAAAGACATCATCGCAAAAATTATTAACTTTGCGATGATGAAAAATTTTTTACTATTTTTATTTTTGATACATGCATTTTTTACTTTAAATGCCCAAAATTATTCTGAAAAACAAATAGATAGTTTAAACAAATTACCTTATAATATTGTAAATAAGAAGGAAGCATTAAAATTAGCTTTCAAGATATACAACGCTTCTACTAAAATAAATTATAAAAAAGGCGAACGCAAAGCACTAGGTAATATATCGCAATCCTTTTTATTAATTAGGGATTATAAGCAAACCATAAAATATGCTGAAATATTAGAAGATAGGGCTATTGAGGAAAATGATGATTATGATAGAGTTATTGCTATGAATCATCAAGCGTTGGCCTACACTGAGTTAGGTTTTTCTGAAAAAGCGCACAATTTAATTGATGAATCATTTAAGTTAATAGCCACGCAAAAAGGAAATAATTATTACTTTTTGATGGGGCTGGTGATAGAAAATAAAGCTGATATTATAAATACAATGAATGGCCCCTTGGATTCTGTACTGTTTTATCAAAAAAAGTGTGTAAAGTTCTATGAAAAATTATCAAATAAAAAAAACAGGATAGAAAATACGTCAAATGCATATAATAATCTTGGAAATACTTTCATAAATTTAAACCAGACGGATTCTGCACTATACTATAATCGTAAAGGATTACAGCTCTCTATTTCTATTAAAAACAAAATAAATGAAGGATACAATTTATTTAATATTTCGTATATTCATTCAAAAAAGAATAACATTGATAGCTCATTATATTATGCAAACAAAGCACTTTCAATAGCTTTAGAATATAAAGACCCTTACTTGAAGGAAGGTATTTATGAACAGCTCTCATATATTTATGACATTAAAGGAGATTCCAAAAATTTTAAGTTCTATAATAATAAATACATTCAGCTTAATGATAGTATAAGTAAAATGGAAAAAGATGCTGTCAATACAGCTTCAACTTTTATTATTGCTGAAAAAGAATCAGAATCTAAAGAAAAATTTTATTTTATTATAGCATCAATAGGTGCTTTATTGATAGTAATAGCTTACTTCACAGTAAAATTCTTTAAAAATTATCATAAAGAAAAACAAGAAAAACTCCAAAAAGAAACTATTTTAATAGAGAAAGAAACCCAAATAAAAGAATTAGGGCAAAAGATAAATGAAACCTTTGATGATTTGGTAGAGCTTGCCAAAAGTGATGATCCTGCATTTCTCACTCGTTTTAAAGAAGTGTATCCTGAATTTTACGAAAAACTAACGTCTACTTATCCCGACCTCACAATAAGCCAGCTAAGATTTTGCGCCTTATTGAAGCTTAATTTCTCTACCAAAGAAATTGCGCATTATCATCACATGACAATTAGTGGAGTGAAGATCAAAAAGAACCGTTTAAGAAAACAGCTTAATATTCCTTCGGATATTGATCTCAATAAATGGATGATGGATTTCTGAATCACCCTAAAAATTTTTTATTTTTTAAGGTCTGTTCAAATTTGTTTTAAAAATATTGGTTATAAAAAATGAATGTTTTGGCTTCGCCTTGTGCGACAAATCTAATATTAATTTTTCAGCAATGTCAGTCTGAGCGAAGCCGAAGACTTAAAAATCAGAATAAATAAAATTT
>NZ_JBXUGL010000044.1:0-17321 GCF_057180505.1 Chryseobacterium sp. HNCC26DJ241 | reverse complement strand
AAATTGCCGAACATTTTTATTTTGTAGAATTCATTCTATTCTTTTATGATAAGATTGTATCCTATCCTTTGTTAATTCGCCACTTCGTGGCTCAAGAGAAATTCAAAGATTAAATGTATAAATTGCTATTTCATGGTCATTCAGAAGTTGAAACCTAAAATTTATATCAACGAGCTTCTCCTTTCTAAAAGAAGCACATCTCTCCAGATTCCGTTCAGTTTTGCAATCTTAGAACGAGTCCCTACAATTCTGAATCCGAATTTTTGAAGCAAAGCAACAGAACCTGCATTTTCCGGAAAAACGCCGGATTGCAAAGTCCAGAACTGATGCTCTTCACTGTCAAGAATCAATTTTTTTAGAAGAACCGAACCCAAACCTTTATTCTGATAATTATTAGAAATATAGATGCTGGTTTCTGCAACACCACTATAACATTCTCTTTTGCTGATAGGTTTTAAAGCGCACCAACCCAAAATTTCTTCATTTTCTGCAACCAGTACAAACCGACCTGCATTCAGATGATTTTCATTCCATGTTTCCCAATTGGGTACTTCTTTTTCGAATGTTGCATTGCCTCCTTCAATTCCTTGTCTGTATATTTCCAGAACTGCGCCTCCGTCTTCCGGAAGCATTTCCCGAATTTGAAAATTCATAGTATTATATTTTACGTCTTAAATTCTTTTTTTTGCGATGTCTGGAATAGTGCGTTTGTCCTTCATTGTCAAAGGAAATAACACTTATGTTTCCATCTACTTCCATTACGGAAAGTTTTACATCCGTTACCTTTTCCACTCCATGTTCTCTTATTGCTTCTTCCAATTCGTCTAATGTGATTTCTACCCTTTCAAGATTTTTTTTAATTACTTTTCCATCCTGAATCAAAATAACAGGATCATCTTCTAAAAATTCTTTTACAACCGTATTTCTGAACATGATTTTTTTGAGTACAAAATTGGCAACAAACAGAACCAAAGCCGCTAATATACCACCTTCCAAACTTGTATTTTCCCCAACCATTGCATTTTGTACTGCATTAGAGATCAGCAAAAGCAAAATAATATCTCCTGCATTCAACTGAGACAATTGATTTTTGCCGAATAATCTTATCGCAAGAATCATAAAAAAATAAACTGCAATAGAACGTGTAACTATGTCCAAATACGGATTCGAAAACATATCTCTGAGATTTATCCAAAGATACTATTTATTGTTTTTGATAATCTTTTTAAATGTATTTTATAGTAGATTTTCTTAAAAATTTGGATTAATTGGCTTCTGTTCTTGTAAAATCAATGATTTCACGATACAATTGCGATGAAATATAAGTATATTTTTAAAAAAACTACCGAAACAATACTCATTTTTATAGTTTAATTAATGTACAATCAATAATACCTAAAAAACAACCACAAAATAATAGCACAGGAAAAATGAATTATGCTTATAAAAAGAATACTGGTTAAGATAACGCTTGTGGAATAAAAAGCAGGAATTCTGACAATATTTTTTTCCTTTTGCAGCCAACTTTCAATATCAATTAGTCCCTCAAAATATCCAAAAATGAAAGATAATGACAGCAAAAACCCAATTCTTTTTTCACCTTGGTACATAGAAAAAGTAATGAAAATAATCAACCACACCCGGAATATTATCCTTAAATAAATTTTTACCAGATTAATATATCTTGCAGGAAAAGTATTTTTTACAACAGAATAAAAACTAATTACCAAAATAAAAATCATATTAATATCCCAAATAATTTTGCCAACCATTGCATGTTTATAAAAAAGTAAAATCCAAAAGGCACAGGTGAAAATAACTGCTGCAATTACTACAAAAAATAATTTAAGATTCGATTTTATATCCATTTGGTAAAATTAAAAACATAAACTAAATTACAACTTTTTGGTGATTTTGTTAAGAATTAATACTTTAATCTTAGATATATTTTATACTTCTGCCCTTGCAAAACCTACGGTTTCACGATACAATTGAGGCGAAACATCGGCATTATTTTTAAAAAACCGAGAGAAATAGTATTCGTCTTCGTAGCCTAATTCATAAGCGATTTCTTTTACCGATTTGCTTGTTAAATAAAGCTCTCTTTTGGCTTCAATAACAATTCTTTCCGAGATAAGATCCGTTAAAGTCTTATTGAAATGTGCTTTCGTAATTTTTGCCAAAACTTTTGGAGTAATGTTTAGTAAGTCTGCATAATCACTCGCAGAATGTTTGGTTTTGAAATGTATTTCGATATAATTCTTTAAGTTTTGCAAAATAAAAGGCTCTTTTTGGTCGGCAACAGTTTGTTTTACTTCAGGTTGCTGTTCGGTTTTAAGACGAGAAGCAGTAATTAAAAATATTTTTAAATAAGAAATCAATAATTCGTACTGAGCCAAAGCAGGATTTTGCATTTCGTTTTTCATCTGTTCCAAAAGCATTTCGAACGTACTTTGTGAGTTTTCATTCACCAAAACAAAAGGCGGATTGTAAATATTATTAAACAAAACTCCGTTACAAGAAACTTCTTGTTGATGCTTATGAATGCAGAAAAAATCTGGATGGAAATTAAGAACAACGCCTTCTAATTCTTCATTGGTGCTTATCATAAAAGGTTGATAAGGCGCAAAAGAGAACAAATAATTTTCGGAAAAATCATACTCGGAAAAATCGGCTTTTACTTTTCCACTTCCTTTTTTTATCCAGATTAACGAATAGTAATTCAGCCTTTGGATATGATCGAAATGTTCGTTGTTTTCAAATGAAAACACCTTAAAAGCCAAATTTCCCGTTTGCGGATTAATTAATGTGAATGCGTTTTGTTGTGTCATAGCATTTTTTTCATAAAGTTTCTATCAATCAATTCAAAACCTAATCGTTTGTACAATTCATACGCTTTGGTATTTTCTTTAAATACTTCCAAATCTAATACTTTGTAGGTTTTATTTTGAGATAATTGTTGCACAAATTTTGAGGAAACTCCTTTGCTGCGATAGTTAGGTATCACAAATAATTCATCAATAATAGCGACTATTCCGCCGTATTCGTTGCTCCAATAGAAGGTAAGTAATGCGTAACCGATGGTTTGGTCTTCATTTTTAAAAATTTTTATTTCTATCTGTTCAGGATGTGTAGCTGTCCGATTAATGGTTGCATTTATATTTTCTTCATTCATTTGTACCTCAAACCCATCGCTATTATCTTCTGTATAAAGCCCAAAAATCATTTGCTTGAGAGTTTCTTCATCTTGAGGTTGATAGCTTTTAAAACTAAAATTTTCTGTTTTCATAACCAATATCGTTAAACATTTCAAAGATATTATTTTAATTTTCTTTCAGATTCGTTGATGGGCAAATCATTAATGTTGGCAAAACGTTTTTGCATTAATCCATTTTCATCAAACTCCCAGTTTTCGTTTCCATACGCACGAAACCATTGTCCGTTTATGTCCTGATATTCATACTCAAAACGAACTGCCATTCGGTTTTCTCTGAAACCCCACAATTCTTTTTTCAGTTTGTAATGTTTTTCTTTTTGCCATTTTCTTTTCAGAAAAGCGACCACTTATTCTCTTCCGTTGATAAATTCGGTTCGGTTTCGTCATTCTGTATCAATGGTGTATGCTTTTGAAATTCTTTCGGGATCTTGGCTGTTCCAAGCATCTTCTGCCAATTGTACTTTTTGCAAAGCGGTTTCTAATGTAAATGGCGGTAATGGAAATTTTTTTTCTTCAGTGTTCATTTTTTAGAATTATAATATTATTTAAAAATAAAAACACAAAAGTCACAAAAGAAGATTCAAAATAAAGTCTTTCAAAAGACAAAAAATTGTTTTAGCTATTTTTTGTTAAAAAAAACAATAATCTTTTGTGACTTTTGTGGTTTTAAAAAAATTTTAAAGCGGACTGACTTTCCAATCAATCCACTAAATTACTATTTATAAAGCAGGAGCTAAAGGAAAATCTACAGGAACCTTGGTTAAATTATGAAGGTAATTCATCGCAGTTTTATCACTTACTTGGAGGATTAAATCTACCAAATTTTCTTTAGTATAACCTTGTGCAAAGAAATCCGAAACGTTTTCTTCCGTAGCTCTTCCTCTGTTTTTAGTAATATCTACAGCTAATTTTATCAAAGAGTTTAGTTTAGCATTTTGGGATTTTCCGTGACGAATTTCAACTAATTGCTCATCTGAAAAACCATTCATTTTACCCAAAACCAAATGTGCACTTTGGCAATAAATACAGTTATTTACCTGACTTACAATAAGATTCACGGCTTCTTTTTCTTTGTTTGATAAGGATGTTTTAGCATTTTGATACGCTAAAAATCTTTCTAAACCATTTTTAGAATAAGCAATGGTTGCATACAAATTGGGAACGAATCCTAATGCTTTTTTCAAGTTGTCAAAAACTACTTGATTGTTTTCTGTTACTTCTTCTCTTGTTGGAACATTGAATGTTGTCATTTTGTTTAAATATTTAAAATTGTTTGTCATTATTAACACTGCAAAGATGTGGCAAATGCAACCTCAATAAAATGGATGAATGACGTAACAAGATGGACAATTTTCCTTCATTGTTATTTTTTGACATTCAAAGTTAACCATTCCGCTCCTCGCAAAGACGTACACTTTGTCATTGCGAGCGAAATGAAATGAAGCAATCCCAATCTAAAAAGAAAAATACAGATTTGGAAATTTTTGCAACAAAAGATTGCTTCGTCGCTCCACTTCGTTCCGCTCCTCGCAAAGACGCACACTTTGTCATTGCGAGTGAAATGAAATGAAGCGAAGCAATCCTAATTAAAACGAAAAATATAGCTTTGAGAATTTTGCAAATTAACAACAGATTGCTTCGTCGCTCCACTTCGTTCCGCTCCTCGCAAAGACGTACAATTTGTCATTGCGAGCGAAATGGAATGAAGCGAAGCAATCCCAATTAAAACGAAAAATATAGCTTTGAGAATTTTGCAAATTAACAGCAGATTGCTTCGTCGCTCCACTTCGTTCCGCTCCTCGCAAAGACGTACACTTTGTTATTGCGAACGAAATGGAATGAAGCGAAGCAATCCCAATTAAAACGAAAAATATAGCTTTGAGAATTTTGCAAATTAACAGCAGATTGCTTCGTCGCTCCACTTCGTTCCGCTCCTCGCAAAGACGTACACTTTGTTATTGCGAGCGAAATGGAATGAAGCGAAGCAATCCCAATTAAAACGAAAAATATAGCTTTGAGAATTTTGCAAATTAACAGCAGATTGCTTCGTCGCTCCACTTCGTTCCGCTCCTCGCAAAGACGTACACTTTGTCATTGCGAGTGAAATGAAATGAAGCGAAGCAATCCCAATTAAAACGGGAAATAAAGATTTAAAAATTTTTGCAAATTAACAGCAGATTTCTTCGTCGCTCCACTTCGTTCCGCTCCTCGCAAAGACGCACATATTGTCATTGCGAGCAAAATGAAATGAAGCGAAGCAATTTTTACTGAACAAATTAAATGTAAGGAAAGTACATTTTTTTAATAAGATATAGTATTTTAAACAGATAATTACTAACTATATAATTTTAAACAATTAATTTTCCGTAATTTTATTAAAAATACAAATTTGAAAACGCCAAAATTCTTATTATTTATTTTCATTCTGCTAACAAGTTCTTTCAGCGAAATAAGAAGTGAAAATATTACTAACCTGGATACACCTTTACAATCCGGTGTAGTACTATCTTTTGATGATTGCTATATAGATGAATGGTACAAAGCTGATAGTCTATTAAAACCTTACCATTGGAAAGCAACATTTTTTGTCACAAAATTCAATCAATTGTCGGCTGAAAAGATTCAAAAATTAAAAGATTTGCAAAGTTACGGTCATGAGATTGGTGCACACGGACTAAATCATCTAAATGCTCCTGAATTTCTTAAGAAGAATAAAAAAGAAATTTATCTGAAAGAAGAAATTGACTCTCTGCTGCATCTGATGAAAAATCAAAATCTGGCTTGTACATCTTTTGCATATCCTTATGGTGCAAGAAAAACATCAACCGACAAAATGTTGCTTCCAAAATTTTCAATCATAAGAGGAACAACTTATAATGCTATTGATCCTACTCGTCAAAATTGTTATTATAATAATAAGAGACTTGTTTTTGGTTTAGGAATTGACAATAATTATTCTCATTTTAGTATTCCCTATTTTATTTCGCTTTTAAGTTATGCTAAAAAAAACAACAAAATAGTGATCTTTTATGCACATAAACCTGTAGAACATTCCCTTCATAATTACGAAACGGAATATCACACACTCATTGAAATATGCAAATATGTAAAAGACAACAACATGAAATTTTATACTATTTCAGAGTTATATGATTCACAAAAAAAGCCATAAAATTATTTTATTGCGAAAATAGTTTTCTGCACTTTATGCTTGGTTTTGTCTTTATGAAAAGATTGCTTCATCGCTCCACTTCGTTCCGCTACTCGCAAAGACGCACACTTTGTCATTGCGAGCAAAATGAAATGAAGCGAAGCAATCCCAATTAAAACGGAAAATAAAGCTTTGAAGATTTTGCAAATTAACAACAGATTGCTTCGTCGCTCCACTTCGTTCCGCTCCTCGCAAAGACGAACACTTTGTCATTGCGAGCGAAATTGAATGAAGCGAAGAAATCACAATTAAAACGGAAAATACAGATTTGAAAATTTTGCAAATTAACAACAGATTGCTTCGTCGCTCCACTTCGTTCCGCTCCTCGCAAAGACGTACACTTTGTCATTACGAGCGAAATGGAATGAAGCGAAGCAATCCCAATCTAAAAAGGAGAATGTAGATCTGAAAAATTTTCTACAATTTCATCGTATAAATCTTCCCATTCAGGATTTGTAGAATTTATCAAATCCAGTTTCTTTTGTCGAGAACCACCTTTTATTTGTTTTTCTCTTCCAATTGCATCTCCAATTTCCTGAAATACTTCGTAGTAAACCAATTTATTCAAATTGTATTTGGCGTGAAACTCTTTTCAAAAGCTTTATCTTTATGTTGATTAATTCTTTAAACTATATGTGAAGTCACTCCAACATAGAGCGTAGTGTGATTTTTGTTCGTAAGAATATATATAAAGCCGGGTTTCATAGTTTTGATTATGTCATTTAGAAATTGCTTCATTGCTGTTTTGAAACTTTTCGTGACAATATTATTATTCCAACTCCTTTTTCAAAAACTTCCCTGTCAAAGATTTTTTAGATTTTACAATTTCTTCAGGAGTTCCTTCTGCTACAATTGTTCCGCCATGTTTTCCACCTTCCGGACCAATATCAATAATATGATCGGCTAATTTTATAACATCCAGATTATGTTCAATAATAATAAATGAATTCCCCAAATCAACCAACTGATTAATAGCGTCCATCAGAATTTTTACATCTTCAAAATGTAGTCCGGTTGTTGGTTCATCCAAAATATAAAGCGTATTTCCGGTTTGCCTTTTGGAAAGTTCGGTTGCTAATTTTATACGTTGCGCTTCTCCTCCGGAAAGTGTTGTAGATTGCTGTCCGAGAGTAATATAACCCAAACCAACATCATGCAACGTTTTCACTTTATTGAAAATTTTCGGAATCGGCTGGAAAAATTCTACTGCTTCATCAATCGTCATATCCAAAACATCAGAAATAGATTTTCCTTTATAGCGAACTTCCAGAGTTTCGCGATTAAAACGTTTTCCGTTACAGGTTTCGCAATGTACATAAACATCAGGAAGGAAATTCATTTCAATCACCTTCAAACCGCCACCTTGACACGTTTCGCATCTTCCTCCTTTTACATTAAATGAAAATCTTCCGGCTTTGTAGCCACGAATTTTACTTTCCGGAAGCTCTGCAAAAAGATTACGAATATCGGTAAACATTCCGGTGTATGTTGCCGGATTGGAACGAGGTGTTCTTCCGATCGGAGCCTGATCTACATCTACAATTTTATCAATATTTTCAAGTCCTTCAATTTTTTTGAAAGGCAAAGGTTCCTGAACTGCACGATAAAAATGTTTGTTGAGAATCGGGTACAAAGTTCCATTAATCAAAGACGATTTTCCGCTGCCAGAAATTCCCGTTACCAAAACCAGTTTTCCTAAAGGAATTTCGAGGTTTACGTTTTTTAAATTATTTCCGGAAGCTCCTTTCAGAACAATATTTTTTCCGTTTCCTTTTCGGCGTTCTTTTGGGATTTCAATTTTTCGTTTTCCGTTGATATAATCGGCAGTTATCGTGTCTGCTTTTAACAGGTCTTTCGGTTTTCCCTGCCAAAGAATTTCACCACCAAATTTTCCTGCTTTTGGTCCAATATCCAAAACTTCGTCCGCTTCCAGAATCATGTCTTTATCATGTTCCACCACCAAAACGGAATTTCCGATATCCCGAAGATTTTTCAAAGAATTAATCAATCTTTCATTATCTCTTTGATGAAGTCCAATTGAAGGTTCATCCAAAATATAGAGAACATTGACAAGCTGAGAACCAATTTGAGTAGCCAGACGAATTCTTTGAGATTCTCCACCGGAAAGCGTTCTGGAACTTCGGCTCAAACTCAAATAATCCAAGCCAACATCCAATAAAAATTGCAGCCTCGATTCAATTTCTTTTAAAATTTCGTGAGCAATAATTTGATTTTTCTCTGAAAAACTGCCTCTCACTTCTTGCAACCAATCTTTAAAATCTGCCAAACTTAAAGCACTGACTTCAGAAATATTTTTTCCATCAATTTTAAATGATAAACTGGAAGGCTGCAAACGTGTTCCTTTACATTCGGGGCAAATTTCTTCAGTTGTGAAATGTCTTTCCAAAAGAATTGCATCATAACTTTCCTTATCTTCAATCATTTCTTCGATGATGGAAACAAGTCCGTCAAAATTTATTTTAATTTTTTTGGAAATTCCGGCGTATTTTAAATCTTTATTAAATTCTTTATGACAGCCATAATAGATATATTCTAAAGCCTCTTCAGGAATTTTATCAAATGGTGTGGAAAGATCAAGTCCAAAAATTTCAAGAATGCTTTTGATTTGGGCAACAATCCATTTATTGGATTTAATATCTTCCAAAGGCAACAAAGCTCCCTGATTAACAGATAGTTTTGCATTTTCTACAAAAAAATCGGTATTCACTTTTTTGATGGTTCCGAGACCTTTGCAATTCGGGCAGCTTCCTTTCGGAGAATTGAACGAAAAAGTATTAGGTTCTGGCAAAGCTAAAGAATGTCCTGTTTCTGCATCCATCAAATTTTTGGAAAAATACTCAATATCGGTGCTTCCCAATTTTTGAATTCCGATAATTCCCTCTCCCATTTCCATTGCTGTACGCAGAGATTTTTCCATTCGGTTTTCGGTAGCATTTTCTCCGATAATCCAACGGTCGATCACAATATCAATATCGTGAGTTTTATAGCGATCTAGTTTCAAATCGTATTCAATATCCTGCAGTTCTCCATCAATTCTGGCTTGTCCGTATCCTTTTTTTGCCATTTGCACAAAAAGTTCATGATAATGTCCTTTTCTCGCCCGAACAACAGGAGCTAAAAGCATTACTTTTTCGCCTTTATAATTTTCTTTGATGGTTTCCAAAATTTGTTCTTCTGTATAACTTACCAGTTTTTTACCGGTAGTTAAAGAATAAGCATCAGAAACTCTTGCATAAAGAAGACGCAGAAAATCATACAATTCCGTAACCGTTCCTACTGTGGAACGAGGATTTTTATTCGTCGTTTTTTGTTCGATGGCAATTACGGGAGAAAGTCCCTCAATTTTATCAACATCAGGACGTTCCAAACCTCCTAAAAATTGGCGTGCATAGACTGAAAATGTTTCAATATATCTTCTCTGTCCTTCAGCAAAAATGGTATCAAAAGCCAATGAAGATTTTCCACTTCCTGAAAGTCCGGTAATTACAACCAGCTCATTTCGTGGAATTTTGACATTTATGTTTTTAAGATTATGTTCACGAGCACCGTAAACTTCAATATATTCTTTGGTATCTTCTTTCATAATACTTGTAGTGAATCTCCAAAAAATGAAGACTTGCAAAATTACGGAAATTTTACGGTTTTTCTTTCTACAGATTATTGAGATTCTCTTTGAAACTTAATTCATTTTTAATGATATCTTTTCTTTTAAAATTGAAAATCTTACTATTGATCTGCTAAACTAGAAATTTAAAAAAAAATGTAATCAAAAAAAAATTTCAAAAAAACATAAAAAAAGTGTAACCTTTCTGTAACTTTCATCGTATACTTAAGCAGAGCCCAACTAAATTTGGGCAGATTTGTAAATGAGACAGTTAAAAATTACAAAACAGGTTACCAATAGGGAAACCGCATCATTAGACAAATATCTTCAGGAAATTGGTAAAGTGGAACTGATTACTGCAGACGAAGAAGTAGAACTGGCGCAAAGAATCCGAGCTGGTGATAGAGCCGCTCTTGAAAAATTAATTAAAGCCAACCTTCGTTTCGTGGTTTCCGTTTCTAAACAATACCAAAATCAGGGACTTTCTCTTCCTGATTTGATTAATGAAGGAAATCTTGGCTTGATGAAAGCAGCCAAAAGATATGATGAAACCAGAGGTTTTAAATTTATTTCTTATGCTGTTTGGTGGATTCGTCAATCCATTTTGCAAGCTTTGGCAGAACAATCCAGAATTGTAAGATTACCATTGAATAAAATTGGTTCTATAAACAAAATCAATAAAGCGTATGCACATCTTGAACAGGAAAATGAAAGACCACCTTCTCCGGAAGAATTGGCTGAAGTTCTGGATATGAGCGAGGAAGATATTAAGGAATCTATGAAAAATTCCGGAAGACACTTGTCTATGGATGCACCTTTGGTAGAAGGTGAAGATTCTAATCTTTACGATGTTTTACGTTCCGGAGAATCTCCAAGTCCTGATAAAGATCTGATGCTGGAATCGCTTCAAATTGAAATCGAAAGAGCATTACAAACTTTGACTCCAAGAGAAGCAGATTTGGTACGCTTATATTTCGGACTGAATGGAAAACATCCGATGACTTTGGAAGAAATTGGTGAAACTTTTGACTTAACAAGAGAAAGAGTTCGTCAGATCAAAGAAAAAGCCATCAAAAGATTGAAACACAATACAAGAAGCAAGATTTTGAAATCGTATCTTGGTAAATAATTTTCAACAAATAATTAAGCGGAGTTTGATTTTTTCAAGCTCCGTTTTTTTGTAACAATTTTTGAAGTATATACAACTAATCAGAAAAATAAATTATGAAAAATATACTTCTCTGTTCTTTTGTTGCATTAATGCTTTCATGTAAAAATAAATCCGAAGAAGCTCCGATTATTAATAATGCTGTTGATAATGCCGATGCATCTATTTCAAAATCTCTTGAAAGTTATCGTTCTGGTGAAAATATGGTAGATCAAATTTACTACGAAATGATAAAGAACGATAAAAATCTCAAAGCCTTGGATGATAAAATAAAAAATACAGAAAATGATGCTTTAAATATAATTTCAGAATACGAAAAAATATTTGACAAGTCCGATTCTTATTATCATGATGCTACTACTATTACTAAGGCAATACATGACTCTCTCCTTAAGAAAGACATTATAGACAAGATAAAAATTAGTTCTGATCGTTATGCTCTTAAAATTAAAAATATAAAAGATTTAATTGCTCAGGTCAATAAGAATAGTAAAGCAATGGATGATTTATACATTACTTTCAAAATCAAAAAAACTCTTCTTGAAATTGAAAAGTATCAAACAGCGCATCCTTTGAAATCAGATAGTTTGAATAGCATTATTAAAAAACAGAATGAGCTACTGAACAAATTGAAAAATGCAAAATAATGAATTCAATCTCAATAATTGGAGCCGGAATTGGAGGACTTACTCTAGGGAATTTTCTGAAACAGCAAAACATAGATTTTAAAATTTATGAAAGTGCTTCAGAAATGAAACGCTTAGGAGCCGGGATCATATTGGCAGGGAATGCAATGCAGGCTTTTGATTGTCTTGGATTAAAAGAAAAAATAGAAAATTCAGGAAACCGAATTCATTCTTTAATCATTACTGATGAAAATCAAAAAGTAATTTCTTCTAACAATATTTTAAAACTAGAAAAGAAATACAAAGTTTGCAATGTTGCCATCCATCGTGCTGAATTGCAGAAAATTCTTATAGACTCTTTAGGAATAGAAAATATTATTCTAAATAAACGTTTGAAAAAAATTGAAAAGAAAGATAATTATTGGCTGACATTTGAAGATGAATCAAAAGTTAAAAGTGAAATCATTTTTGGAGCAGACGGAATAAAGTCTGTGGTACGAAATCAAATTCTAAAAACAGGAGAAATCAGAAAGGCAAAACAAAAATGCTGGCGTGGAATTCTTCATTACCAAATCCCAATAAAATACCAGCAAAATGCCTATGAAATGTGGGGAAAAGGAAAACGTTTCGGATTTGTAAAAATTGCAGAAAATACTCTGTATTGGTATGCTTTAGTGAATGAGAATCTATATTTTGAAGTTATTAATTTAGGAGAAATTTTTAAAGAATTTCATCCTGATATTATTGAAATACTTTTTAAAACTCCTAAAGAAGATATTATTTTAAATGATATCATTGATTTAAAACCAATGAATAACTGGTTTACAGAAAACCTATGTTTAATTGGTGATGCTGCTCATGCTACTACTCCAAATATGGGACAAGGTGGTTGTCAAGCAATTGAGGATGCTTATGTAATTGGCAAACTTTTAGAAAATGAAAAAGACTGGAATAAAATTTTTCCTCAATTTGAAAAAACAAGAAAAGTAAAAGCGCATTATGTCGTCAATACAAGCTGGAAAATTGGGAAAATATCACATTGGAAAAAAGGAACAAAAATTCGAAATTTCATCATGAGAAATATTCCAGAACAAATTAATCAGAAACCAATGGAAAAAATCCTAAATCTCGAACTATAAGATTTAATCTGTTTTAAAATTTTTTCGCACAAGTTCTTTTCTTACCCTGCTCAAACTTTCCGGTGTGATTCCCAAATAAGATGCAACCATCCATTGAGGAACACGCAGCATAAGATTGGGATACATTTTTATAAATGAAAGATAGCGTTCTTCTGCTGTATGAGATAATAAATAATTTACTCTTTTTTGAAGGCTTCGTATATGTTTATGCAAAAGCATATCGTTATTCTCTACTGTAATAGGAAATAATTCATGTATTTTATTGAAAAACTCAGCTTTGAGGAGCAGAACTTCTGAATCTTCGACCACATCAATAAAATAGCTCGATTTTTCATTAAAAAACTGAGAACTTCGGTCAGAAATAAGCCAATTTTCCGGCGCAAACTGAATAATATGTTCCTTCCCATTTTTGTCAATAGAATACATTCTAAGCAAACCTCTTTCAACAAAGTAGGTTCCATTACATATCTCTCCTTCCCTTAAAAGGAATTCACCCTTTTTTACTTTTCTCGGAACGTAGAAACTGGAGCAGATTTCCAGTGCTTCTTTAGGAACTTTTAAAATATCCGCTAAATAGCTCGAAATATTATCCATTTTTCTAAATTAAATTTAATGACTATACTATAACTGTGATGCATTTTTTCCTATTCAGCTTTCTAAAATTACTATCATTATACATCACTCATTGCTTTTTTGCACTAATTCCTACCCGCAAACTAACCTAAGATAATAATCCAAATATGGCTTCAATTTTCTTAATAATTTATTTTAAAAATAAAGAAATTGACAAATTGTCTTAAAATAAAAAACGGCTAGTTATTTGTCTATTCGCAATTCGTAAATTTAACAAAAATTTTATATATCAAATTTATAATTATGAAAAAGGCTTTAATAATAGTGGATGTACAGAATGATTTCTGTGAAGATGGTGCTTTAGAAGTTCCTAACGCCAACTCTATAATTCCATACATCAATGAGCTGACACGCGAAAATGAATATGATGAAATTATTCTTACACAAGACTGGCATCCTGCTAATCATAAAAGCTTTGCTTCAAATAATGGAAGAAATGTTGGAGATACAATTTCATTAAACGGAATTCCACAATTTATGTGGCCAGATCATTGTATTCAGGGAACTTTTGGAGCAGAATTCCATAAAGATCTCGATCGTTCAAAAGTAACCCACATTGTCCAAAAGGGAAAAAATTCTGATATAGATGGATATAGTGGATTTCAGGATAATAATCATTTTATGAAAACTGATCTTGACGATTATTTAAAATATCATGATATTCAGCTAGTCGAAATAGTAGGGCTTGCTTTAGATTATTGTGTGAAATTTACTTGTTTAGATGCAGTCAAAAATGGTTATATTACATGTCTGCACTTTAATGGAACAAAAGCAGTAAATGTAAAGCCGGAAAATGGTCGAGATACTATTTATCAACTTTTAGAAAATAGTGTTACAATTTTAGGATAAAAAAACGTCTTGATTTTCAAGACGTTTTTTATTAGTAATTAAATTAATTATTATTTATTAATTAAAAGTTTTGAAGAGTATTCAAATCCTAAACCTGAAACTTTTACTACATATACTCCATTTGAAAGACTTTGAGTATTAATCGCCTGTTTAGCAGAAGGCTCTACTCTCTGATTGGAAACTAATTTTCCTGAAGCATCGAAAATATCAACATTCACTTTTCCTAAAACATTTCCTTTAATATTCAAGAAAAATTCATTTTTAGCTGGATTTGGATATATGCTGACAGATTTATTAGCATTAGTTTCGCTTGTTGCCATAACACAATCTGTTGGAACTGTAAAATCTGCAACCTGATCAGTTAAATTGTTTAAAACACCTGAAGAAGCATTTAAACCAACACCTCTCTTAGCAAATACATTCCAAATTAAACATTTATCATTTCCTCCTTTTGCTGCATCAGCAGCAATAATAGCATCTCTTGCTGAAATAAATGATGGAAAACAAGGGTCTAATTTCATTCCATCTATAACTATCTGAAATACTTTAGCACTACCACTGTTCATATTATCAGTAATTACAGAAGCATAACCATATTTTTCAACATATTTCCAATGAAGATCCCATAATATTGTAGCCCATACAAACCCAATATCATGTGAATCTGTTAAATTATTTGTATCAGCATAAGTATAACCATTTATATTAAAATCTGGTGAATATGGTGCAAGTCTTAGTCCCTCAACTCCCCATACATATGACCCAACTGTTCTTGGTGTTGCAGCAGTATCACCAGGCTGATTAGTAAGCATTAAAGTCATAAAATCTGACCATCCTTCACCCATTTGCTCAGGGTCAGTGTTAGCGCTTGTAGCCAAACATGATACTGATGGATGAAGTCTATTCGATAATCCATGTCCATATTCGTGCAATATTATTCCGTTATCAAAAGAACCATCAAAAGGTGATTTATCCCCCATGGAAACATTTACTGTTTGACCATTTGTTACTTCATTTACAATACTTAATCCATCAGCATTCGATATAAAATAACTTGGGATAGTAACTGTCGCATCTACTCCAATCATATTATTTACCGTAAGGGGGGATGGAACGGTATTATCATAGATAACACCCGCGATAGCTCCTGCTGTTTGCATATTTTTAACTTTTACAACAAAACTACAGTTTCCTCTTATAGCTAAACCTATTTTCCCAGTCATGGATCCTGCTGGTAAAGCAGTACATGCATCTGCAGGCGTGCTAGCTACAGATATATCACCTGTAGAAACTTGCTTCCATGCAGGTGCTCCAAATTGTAATGCTTGGCCAGCCTTAGCAAGTGTACCTGCAATTGTAGATGGAGAGTTTATTGTAAAAGTTGGTGAAAGTTGAGGCCAAATATACATCTGCATTCTTCCAGATGATCCATCTGATGGAGTAGAAAAATTTGCATTATAGTAATATGAAGCCGGAGCTGTTGTACTTGCAGCAGTATAATATGGCAAATTACTTGAATCACGTGCTTCTGCATTTACCCAGTCATTTTGGCTACCCCCTAAACCGAAATTATTTTTTTGAAAATTTTTACTAGTTTCGGTAAAACCAAATTTATACAAAATATCATGCATTCTATTATTTACATAAAACAAGTTAGTAAGAGCAGCATTATTAGTATTACTTAAATAGTCAGGCAAATTTAATGGAAAATCAAATGCATAGCTTGCACCACCATTTGCAGTAAGACCTATAGAATTTGTTCCATTATAATCTGTATACACATAAGCATTATTACCTCGAGAAATAGTATAATTTGTTGTACCATCTGAATGCCATCCTTGTGGTGATGCCGTAAGATCCCAAGGATTTGATAATAATGTTCTGCTACCAAAATTTGGAGCTTCAGTCGGCAATGAAAATACATTATAAGTTGCATTTGGGACTACAACATAGTTTTCATAAGTCTTAAATGCACTTTCTTTTTTTGGAAATAAGAAATCATTACTATCGGTTTTTGCAGTCACCTTCTTTGGTACGGATGGAGAACCAAAATTACAAGAAAGAGTAAGATTTTGTCTGTCTAAAATTTCACCAGTATTGGCATTTGCAACAATAGCCCAAAGATTTGAAGTTCCCTTTTCGTAGAATTCAATATACTGTGCTAATACTAAATTTTTATTATTATTAAAGTAAACTAATTTTGGTTCTAAAATACCTAATTCATCAGAATCACTTGTTTTATATTTATAGGTAGAAGCCTTATCAATATTTAGATTATCTAATACTTTTTTTAAAAATACTTCTTTATCTAAAATATTGTCTTTACTACCTAATGTTACTAATTTATTTTGGAAATTATCGGTAAAATAATTAACTGTTCCGTCTTTTATAAGGACTGTTCCAAACGAATTAAAAACGGGAATATTATCGATAGCTTGATGTATATGTACAACAGTACCTTTCATACTTTCAGATAAATCCTCATTATCAACTATAAAATCTTGATAAATTGTATTTCCATTTTTGTGAGTTTTTACATAAGATTTAATAATCTCAGAATTACTTTGTGCATTAGCAAATCCAAAAAAAGATACTGCTGTTGTAATAAGTAATGTTTTAGAAAGTAAAATTTTCATATCATATAACTTTTATAAATTTAATTAGTAAATGTAAAAAAAAAATCTTATATAGATGCATTAAATTTAATTTTAATATTTTTTGCTCTATCATTTATACTTTTACAATCTCAATATTTATACTTTTTCTGCCATTATACCTGCTTTTAGAAATCATTCTATTCTTAGTTTTCATCTCAAGATTTCAATCAAAAAAATATTTTCCTTTCAATATAAA
>NZ_JBXUGL010000043.1:0-17489 GCF_057180505.1 Chryseobacterium sp. HNCC26DJ241 | reverse complement strand
TTATAAAGTAACAACTCCATCCACAAAACGTCCAAAAATATCAGAAATCCCATCCATCACGTTGGTAAATCTTGATTTGGCTATTACTTTTATCTTGTTTTTAAACAATTCGTCAAAATCTTTTTCTTCGTTCAGTTTTTTTTGAAAAAAATCTTGATCCAATTGATTTTTAAGGCTGTATAGCAAACTTATGCGTTCCATTTTGCTTGTCATATAAAGTTCAATCTCGTCTTTGTATTTTTTCAAAAGGCTAATTCCTTCGCTTTTGAAAAGATTAAATATATCTCCTAAA
Source organism: Chryseobacterium sp. HNCC26DJ241 (assembly GCF_057180505.1). NCBI lineage: Bacteria > Pseudomonadati > Bacteroidota > Flavobacteriia > Flavobacteriales > Weeksellaceae > Chryseobacterium > Chryseobacterium sp. HNCC26DJ241. The sequence continues at coordinate 17,197 of NZ_JBXUGL010000043.1, read as the reverse complement.
AGTTTTTTTATATCAAATTCCATCTGGTTAGTTTTTTATTGTTTTGATTTCGGTTTTTCAAGTTCAATTGAATAGAGCTCCGAGAGCTTATCGGAAAGGTATTTTTTATTTAGGAGAATTTCTGCATCACTCAGGTTTTTATTCTGGCGATGATAGGAAATATATTCATCAATGGTTTTATTTACAATTTCTATTGACTTTACAAATTCTGTATTTTTAGGAATAAATTTATTCATCGTATAAAGTTTATCCATATTGGTTTTTATTTCTTCATACGACTTTTTATTCTTCTCCCATGTATTGTCGTGGATATCATAAAGCATCTGATTATACATAGAATTTGTGTCCTGAATAATCGTCTGCAACAATGTGATATTTTGTTCATTTTGCCTAGTAATAACTGTACATGAAACGAGAACTGTAAAAAACAGAAAAAGAAAATATTTTTTCATAATCAATACATTGAAATAAATCTTCTCATAAAATTACGTTTTTTGCACTATTCGCATTAATAAAATATAGAAAATTCCTTACATTATTTCATATAAAATCATAAATACCATTTTTCCAACCCAAAATTTTAGAAGAATCCGCTCCAAGCCAATTTTTTAAGACTGTTGCATAAATTTTTCTGAAATCTTCGGAATAGATCAAATCACCATCATTCAGGTTTTGTAAATCGGGAAGAGAATTCAGGTGACCTTTCTTTTTCAAATTTCCTGAGATGAAAAACATTTGATTGGCTGTACCGTGATCCGTTCCATTGCTTGCATTTTGTGCTACTCTCCTACCAAATTCTGAAAATGTCATTAACAATACTTTATCAAATAATTTCTCTTTTTTCAGATCCGTAATGAAAGCCTTTACAGCATCATTGATCTCTCTGAAAAGTTTAGACTGCCTTTCATTTTGATTAGTATGAGTATCAAAACTTCCGATTTCCAAATAATAAACTCTCGTATTAATATCCGATTTGATAAGAGAAGAAACCGTTTTTAGATCTTTTCCTAATTGAGAATCGGGATATATCTGGCCGGATTGCTTTGCTTTACTTTTTTCAAAAATATACCCTGCATTATTAATCGTAGAGCCTAAAGTTTGATAAAGATACTCCACTGTTTCATGGTCGTGATTGTGAGTATCGTATAAAGATTTAAAATATTTTTCCTCACTTGTTTGGTAAAGCCTTTTCGGATCTTTAAAAGCGAACGCTTTATTATGATCGCCCTTCAAAGCCAAACTCAGCATATCATCCACTTCCAACGCTTGGGTTGGATGTTCACATTTATAGCATTCTTCATCCAGGTAACGTCCTATCCATCCTGTTTCCAGATATTCATCACTTTTGCTTGCACTATGCCAAATATCCATACTTCTGAAATGCGATTTGTCGGGATTCGGATAGCCGACATTGTTCATGATGGCCAATTCTCCATCGTCATACAATTTCTTAAAATATTCAAGTGCAGGATTGATTCCTGAATTATCATCCAATTTCAAGGAATTTTTTATTGAGATTGAATTTCGTTCCCTGAAATAAATATCATTCCTGATAGGAATAATGGTATTCAATCCATCATTTCCACCACTCAATTGCAAAACGACAAGAATTTTGTTTTCTTTGTCTAATGCTTCCGGAATGGTCATTGCTTTTAAAAAATTGGGCAGTATAAATGAAGCGGTAGCAAGAGAACTTATTTTTAGAAATTCGCGTCTTTTGATTATCATTTTATTAATTTTTAAATTTTAGACTATGATGTATATTCATCAACAAAGCTGATATTCCGGAGTACTCATGATATCAATAATATTCCTTCTCAAGGAGTTATCGGAAAAATTTTTCACGGCTTCCATATTCAATGATGATTTTCTCTGCAATAAAATATCCGACACTTCTTCATTGGCAATGTATTTTTCCACCGAATTCCAATCCACCGTAATGTTAGGATTTTTTAAAATCCGAGATGCTTTGCTGTCGTTATTTTTCATTCCCATATCAATATCGTCGTCATCTTTTGGCTGTACTTCCAGTGGCCGTAATCCCGACCAAATCTGTGGAATTTGCATTCTCAGCAAAAGTGTAGAGCTATCAATCCATGCTTTTCCGGAAGGCCATCCTGCAACATTCGGAGGATAAAGCAACATTTGCCCAAGAAGTTTCTGATAAATGATAAGATTCTGGCTGCTCTCAATTTTCATTGGAAGAATCCTCATAATTCCCACCATTAGCTCAATTGGTGATTTTATTCTTGTTCCGATATTTTTTTCATCATAAAACCAATCCGAAGTAAAAATGTTTGACATCAGCTTTTTTATATCATATCCTGATTCATAAAACTCATTGCTTAATTTTTCAATGATCTCCGGTTCTGCTTTTTCATTGACAAAGAATTTGTAAATTTTAGTGGCTATAAATTTTGCAGTTGCCTTTTGTTCCAAAATAATGGCAAGAATATCGTCGCCATCAAAATTCCCTGTTTTCCCTAAAAATGTTTTACTTCCAAAATCATGTTGTCTTGGTCTCTCCAAAAAACTTCCATCTTTCAGAAAACTCCAACCTGTAAATGCTCTTGCCGCTTCCTTAATATCAGCTTCTGTATAATTTCCTCTTCCCATAGTAAAAAGCTCCATCACTTCTCTTGCAAAATTTTCGTTGGGATGGTCTTTTTTATTTTGTTGATTGTTCAAAAACTGAAGCATTGCCGGAGATTTGGAAACTGCAAAAAGCAAGTCTTTGAAATTTCCCAGTGCATTTTCACGAATGGAATTGAGAATCTTTTCATTAAAAGTAGAATTCAGAGCTCTTGTCGCAAAATGTCCGTGCCAGAAAAACGCCATTTTTTCCCGAAGCTGATCTTCAGAAGTTATCATCTCATTAAGGAAATTAAGATTGAGCTCCAGATTTTGAAAACGGTTTTTCTGAGCGATTTGTTTTTTCGAAACCTCATCCATTTTAGAAAGAGATTGATAATCAATATCAACCGAAGGAGTATCAAAAGTTATTTTTCTAAACTTTTTTTCTTTTGAAATCTCATTCCAGAAGTTTTCCGGATTTTTTGTTTTCAGATCTTTGACCTGTAATAATTGCGGTCCAAAACCAGCCCGAAAAAGTAAATGTTTATTTTTTAGAAAGGAAGAAATTGCCATAGTTTTCTTCTTTTGATGCCGGCAAAGCATTAAAGTTAAAAACCATAAAAAAAGCCGGTCTTTATGAGACCAGCTTGGTATAGTTAGGATGATAGCTTATAATTCTGGGATTGGTGTATTTTCAAATTCTTTCAGAATATTTTTGAAAACCGTTTCAGCAGGAAGTATTTCGTCAATCAATGCGGAAACCTGCCCTATTTCTAATTCACCTTCTTCCAAATCGCCTTCGAACATTCCCCGTTTTGCTCTTGCTCTTCCGAGAGTTTCTTTCAATGCTTCCACATTCCTACCCTTTTCATAAAGATTTTCCAAATCGTGAAAAAATTTATTTTTTATTAAGCGAACCGGTGCCAATTCCTTCAATGTAAGCTGAGTATCACCTTCCTGAAGTTCAATAATTTTATTTTTAAAATTTTGATGAGAACTCGCTTCTACCGTTGCTGCAAAACGGGAACCAATCTGAACTCCGTCTGCTCCTAAAATCATAGCTGCTTTCATTTGAGAGCCTAAAGCAATTCCACCAGCTGCAATCAAAGGTTTGGAAATATGCTTTTTTACATTCGGAATCAGGCAAAATGTTGTGGTTTCGTCTCTTCCATTGTGTCCGCCTGCTTCAAAACCTTCTGCTACAATTGCGTCTACACCTGCATCTTCGCATTTCATTGCAAATTTTGTAGATGAAACTACATGAGCTACTTTTATCCCTTCTTTTTGTAAAATTTCTGTGTAGGTTTTTGGATTTCCTGCCGAAGTAAAAACAATTTTCACTCCTTCTTCAATAATGATATTGATGATTTCTTCCAGATTAGGATACAACATTGGGACATTCACGCCAAATGGTTTTGAAGTAGCCTGTTTACATTTCTGGATATTTTCTCTTAAAATATCCGGATACATACTTCCCGCTCCCAACAATCCTAAACCTCCACAGTTGGAAACAGCAGAAGCCAATCTCCAACCGGAATGCCAAATCATCCCTGCCTGAATAATAGGATATTGTATTTCAAAAAGTGTAGAAATCCTGTTTCTTTTTTCATTGTACATGCTTTCCGCAATACCAAAATGTATAAAATTACTCATGTCTCAAAAATAAAAAATCTCCAAATATTTTTGGAGATTTTTCTATATTAATTTGAAACTTGTGCCTTGTTCCAATTTTCTTTGAATGTACAGCTATTATAACGATCTGCAATAGAAATGAAAATATTCGGAATCCTTTCTTTTGCCCATTTTTCTACCATTTCATTTTTCTTTTTATTCAGCGCCATTTCTTTGATTCTATCATAATCCGTTTGCAATGAAAGCTGATGTTCAGGAATAATATCTTCTATCTGCACGATTGAAACTACTTTTCTCTGATTGAGCTCATCTTCAAAAACATCGGTAATATCTTTTTTATTTAAACCTGCAATCTGATATGAAATGATTGAAGGAAGAGCCGATTTTTCAATTTTATCCGAACCGTCCTGACTGGAAGTTAAAACTCCTGCATTGAATTTTGTTTTCTTATCATCCGAAAAACGAAAAGCTGCTTCTTTAAAACTGATTTTACCGTCTTTAATCAAGGTTTTGATACTATCCAATTCTTTCTTGGCAGAAGCTATTTCTTCTGCATTTGGCTCAGCTTTCAAAAGAATGTGACGTGCATCATAATATTTTCCATTTTTCTTGATAAGCTGTATAAGGTGATATCCAAACTCGGAAGCTACAGGTTCTGAAAGCTCATTTTCCTGTAAATTAAGTGCCGCCGCTTCGAAAGGTTTCACCATTTTTCCTTTAGAAATATTGGTATACAAACCACCTTTAGATGCTGATCCCGGATCTTCGGAATATATTCTTGCCAAATCTTCAAAACTCTCTCCGTTTTGAATATCTTGCTTTATTTTTTTCAGCTTGTCGATAATCTCTTGTTTATGAGCATCCGTAAGTTTAGGATATATACTGATTTCAGCAATTGTAACCTCATCATTTACTCTTGGAAGTTGATATTGATAGGTATTAAAAAAATCGGTAACTTCATTCGGAGTAACATCCGCTTTATCTGTAATTCTCTGAAATTTTGCCTGTCCGTAATAATTATCGGTATCAATTTTTTCGATGGCATTTTTCATTTCAAAAGCATTACGAAACTTGTATGTTGCCAACATGGTTTTTTCATCCGGAAACTGACCTAAAATCTGATCGTATTTTGCATTTGCATTCTCTTTAATTGCCGCAGAACGGTTTTCAATCAAAGTATCTCTTTTTGCTTCGTAGATCAAAACTTTATTGTTGATGATACTTCCCATGAATTCGCATCTATCTGCAACATTTGCTCCCTGTTGTTTTGCATAATTTGCCTGATCTTCAATATCCGACTCCAAAACAATCTCATCACCTACTACTGCCGCAATTCCGTCTACAAGCTGTCCCGGCTTCAATTGCGCCATTATTTTGCAACTAAATACGCTAAGCATTAGTGTAAAAAATAAGGCGAACTTCATTTTTGTATTCATACTTGATTTTTAATGATTTGCAAAATTATAATTATTGGCTGATTTTGCTGTATTTAAAATTATAATTATTTCTTAAAATTTTGTTCTAAATCCCTGAGAAATTCAGGTTGAACAACAATATTGGTTTTTGCTCTTTGCTGGGCAATAATTTCATTCAGTTTTTCATCAGTAACGGCATCTTTTACCAAATCTTTAGCCTCATCTTCTGTCATCTGAGTAGGTTGAAGAATATCATCAATAGCAATAACAAGATCCCTTTTCTCCATTTTTGTATTGTAGACACCTTTATTGAACGGAACTTTATATTTATTGAAAACATCTGCATTTTCGGACATTTCGCCATCTTCAAAATGTACAAGTATTTGATTTTGTGCATTCAATTTTCCATAATATTTTGCTTTCAATGCTTCCCAACCTTTTGTATCTTTAATCTGCTTTTTAATTTCGTCTACCAGATTAGGATCTGCAATAATTGCTACTCTTCCTTTTGCACGTTTTTCCCAAATGTATTTTGACTTATTTTTATTATAATATTCCGTAATCCATTCCGGATGTTTCTCCATTTGCTCTCTCAAGTATTTTGAAAAAACATAGTCAGAATATATAACCTTTTTGGTCTCGTTCAATTGTTTCTTTATTTCCTTCTGGTTTGGAAAATCATCACTATATGCTTTCAGAATATTTTGGTCTTCAAGATTGGAAAAAGCCTCGCTCCATTGTGAAGGTGATAGTTTAGCCGCTTCATCTTTATGCTCAGAAATTATTTTTTTCAGGTCTCCGACTGTAGTTTTAAAACCATTATATTGGTATAAAATATCTCCGTCTTTCGGATAAGTTGAAAATACCGAATAGGATTTTTCTAAAGTTTTGGTAAGTGGAAATTCTTTAAATCCCGGTTGCTTTTTTACATATTCCAGTAATTTGTCTTCCAAAATCTCAGAATATAGCGTATTCTGCATTTCCTTAAAGAAAAAATCCCGATTCTTATCATCCAAAACATACGGATATACCTGATAAATATAGAAAACGAAATATTTCCCATTCATCAATATTGGTTGAGAATAAAATCCTTTTTTCTGATCTTTCAATACATTATACACTTCGTCCGGTAAAGTTGGAGATCCCATTATAACACCGCCATTATTCTTTTCATGATCGTTAGAACCATTATTTTTAGCTACTTCTTCAAAACTTTTGCCGGATTTCAATTCGCTATAAATTTTGTTTTTAATTTCTTCCGCTTTTGAATCATTAGGATAAGAAATAGCTCCGAAAATGACATATCCCAAACTTGGTCTGGAACCTACTACTTTTGCAAAGGCAGCATAGTTTGAATTATTAATCAGTTTGGAATAAGAACCATTCGGAAGATTTTTGATATCATTAAAAAGAGTATTGTCTATAGCTCCCGGTTTCACATACATGGTTGTTGCTTTACCTTTTGTATATTTTGCAATAGCATCTTCCATGGTCATTTTTCCGGATTTTACCTCATCGTAGATTTTTTGGTAATCATTGATATCGCCTTCCGATTTCTGCACCATAAACATCTGGAGCTGCTTTTCCATTTTACTGGAACTCACAAAATCCTGAAGAATAGGTTCGGAAACCTCTTTCGGAAAAAAGAATTCTTTACGCAATTCTGCTTCTCTTTGCCAAAGATTTTCACGAAAAGCAGCAGTGGTATCTACTTGTTTAGATTTTGCAAACTGCTGAATAAGAATAAAATCCTGGGTTGTTTTAATTGTCTTTTCTACACCATTATTCTGAAGGCCATATAAATATTCCTTCTTGAAATCTGCCAAAGAAAGAGTATCTTGACCAATAATCATATATTGAGCAGATAATGTGGCAGCCAAAAATATGAATGCAAAAAATGCCGATATTTTTTTCATTTTGTTATAAAATTAAAATAGAGATTACAGAATCAAGGTTAAGTTAAAAATTAAACTTCCACTTCAAATGTAGTAAGTTCCTTAAATTGCGCAATTCTCCCGTTAATATCTTGTGAAGTTACCTCCTGAAGTCTTTCCGTTCCAAATTTTTCTACCGTGAATGAAGCTAATGCAGAACCAACAATAAGTGCCGACTTCATGGTATCAAAACCAAAATCTTCTTTTTTGGTAAGATATGCTGCAAAACCTCCTGCAAAAGTATCTCCAGCTCCGGTAGGATCAAAAACTTCTTCCAGCGGAAGTGCAGGAATTGCAAAAATTTTGCCATCATGGAAAAGTAAAGCACCGTGTTCTCCTTTTTTGATGATTACATATTTTGGTCCAAGAGTATGGATTTTTTTCGCTGCTTTTACCAAAGAATATTCTCCGGAAAGCTGGCGTGCTTCTTCATCATTAATGGTGATTACATCCGTTTTTTCAATCATTTTCATTAGATTGTCCCAAGCAATATCCATCCAGAAGTTCATAGTATCGAGAATCACCAATTTCGGACGTTTTTTCATTTTATCCAAAACCGATAACTGAACAGCCGGATCCAGATTCCCCAAAAGTAAAACGTCTGCATCATGAGCATGTTCCGGAACTTTCGGATCAAAGTCTGCAAGAACGTTTACTTCCGTTACCAAAGTATCTCTTGAATTCAGATCGTTATGATATTTTCCGCTCCAGAAAAAACTTTTTCCGTCTTTTATCACCTCTACTCCATCTACATTCACATTTCGCGATGTAAGCATATCAAAATATTCCTGAGGAAAATCTCCGCCTACAACCGAAACAAGGCTCACATCCGTTTTCATAATTGAAGAAGCCAAACCAATATATGTGGCTGCTCCTCCTAAAATTTTATCTGTTTTGCCAAAAGGAGTTTCGATAGCATCAAACGCCATAGATCCAACTACTAATAATTTCATATTTTAAAATTCAAAGTTTATAATTTAAGTTTATTTTATTTCCATTCAAAAGTATCAATCATGTGAAGAATATCTTTTTTGATATAATTGACAGCAGGAGCTAAAGAATCCGGTTTCGGGCGTGTATTGAAATACAAGTTTGCCGTAACAAAATGTTTTGTACTATCCGTTGCATAAAACTGAATATTTGAAGCACTTTGACCTTTCAATTCATAAAAATTTCCGAAAACTTTTTTTTCAGGATAACTGAATGATTTTGTTTCGATAGAAGATGCTTTAATTGTATGCTCATAAACCAGCTTTTCGGCCTCTTTTACATGAAGCATAAAATCATTCTGAATCGGGTAATAAGTGATAAAAACCTTTGCTTTCATTTTTGGATAATTGATGTAATACCAGCACGTTTTTTTTCCATTATCTACTCTTGAAAAGTCTGAATATTCAAAAGTATACGGACATGGCAAATCAAATTTTTGATATTTCGGAGCCGGATATTCCAGCCGAAGTTCGCCATAAGGTTTCGGAATCGGATCTTTTCCACAAGAAACCAAAGCCAAGGATAATAAAATGAATATTAGGTTTTTAAACATTCGGCAAAAATACTTTTTTTTGTTGGAAGATGGAAGCCAGAAGATAGAAGTTTTTCTTCAAGATTTTTTAAAAAGCTACTTCAAATTTTTTTAACCATTAAGAAATGAAGATTTAATTTCTTCAACCAAAATGGATTTATCATTTTCTCAATTAACGTGAGTTCGATGTAAGTATACGAAAAATGAAAAAACGCAAATTCCGCAAATATTTAATTTTCAATTACTTGCATATATTGAAAAATAAACAAATTTATTTTAATTAAGAAAACTACTTCTAAATCAATTTTTGGTATTGTTCATTTAATATAGTTTCGGGGGCATTTTATAAATTTAAAATATTGTAAAACATCAAAAATCAACTTTGTCAAAGATTTGAACTTTGACAAAGTTTCCTCAAAAAGCAGATGATCTATACTAAATTAACAATACCCAATTTTTTAATTAAACCATCATAGTTAAGTATTTCTCTAACGGTTTCGGAAAGGATTTCTGATGAGATTCTTCAAAATTAATGATAATGAAATTGCTTTCTTTTGCCAGTTTTTCAAATTCGTTTTTAGAATTAACTTCTATTTTATCAATCTGAATTGTCAGATTTTTATGGGAAAGTTTATGATGTACTGTTTTGGAATTTGTAATAAATTCTTCAAAATTCATTGGAATTTCAGTTGGGAATTCATACAATTTTTTCCAGATAAAATCATCTCCACGCTGCCGAATCAGAAAGCTATTCATGTATTGAACAAAGTAATATTTCAGAAATAAATCTTCTGATTTTGTCTTTTTCAATTTTATGGGGAACTGGTTTGTTTTTCCAAGATTAAAAGCCAGACAATCGGCATTCAAAGGGCAATTTCCACAATCAGGATTTTTGGGTTTACAAATTTCAGAACCCAAATCCATCATTGCCTGATTGAAATCTCCCGCTCTATTTTCGGGCATTATTTTTAACGCCAATTCGGTAAAATAATTGAAAGCCGAAGGTTTGGAAATATCAAAATCATCCTCAAAAAATCTGGACAAAACCCTGTAAAAATTGCCATCAACAGCAGGAGTTTTTCCACCAAAACAAATACTGGAAATAGCAGCAGCTGTGTATTTTCCGATTCCTTTCAGTTTCAGGATATCTTCATATTTTTCAGGAAATTTTCCGCCAAAATCTTCCATTATCTGGTGACTGGCTTTATGCAAATTCAAAGCACGGGAATAATATCCGAGACCTTTCCAATAGAGTAAAACTTCGTCATTTTCCGCTTCGTACAAAGATTGTACACCAGGAAATCGTTTCACAAAATTATTGTAATGCTGAATTCCTTGTTGAATTCTTGTTTGTTGGAAAACAATTTCGCAAATCCAGATTTTATACGGATCTTTTGTTTTCCGAAAAGGCAAATCTCTTCCATGATTTTTGTACCATTTCAAAAGTTTTTCGCCAATATAAAAAAGTTCCGTATCTGTCAAAATTGAAAATTAAACTGCGAAAATAACAGTTCTGAAAATAAAAACCATAAACTATGGAAAAGATTATTTCTTTTGAAAATCAAACCGAAGCAATCAATTGAATTTCAGTTCCTTTTTCTAAATTTTTGATGAAAACTGTTCCATTTATTTTGGACATTCTCCGTTTCATGTTCTGAAGTCCGTTTCCTGATTTTTTTTCCTGAGTCATTCCGATTCCGTTGTCCTGTATTTCAATATGAATAGTATTCTCATTGAAATTAAACAAAATAACAGTTTCCGAAGCTTTGCTGTGTTTTACTATATTATTCAAAATTTCCTTGATGCACAAAAAAAGATTTCTTCTTATTTCCGCAGTCACTGAGTGGTTTTCCGAAATATTGTTTTCGATCTTCAAAACAATAGCTGTTTTTCTAAAAAAATTCTCCGCATACAAAGAAATATACTGAACCAAACTATACATATTATCATTATCCGTATTGAGATTCCAAAGCATTTCGCGCATTGCAAGATTCATTTCTTCGGAAGTATTCAAAATATCATTGATGTCGTCATTCAGATTATTTTCTCCATCAATTTTTTGCTTCATAAATTCTGCGTGAAGTTTCAGTGCAGAAATTCCGGCTCCCAATTCGTCATGCATATCCGCAGAAATACGTTGTCTTTCTTCTTCCAAAAGCTTCTGTTTTTCGAGTTCTTTTTGGAGGATTTCGTTTTGGTACTCCACTTCTTTGAGCTGTTTTTCTTTGATAAAAAGAAGTTGCTTTCTGTTATATATCAGTACCACAAAAATGATAAATCCTACGAAAAACATCATCACAATAATTGCGATGATGTAAGTGAGTTTTATTTCGTAGGGAAGTTGCTTCATTTATATTTACAATTCAATCCTATCAAAAATATGAAATAACTAAATACGGTAACATAGTGAAAAATAGTATTGATAATATCCATAAAAGCAAAATCAATATTACTGAAAAAATAAGCCGGTAAAATTACAAACGCAAACATAGTACTCCAAAGAGCCATCCCCGAACTTATCCAAAATCTTTGCTTCTTATATATATCGATTAAATCAGGTGTTTTTATTTCATTAAAGAAAAAATTAAGAGATAAATATAAATATAGAAATATAACAAATAGACATGGAATTGTATCAAAATATTTCTTTGAAAAAAAAACATCATAAATAAAAACTAAAACCGAAAAAAAAACTAAGATTCCGAAGCTTATGTTATATTGCTTTTTTTTGTAACAAAAATAATATACAAAAGAAATATTGTATAATAATTGTGCATATTTATAAATTTGTATAGAAAGCTTTTCTTCAACAAAGAAAGAATAAAATTCTGCCAGAAAAACAGCGATAAAATACATCCATAATTTCTCTTTTCTTGCCTTTTCTCTAGCAAGAGAGAATATTGCACAAAGTGTAATAAGAATTAAATATATAATATCTATTTTTTGCATTTCTTATATCATACCTCCTCCAGAACCTCCGCAATATGGTCGACAAGTATGATATACATCGTTGGCAACCATAGCACCTGTTTTAATTATTTCGTCAGAATCCGACAAAGCAATTGTAAAATTAAATAAATGAGTAATCGAATGGAAAATATAACTAAAATTAATATCACTTAAAGCAGTATGTATGTATATTTTTTCACCTGATTCATATTTTTTAAAATCTTCCAAAGGAACAAATATTTTATCTGTATTTTCTGTTTTTATGCCTTTAGTTTTTGTGGAAATATCAATATTCATAGAAGGTTTAATATTATTTTTAAAAAGCCTAAAATAATTACTAATATTCTTAGTAACTTCTATTGGTTGATCCACATTCGTAACTATATAATATTTTGTATCATTATCAAAATTGATAGCAAATTGAAATTCATTTTTTTCGATTTCCGACATCAATTTTTTCTCATCATCGGAAAATGATGAAAGATCATCAAGCTGTATCAGACTAAATGTAACAATACTTGCATTACTTTTCAATATCTCATCAATACAATCTTTATTAATTGTATAATGATCTCTTAACTTTATATTTTTTGAAGCAAGACTATCTTTTATGTCTTTCGATAGCTTTTTCATTTCTGACAATTGAGATCCTGTGATGGGTCCACCCATAGTTTTTAAATTTGCCATTCTTGATATACAAATTTCATAAAGCTGCTGAAATTTATCCTCATCAATTGTCCAATTTGTTGGTGTTTTAATACTCATAGTTTTAATTTTTATTTAGGTTAAACATATTTATTGCTTCTACTTTATTGCTTACATGCAATTTTCTGTAAATGTTGCTGATGTGCTTTTTCACAGTATCCAAACTGATGAATAGTTTATCCGCAATTTCTTTGTAGAGAAAACCCTTTGAAAGATTTTCCAAAATTTCTTTTTCTTTTTTAGTAAGCTCTCCTAATTCTGGATGGACTTCATACGTTTCATGGAAATGTTGAAGTACTCTTTTCGCAATACTGAAACTCATTGGTGCACCTCCGTTATACACTTCACGAATAGAATGTAGGATTTTGTCCATGCTTTCGCCTTTTATCAAATATCCGGAAGCTCCTGCTTTCAGGGAATTGAAAATTTTCTCATCATCTTCGAAATTTGTACACATCATAAAATGAGTTTCCGGCATTTGAATTTTCAATTTTTTAACGACTTCTATTCCCAACATATCTTGCAGCTGAATATCCATAATCACCACATCAGATTCCGATTTTTGAAGATTTTCAAGCGCATCTTTTCCACAAAAATATTGTGCAGAAGTTACCATGTCTTCTTGAAAATCAATTACTTTTTTCAGTGCATTATTGTAATGAACATCATCTTCTACTATGGCAACTTTTATAGACATGGTTATGTGCTTTTGCTGTTACAAAGATTTTAAAGAAAATGCAAAAAATCAATCACCCTTTTGTGTGATTTGCAAATTTTCATGTTTCCTAAACCATTAATAAAATTAATTAAAAAAAATAATATGATTTATATTTTATAAAATAAAAATCTGATTTTACAAAATATTACACAAATGGGTGATTGACGGATTTAGTTTTTCAGAGGAAATTTGCTTTATAACTTAAAAACTAATAGCCATGTATTTTTATCACCTCCTTCTCATCATGTTTTCTACCGGTATCTTAGGTGGAACTGTAAATTATTTTTCCGATTCTAACAAAAAAATCATTTCAGAATCCGAAACCATAAGAGTAAGAAATATTCTAGTATGCATATTACTTGGAATTGCGGCAACGCTAATCGTTCCTTTCTTTCTGAAACTGGCAGACAGCAAATTGCTTGAAGTCATCTATCTATGTAATTATTCATGCAAAAAGGACAATGCTACGGATTATCTATTGTGGATATCGTATTGTCTCTTAGCTGCTGCAGCCGGAATGCGATTCATTGATATGCTTATCAATAGAATGCTTACTCAGGCAGAAATAGAAAAAACACAAAATGAAAACCAAACGGTAAAAACCGAAAACAAAGACCTTAGAGCCAAAGTAATCAAATCCAAAAAAGAAGAAGAAAAGAAAACAAGAAATTACGAAATCAGCGAAAAGGAACAATTTTCTCAATCCGAAATCAAAGCAAGATCTTTTACAGACTCTGCAACTGAATCTTTTTTCAAAATGCCGGAATTACCTCCTATTACACATCCGAACGATCCGCAGAAAGGAAGATTCGGAGGAAAGAGTTCTAATAATGGGAAAACTCTTTTAGCAGATTTTAAAGAATATTTTATTCCGGGATTTTTAGATGTATCCATTACCGTGAAATCGGATGATCCTGCTACTCCTCTGAAAGGTGATGTCTATCTTTTTCTCCATGATTCGTTCGCAAAATCTTTGGTAAAACTAGATGCAGAAGGAAAAAATGAAATCACTTACCAAGTACCTTCTTACGGAGCTTTCACAGTAGGAGCAATCACAGATTATGGAGATACTTTACTTGAACTTGACATTTCCGAACTCACTAATTTCCCTAAAGATTTTAGAGAAAGATAATTATAAATAGATGAAAGAAAATAGATAAGACATAAAAGACTTTCCTTCAAAAGGTTACAATTTTAAAATCATTATCTATTTATAGTACTTATATTCTAAAAAAACTATTTAAACAACTTATTTAAAAAAAATGCTGTTGAACTCAATTTATATAATAACCTTAAAAATAAAAAGCCATGAAATTTAAAAACTTACCTAAAAGCATCTCCGAATCCGTTGCAGAGAAAATTATACAAGTACTAAATGTGTGGGAAACAGGAAAAAAATCCGGTGTTTATGATTCTTATGTTGTATATGCAGACTTTACCTACAAAGGAAACAATTACAGACAAATTACCTACGGAAAATCCCAAACCACCGAATTCGGAAACCTGAAAAAATTAATCGAAATGTACATTAACTCAAAAGGTATGTACGCAGAACCTTTTAAGCAATATGTAGATAAAATAGGGAAAATTGTAGATGGAAACCCGATTTCTCTTTGGCAAAATGAGGATTTCAAAAAACTTTTAAAGAAATCCGCTATTGATGATCACATAATGAGAGATACACAAGATGCATTTTTCGATAACTATTACTTCCAACCGGCAGTAGCATGGTTCAATCAGTATAAGTTTTCGCAGCCTCTTTCTTTATTGGTTATCTATGACAGCTTTATCCATTCCGGAGGAATCTTCGCTTTTCTGAGACAAAGATTTCCTGAATTTCCACCAAGTATGGGAGGCAAAGAAAAAACATGGATTTCCGAATATGTACAAGTAAGACATGATTGGCTGAAAAATCATTCTAAAGATGTAGTTCGGGCATCTAAATACAGAACGCAAGCTCTACTAAATCTTATTCAAGATGAAAATTGGGATTTACAGAAACCTTTTAAAACACAAGGAGTTGAATTTTAAAAAACCAATAGCCATGAAAACTAAAATTTTATTTTTATTACTAATTACATCTACAGTTTTCTATTCTCAGAAAAAAAATACTGAAATAGAAATTAAGGATTCAAAAGATAAAAAAGGACTTCAAAAATCACAAAAAGATACTCTAAAATACCTTATAGTGTATAATTTTTCATCAGGAACTTATGATAGCGCAAATGTAAAACCCAAAAGAGGAAAACCTGTAAGTTTGAAAATCAAAAATATTAATCCTTTTTTTTATGAGATTAATATCAAAAGTGATGATAAAGCAATTTCATATCTAAATAATGATGCACAAGAAGCGAAAAAGATAGCAGATGAAATTCAGCAAAACAACTATTATAAAGTACAAGAAAATTTTGTATTTGAAGAAAGCTATATGACCCTTCTTGAATTAGACAATAGTAAAAATAAGCCTGAAACATCTAAAACAATTGCTAATCTAAACAATTTGTCTCAACAAAGAGAATTAATCATAATAAAGATAGATTCTATAAAGGAAAAAATAGAAAAACTAGATCAAAAAAAAGATGTTTTAAATGATGAGGAAAAAAAATCTTTGGCTACTTTAAAAGAAGATTTAACAAAAGAACTTCAAAAAAAGATAGAAAAAGATGGTGAAATTCAAGAATTAATCAGAATATCTGATGATGAAAATGTAATAAAAAAAAGCCTAAATAAAAGAATTGAAACCCTTAATAAAGCATATTATAAGTATGTAGATAATGCGAGAGAAATTATTAAAATTAATCAAAACTATAATAATTATATTGATAAAGTAATAAGCCCTGAAATTACTCTTGATATGTACAAAACTATAATTGAAAATCAAAAAAACAATACCATAAAAAGTGAAACAAACGATTTTGAAACGTCTTCCCCAATAGAAACTACATTCTTTTTAAGCAAAAAAAATATGGATTATGCCTATGGTGTTTTCAAAGTATATCGTCTTAATTATCAAAAAATAATTAACGAGCTTAATGAATGTATTCGTTTTTTAAATTATCAAAATTTGGATGCGCTTAAAAATAAAGACTTTTTAAAATCTGTTCTCGTAAAAGATATTGAAAGATTACAGAAATCGGTAAAAAATATTGATGATGTAGTACAGAAAATAAATTTATCCAAAAAACTCAATCAAGTAGAAATTTTGGATAGATTGTTAAGAAAAGAATCTACTTATGAATATGTTTCAGCACCAATACAAGGAGAAGAAGACTATTTGGAGTTTGATGTTACTATAAAAAGCAAAAGAAATCTTTCTGACTACTATCATATAGATAATACTAAAAACTTTAAGTACTTTGAATATTTGCAAGGAGGCGTAAGATTTGACTTTAGTATAGGCACTGTTTTCGATTTTGGAACAATAGATAATAAGTACATACTGAATGCAAGTAACAAAATAGAAAAAATAAGTAATAATAAATACAATCCCACAATTGCCGGAATTATACATGCAAGTTTCAGAAATTCTAGCGACTTTGCATTTGGATTATCATTGGGAACTTCCTTTAATACAAATTTCAGTTTCAATTCTATATTTCCCGGAGCAAGCATACTTATGGGAAAAAGAAATAAAGTAATTCTTACGGCTGGTCCATCATTCAGATTAGTAAATGAACTTAAGTCCAATTATTCAGAAGGAATGACAATAAATAATTCATTAACAGATGACGATTTACATACAAAAAAC
>NZ_JBXUGL010000042.1:0-19613 GCF_057180505.1 Chryseobacterium sp. HNCC26DJ241 | reverse complement strand
TATTTCCTAAGACTAAATCTAATCGCAGGTATTTACAATATGCTATTATGAAAGAGGTCTAATCAAATTTCTTGGTTTTATCTCCTGATTTTCCGTAGCCGTAAATGGAAACATATCCGTAAAGATTATCTTTATCATCAAACAACGCATTGAATCCTAAAAAATCTCCTTTTGCCAAAGCATATAAATCCTGAGTTTGGGAAAAAGCGAGAATACTGAAAAAGAAGGAAAAAATAATAGCCGTTTTCTTCATGTGCTTTTAAATTTTTATGATAAGAAAACTCCCTAAAAAGGGAGTTTTCAAAATATTTATTCTTATAATTTACTCAATAATGTCCTGAAATTCACTTTTTCATCAATAATTCTTCTAAGATTTTCAATTGGTACTCTTTCTTGTTTCATACTGTCTCTTTCTCTTAGAGTAACCGTGAAATCGTTTAAAGAATCATGATCTACTGTGATACAGAATGGAGTTCCGATTGCGTCTTGTCTTCTGTAACGTTTTCCGATTGCATCCTTTTCTTCATAATAAACATTGAAATCGTATTTCAAATCATTGAAGATTTTTTCCGCCAATTCCGGAAGTCCATCTTTTTTCACTAACGGAAGAACTGCAGCTTTTACAGGAGCCAAAGCTGGCGGAAGTGAAAGAACTACTCTTTCCGAACCGTCTTCCAAAACTTCATTTTTTAAACAATGAGACATCAATGCTAAAAACATTCTGTCTAATCCGATTGAAGTTTCCACAACATACGGAACATAGCTTTCATTTCTTTCAGGATCGAAATATTGAAGTTTTCTTCCTGAATATTCTTCGTGCGCACTTAAATCAAAATCCGTTCTTGAATGAATTCCTTCCAATTCCTTGAAACCAAACGGAAACTTGAATTCTATATCAGCAGCAGCATTTGCATAATGTGCTAATTTTTCGTGATCGTGAAATTTATAATTTTCTATACCCAAACCTAAAGCTAAGTGCCAGTTCAGACGCTTTTCTTTCCATGCTTCGTAGAAATCGAGCTCAGTTCCCGGTGGAACGAAAAATTGCATTTCCATTTGCTCAAATTCACGCATTCTGAAGATAAACTGTCTCGCTACAATTTCATTTCTAAATGCTTTTCCGATTTGTGCAATTCCGAAAGGAAGTTTATGTCTTGAGGTTTTTTGAACATTCAGAAAATTCACAAAAATTCCTTGTGCAGTTTCTGGTCTTAGATATAGATCCGTAGCGTTTTCTGCAGAAGCTCCCAATTTTGTTCCAAACATCAAATTAAACTGACGAACATCCGTCCAGTTTTTTGAACCTGTGTCCGGATCAGCAATTTCTAATTCTTCAATTAATGCTTTTACATCGGCAAGATTTTCAGTTTCCAGAGATTTTGCCATTCTGGAAAGAATTGCTTTTTGTTTGGTTCTGTATTCGATAACTCTCGGATTGGTCGATTCAAATTGTTCTTTATCAAAAGCATCTCCAAATCTTTTTGCTGCTTTTTCTATTTCTTTCAGAGCTTTATCCTCAAGTTTTGCGCAATAATCTTCAATCAGAACATCAGCACGAAATCTTTTTTTAGAATCTTTATTATCAATCAACGGATCGTTAAAAGCGTCCACGTGTCCGGAAGCTTTCCAAGTAGTGGGATGCATCAAGATGGCAGCATCTATCCCAACAATGTTTTCGTTGAGCTGAACCATTGCTTTCCACCAATATTGTTTGATATTATTTTTTAATTCGGCTCCGTTTTGTCCGTAATCATAAACAGCGGAAAGTCCGTCGTATATTTCACTTGAAGGGAAAATAAATCCGTATTCTTTAGCGTGGGAAACCACATTCTTGAAAACATCTTCCTGTTTTGCCATAGTTTTTAAAATTGATTTGCAAAAATAGGGAAATTAAGTTAAAAATTATAGCTTAAAGCCACACCATTTCCAATTGTTTCCAATTGAAAATAAGGACTGAACGCTGTAGTCTCTCCATTTTCCAATTTTATAGCTTTATCAGCATTTTTTTTAGAAGCAATAGCAAAAGGAATTCCGATAGCTACAATTCCGGCTCCAACTCCTACTGCTGTCCAAGCTGCACTTTTATCTAGCTTTACCGTTTGTACACCATTATTTGTGCTTACTTTAGCTTCTCCTCCACTTAATGCTCTTGCCAATCCAAATCCCATTATTCCGCCTCCAACTCCCGCAAAAATGTTTCCTATTGTTTGGTTTGTCCTTGATTTTTTAAAATAATTGATAGCATCAGGATTTTTTAAAACATTTTTGTATTCAGACATTTTATAAGTCTGTCCATCTTTATAAATTTTGTTCTTTTCTATGCTTACTTGTGAAAATGAAGTTTGAAATAATAAAACTAAAGAGAGAAGTGTAATCTTTTTCATATTTTTCTATTTTTCAGCAAAAATAATTTTTTCTTTTTGAAAGTAGTGATGAGTATTAATATTTTTATTGATAAAAACTTTAAAATTAGTCATTTAAAAAACAAGAATAAAAACGTATTTTTGTAAAACTTTTCTCTGATGTATAAAAACAGTATTCGTCCGATTCTTTTTAAATTCGATCCTGAAAAAGTTCATCATTTCACATTTTCGGCCTTGAAGAAATTTTCTTTTCTGGCTAAAATTTTCCTTCCGAAACCTATTGAAGATAAGCGATTGGAAAGAGAAGTTTTCGGATTGAAATTCAAAAATCCCGTTGGTTTGGCTGCGGGTTTTGATAAGGATGCAAAATTGTACAAAGAACTTTCAAATCTTGGATTTGGCTTTATCGAAATCGGAACTCTGACTCCGAAACCTCAACAAGGAAATGATAAAAAAAGATTGTTCCGACTCATGGAAGATTCTGCTATTATCAACAGAATGGGTTTTAATAATGAAGGTGTAGATGCAGCAGTAGAGCGTTTGAAAAAAAATAAAAATGTACTGATCGGCGGAAACATCGGAAAAAACAAAATCACTTCAAATGAAGAAGCTGTAAATGATTATATAATCTGTTTTGAAAAATTATTTCCTTATGTTGATTATTTTGTGGTAAATGTCAGTTCGCCCAATACTCCGAATCTTCGGGAACTTCAGGACAAAAAACCATTGACGGAACTTTTGGGAACTTTACAAAATCTTAATTTTCAAAAACCATTTCCAAAACCGATTCTTTTGAAAATTGCTCCGGATCTATCAAACGAACAACTTTTAGACATTATTGATATTGTAAAAGAAACAAAAATTGCAGGTGTAATTGCTACCAATACTACACTTTCCAGAGAAGGTTTAGTTTCTGAAAATCAGAAAGAAACAGGTGGACTTTCAGGGATGCCTTTAAAGAAACGTTCTACAGAAGTGATCCGTTTTCTTTCCGAAAAAAGCGGGAGAGCATTTCCGATTATCGGAGTTGGCGGAATTCATTCCGCAAAAGATGCAATGGAAAAATTGGATGCAGGTGCAAGTCTAATTCAGCTTTATACAGGATTTATTTATGAAGGTCCGGAATTAATTAACGAAATTAATAAAGAACTTTTAAAAAGAACAACAAGAATTCCGAGAACAACTGTTTCTAAATAACGTGAACTCGGCGGAAAACAGCATATATAACTTAACGCAAAGTTCTATTTTTCAAACCGTTATACTTTAAGACACTTCACTTAGCAAAGTTCACAAGGCAAAAAATCAAAGATTTTTATTTCAAAACAAATTTTTTATCTATTTTTTCAAAAATAACGTATTCAAAAAGCTCATTTTCAATAAAATACTATCGAGTTCATGTTAAATAAAAAAATTCGCAATGGTATAAATAATCAATCCAACCAAACCACCAACCAAAGTCCCATTAATTCTAATAAATTGTAAATCTTTTCCAACTTCCAGTTCCAGTTTTTGACTCAGTTGTTTTCCTTCCCAGTTTCCTACTGTTGAGCTGATTAGCTCTCCAAACTGATGCGTATTTTTCAGAATATATTTGTAGGCAGTAACGCGAATCCAATGGTCGATTTTGTACTGTAAAGATTCATCGTTTTGAAGATTGTAGGAAAGTTCATCAAGATTCTTTTTGATATAGTTTTTTACAGATGAATTTTCTTTAGAAAGCTCTTCAAGAATATTTTTCTTTATAGATTTCCAGATATCTTCTGCATAAGAATTCATTTTATCTTCCTGAAAAATAGAATCTTTAATATCCTGAAAATCCTCTTTCCATTTATCATTGGTCTTTAAATCAAAGGTGAAATTTTCCAGCTTTGAAGAAATTTCGCTTCGTAAAGAATGGTTGTTGTCATTTTCAACTTCTTCAAAATATCTGGAAAGACCATTTGTAATTTTATCTGCAATCGCATCATCCACAAATTTCGGAATCAATGAATAGCTTTCCTTCTTTACTCTTTCTCGAACTAATTCCTGATTTTGAACAACATATTCTTTTATTTGTTTGGAAAGATTGGTGATGAGCTTTTGGTGTTCATTTTTTTCAAGAATGTATTCCAACCCATTTCCGATGATCTGGTTGATTTGCAGTTCGGAAGTTATTTCTCCTGCCTTTTTTGTGATGAACCTTATTACCTTTTCATCTTCCAGTTTATCAATAATATTTAAAATAGTTCCGGAAACTTCTCGAATCAAAACCTGCTGATTATTCCCTTTGGAAAGCCACTCTCCTACGAAATGCGAAACTTTTAATTTTAAAATATATGGACGGATATTTTGTGGAGAAAGAAAATTTCCTACTACAAAATTCCCAAGATTGTCGCCGATTTTCTCTTTTGATTTTTCGATAAGGTTGGTATGCGGAATTTTCAAACCTAAAGGATGGTGAAACAAAGCCGTAACTGCAAACCAATCTGCAAGTGCACCAACCATTGCTGCTTCGGAAAATGCCCGAACATAACCAATCCAATGGGAAGGATTATTTTTCTGCAAAACAGTCATCACCATAAAAATAATAGCCATCAGAAGAAAAAGTCCGGTAGCAATCATTTTGTATTGCTGAAGCTGCTGCTTTTTAAACTCATCATTCATAAACTAAATTTAAAGAGAATTTATTTAACTGCAAAAGTGTAAAAATGTTGAGATGTTGAGGTGTAAAAGTGTTGAGGTGTAAAGTGCAAGAGGGAGACTTTTTTAATTTCTTTTGTTCATGTTAAAGTTTTATAAAAATACGTTAAAATTTTATCTTTATAACTTGTTGAAAATTATGTTTTTATAATTTTGCCCCACCAAATCAATTTAACATAATACTCAATGAGAAATTTATTAATGGCTTTATCGGTTGTATTTTCAATCGCAACTTCGTTTTATACTTTACCCGATATTTCAAAAATAAATTCTGATCATCAAAATAAAAAAGACACTTTAGGAATTGCTTCGACTTCAGAAAAAATAAAAGAAACTCCTGCAATTTCTGCCGCAGACAGTCTTTATTATTCATTAGATTTTACAGATAATAAACTGAATAAAGAAGTTTTTGAAAAGGCTTTTCAAGGATTTGAAAATCTGAAAAAATCAGGAAGATTAAATGCTGATTGTCATCTTCTTACTGTTTGTGATTTTTCTCTTTCTTCCAATATCAAAAGACTTTGGGTAATAGATACTTATGAAAAGAAAATTCTTTTCAACTCATTGGTTGCTCACGGAAAAAATACTGGCGAAGAGTTTGCCACCAGCTTTTCCAACACAGAAAGCTCCTACCAAAGTAGTTTGGGATTTTACATTACAGAATCCACGTATGAAGGCGACAACGGATATTCATTGAGATTAATCGGAATGGATAAAGGTTTTAATGATGCCGCTTTGCAAAGAGCAATTGTGATGCATGGAGCAGATTATGTAAGCGAAGATTTTGCGAAAGAAAATAAAAGAATCGGCAGAAGCTGGGGTTGTCCTGCTGTTCCAAAAGATTTGGCAGAACCGATCATCAATACCATTAAAGAAAAAAATGTGCTTTTCATCTATTATCCTGATCAGAATTATTTAAGTTCATCGGAGTGGCTGAAATCATAAAATAAAATTGTCATTCTGACGGAGCGAGAAATCTAAAAAAAGAGGATTTTCATTTCAATTTTCTTTATTCAGAATGACAATCAATATTTTAGAAAGCTACATCCAAACCAACATAAGCATTTCCAGGCATAATCGGAGCATAGATCATTCCTCCATCAAAATAATTTCCGAAAGGATTTTTTGCATCAATAATCGGATTTTTTTGTTGGGTTGAAGTACTATTATCCATTCCCGCATAAATCCTGATTTTTGAATTGATGTTTCTGGAAATCTGCGCATTAAGAGTTGCATAACTTGGCGAATAATCCGGGAGCTGAAATTCTAAAGGATTGGAAGATGTATTGGGAAGCCTTTGTTTTCCAACAATATTCAAAGTGCTGTCAAAACTCCAAAATCCACCTTTAGGATTTTTATTGGTAGAATAGGCAACATTCACAAAACCTCTGTGTTTTGCCATGAACGGAACTTTCTTAAATCCTGAAATATAATCAGTTGCAACGTCATAATATTTGTAAGCCAATCTCATTTCCAAATTTTTTATAGGAATTAAATCCCATTGTGTTTGGAAGGAATGGGCAAAAGATTTTCCTTCCAGATTGTAAAATAGAATTTTTTGTGCCAATTCATCCAAATCTACTACCACTTGATCTTTGAAATCGGTTTTAAAAAAATCAGCAACAATAGTCGATTTTCTTCCGAAGAGTTTGAATTCCTGCTGAAGACTTGCTCCATAATTCCAAGCAATTTCAGGTTTCAAACCATAAATTTCGCCTCCGTTTTGTAAAATTTGAATTTGTCGGTTGGAAGCAAAATAATGCTGATTTTCGGCAAAAATATTTGCCGTTCGGAAACCTCTTCCTGCGGAAAGTCTCAAAATGGTTTTCGGAGTAATATCGTATTTGAAATTGAATCTTGGTGTAAACTGAGTTCCAGCGAGATTATGAAAATCTATTCTTCCACCTGCAACCAAAGTATATTTAAGCCCTGTTAAAGTATATTCAGCAAAAAATCCGGGAACGGTTTCAGTTCTTTTAAAATTCTGAACCAAATAATCTTCATCGAATTTGTCATACAAAAAACTGGCTCCCACTTTATATTTATGATTGGTATTTCCGAAAATGTCTTCATAAATCAGATTGGAATAAAACGTACTTTGTTTTCCGTTATAATCTCTAAAACCAAAAAAACTGTTTTGCTGATGATAGGTGTATTGATTCATCCAACCAAGACTTCTGTAAGGCTTTCCATTAAAGATATGTCCCGTTTTGTTCCAAACCTGAATTCTGGAAATATCAATTCCAACTCCATACGCAGATTGTTCACTTTGATCAAGATTTTTATTGAACTCCATTTGTCCGGCATTTCGGGTATCTTTCAGAAAATTTATACCGAAATGCGAACCCCAACCTGAATGCTCCAAGTCGTTGTAATTCAATAAATAAGCTATATTTATTTGATTTCCAGTTGGCTGATCCAGAAAACCGTCGTTATTATAATCCATTTTAGCAAAAGTTCCGTTTCCATGAATGAGAATACTTTGATTCCAATGCTCGGAAAGTAGGGAAACATTGGTGATGTTGGTTTCCAATCGGGCATTATTATCGGCAAAAATATTAAGAGCAGTTTCGTTTTTATCCTGATATTTCAGAAGTTCGGTATTGATTTGTCCGGTAATGCTTTCATAGCCATTGGTTACTGTACTTCCTCCCTTTGTCAATTGGATTCCGCCAATCCAGCGTCCCGGAATAAAATTCAAACCATAAGCCGAAGCAATTCCTCGAATTTCCGGTAAAAGTTCTTTAGTAAGGCTTGTATATTTTTGATCTAATCCTAACATTTTCAATTGCTTAGTTCCGGTAACAGCATTACTGAATGATACATCTACAGTTGCATTGGTTTCAAAACTTTCGGATAAATTGCAACAGGCTGCTTTCAATAATTCTTTTTTATCAATATTGAAGGTAAGTCCGATTTCTTTTTTATCCAAAGATGTAGCATCGGAAATTTTAGTAACGGTAACTTCCTTAATATCAGAAATTTTACTATTATTTTGAAGATCACCAGAATTAGTATCTTCATGAGGCATTTCGTCAGAATGAACTTTAGTGTTTTTTTCGTCAAAAGGCGTTTCACGATCATAAAGACAACAATCGGGAAGGTCTTTATAAACAGAATCTTCAGCTTTGTATTTTTCGTTATCGTGTCCTACTTCTGCAATTTTTTTCAAAATAACATCGGCTGAAGTTTTTATGGGATCAAAATCAAGGATAACAGTTTGTTTTTCAGCGTCCCAAATCGCAGAATTTGCACCTGCGGCTTTTGCGGCTTTTTCAATTCTGGCTTTGCAGGAACCGCAATTTCCTTTTACAAAAAATTCATTTTCTTTTTTGGAGATTTTTGCAGTTATACTTCTTTCATAGTGACAGCATTCCGGGAGATTATTATAGACGGAATCAGGTGCATTGTACATTTCGTTATCATGACCTGCATCCGCAATTTTCTTTAAAATTTCTTCTTTTGAAGTTTTTGCGGGATCAAATTCTAAAGAAAGTTTTTGAGTATTTTCATCCCAAAATGCGACAGATGAGCCTGCTTTTTTTGCTGTTGATTCTATTCTTTCTTTGCACATACCGCAGTTTCCTTTTACAAAAACTGTTTCTTTGGTCAAAACTTGTGAAAACGAAAGTTGGAATATCAATAATAGAGAACCAAGAAAAAACTTGGATAATAATGAATACATTTTTAAAAAGTTTAGGTTTAATTAAAGAGAAAAAGGTCTCATTTAAAAAAATGAAACTTGAACATTTTAATTAACCTATTTTAGGAGGTTGCCATATTTCCTTTAAAAATAAAGAAAAAGAAGGCGGAGTATAAATGAATTTAGCTTTTTCATAATAGCTCTTTTGAATTTCGGAAGCTAATTTTTCAGGCTTCATCATTACAAAATTTACGAAAGAGCTGCAAGTATGACATGTGGAACAGCAATTGTCTTGGCATCCTTTTTTGGATTTATTTTTCTGATCTTTACAGCAATCGTCTTTTCCTGTTTTGCAACATTGTTCAGTTTTCATATTTTGGATATAGAAATTCTGTTTTGGAATAAAAAAAACTCCAAGACAGAAAATCATCAAAAAAACACTGAACTTATTTTTCATTTATACAAAGATAAAAATTTTGAAAACAATTGGTAGAGATTGTTTAGTAATAAAAATGGCCAGAAAAAATTTCCGGCCAAAATTATTATTTGTTCATGCTCATCAGGAATTCTTCATTATTTAAAGTTCCTTTGATATTTCTATCTACAAATTCCATTGCTTCAACTGGATTCATATCGGCAAGATATTTTCTCAGAATCCACATTCTTTGCTGTGTTACTTCATCATGAAGCAGATCATCTCTCCTTGTACTGGAAGCCACTAAATCTATTGCAGGATATACTCTCTTATTTGCAATTTTTCTATCCAATTGCAGTTCCATATTACCCGTTCCTTTAAATTCTTCAAAAATAACTTCATCCATTTTAGAGCCAGTATCAATCAATGCTGTTGCAATTATTGTTAAAGATCCTCCTCCTTCGATTTTTCTTGCAGCTCCAAAAAATCTTTTTGGTCTATGCAAAGCATTAGCATCTACACCTCCGGATAATATTTTTCCTGAAGCCGGAGTTACTGTATTATATGCTCTTGCCAATCTGGTGATGGAATCTAAGAGAATTACCACATCATGTCCACATTCTACCATTCTTTGTGCTTTTGCTAAAACCAAATTGGCCACTTTTACATGTTTTTCCGCAGCTTCATCAAAAGTAGAGGCAATCACTTCTGCATTTACACTTCTTTCCATATCCGTCACTTCTTCCGGACGCTCATCAATAAGTAGAACCATCATATAAGCTTCCGGATGATTTGCAGAAATAGCATTAGCAATATCTTTCAGCAACATGGTTTTACCCGTTTTTGGCTGAGCCACGATCATTGCTCTTTGTCCTTTTCCGATTGGTGCAAAAAGATCTACGATTCTGGTAGAAATTGTAGAATTTTTTCCTGCCAGATTAAATTTTTGCTCTGGAAAAAGTGGTGTTAAATATTCAAAAGCAACTCTGTCTTTTATAAAAGCCAGATCTCTTCCATTCACCTCTGTTGGTTTTTGGAGGGAGAAATATTTTTCACCTTCTTTCGGAAGCCTTACAATTCCTTTAACCGTATCACCGGTTTTCAGGCCATAATTTCTGATCTGAGCTGTAGAAACATATACATCATCGGGAGAAGAAATATATGAAAAATCGGAAGAGCGAAGAAATCCGTAATTATCCGGAAGAATTTCTAAAACTCCTTCAATAGTTACCAATCCGTCAAAATTAAAATCTTTCTTCGGTTCTGCTACTTCTTGTGTAGATTCCGCAGAAGTTGTTTGTTGGGATCTATTATTTTGGTTTCCGCTATTATGAGAATGGTGATTCTTGTTTTTATGATTTTGATGTTGCTGCTGTTGCGGAGATTTCACTTTCTGTTCAGCACTAGGAGAAGTTTCTGTTGCTTTGGCAACTTCTGGAACTTCGGTTATTTCTGTGGCCTCTGTTACGACCGTAGTTTCAGTATTTTTTTCCGAATCCGGATTTTTAGCAATTCGTTGTCTCTTTTTTTTCTGAGGTTTTTCTCCTTGTTCCGGAGTTTCCACCGGAATCTCTGTTTTAATTTCGGTCTTCGTTTCTTCAACTACTACATCCGTGATTTCAGTTTTTATTTCCGGTTTTACCTCAGCAGGTTTTTTAGATTTTGCTTTCTTTGCAGGAGCAGGCTTTTTTTCTACAGCAGGAGTAGATTTTTTTTCTACAAGAGGCTTGTTTTCCTCTTTTGTCGTCGTGATTTCTGTGGCGTTATAATACTCTTTTGCAACTTTAGGATTAGAAGCCTGAAAATCGAGTATTGCAAAGATCTTATCATTTTCGGTGCTGTTTCTTGCAACCTTAACGCCTAAATCTTTTAAGATTTTGGTCAGCTCCGATTCGGATTTTGACCTTAACGTTTCAATGTTAAACATAAAATGTATGTAAAATGTATTTTTTTAATAAAAATGTGTAATGTAAGAAAATGAAAGTCAGGAGACTTTGATTTTTTTAATGAGTATCTGAAATGCAAATCTACACTTATTTTTGAATTACGCAAAATTTATATTATTTTTGCAACACTTTTTTTAAAAAATGTTACAAAGAATACAGACCATTTGGATGTCTCTTGCAGTATTTGCATCCATTTTTCTATTCGTAAGTTCACAGGATGTTGCAATCTTTGATGGATTTCCTGTGATTTCCGTAAGCTGTTATGTTTTAGGATTGATCAGTATTTTCAGTATTTTTAGTTTCAGAAACAGAAAAAGACAATTATTGCTGAATACCATCAGCATTTTTATAAACGCTTTGTTGATCGGTTTGCTCGTGTACTGGCTGCTAAAATTATCTGGAGGAATTCAGTTTCCTGAGAAAGGTATTGAGCCGATATTTCCGATTCTCGCAATTATCTGTTTGGTTTTGGCCAACATTTATATTCGCAGGGATGAGAGGCTCGTAAAATCTGTGGACAGACTCCGCTAAACCTTACAACGATTTTTTGAGTGAGAACAGCTTCTTTTAAGGAGCTGTTTTTTGTTTCATTTATTTTGATTAAATAATAGTAAATTTGCAACTCAATTTCGTTGAATGAAACCTTTACAAAGAGTCCTCAGTTTTGCCCGTCCTCATCAGAAATATCTTTGGGGAAGTATGATTTTCAACTTGCTTTATTCCTTATTACAGATTTTTTCTGTTGCCACAATGCTTCCTATCTTAGGATTAATGTTTGGAACTGTTGGCAAAATAGACACCTCAAAAGCTCCGGAATGGAATGGCCAGTTCGCTTCCTATTTTGGATATTTAAAAGATTTGGCCTACTATACAATCCAGATGAATATGGATAAACATGGTGCCATAAAGGTTTTGGCTGTATTATGTGGTATTACTGCTTTTGCATTTTTATTGAGAAATTTATTCCGTTATTTAGGTTCTTTTTTATTGGTAAATTATCGGGTAGGAATTACGCGTGATTTGCGTACAGCGATGTACGATAAATTTTTGAAACTTCCGGTTTCTTTTTTTACCGAACAACGAAAGGGAGATATGATGTCCCGAATTTCCAATGACATTGGCGCTGTGGAAGGCGGAATTATGGGTGCTTTGGTAGACCTCATCAATTCTCCATTTATGATTATTTCTTCTCTTGTAACTTTATTTATACTGTCTCCAAAACTTACTTTATTTTCATTAATTGTATTTCCAATAATGGGCTGGCTCATTTCGTGGGTTGGAAAAAGTTTAAAAAAGCAAGCACATTCAGCGCAGGCAGAATTGGGAAATCTTTTTTCTTTGGTAGATGAAACACTTAAATCTTCGAAAGTCATCAAAATTTTTAACGCTGATAAAATTCTTAAAAACCGTTTTAATTCTACAACTAACAATTGGCAACATCATGCTATTGCAATGAGTAGAAGAAGAGAATTAGCATCACCAATGAGTGAATTCTTGGGCTCTGTAACAATTCTGCTTATTACATGGTTTGCTGGTACTGAAATAATTAACGGAACCAATAAAGATCCTGTTACATTTTTAGCTTTTATCGCTGTTTTTTTTCAAATATTAGATCCTGCAAAAAAATTCTCCAATGCTATATCTTCTATTCAGGGAGGATTGGCAAGTTTGGAACGTGTTTCCGAAGTTCTGGATTATGATCTGAAAGTAGAAGAAATACCAAATCCACTTCCTGTATCAGAATTAAACGAAAAAATTGAATTCAAGAACATTGGTTTTTATTATGACAAAGACAATGTCATTCTTAAAAATTTCAACCTCGTAATTCCTAAAGGAAAAACTGTAGCATTGGTAGGACAATCGGGAAGCGGAAAAACTACAATTGCTAATCTTCTTACCCGTTTTTATGATGTTTCCGAAGGAGAAATAATGATTGACGAGAAGAATATCAAACATTTAAATCTAAAACAATATCGACATCTTCTCGGAATGGTAACGCAAGAATCCGTACTTTTCAATGATTCTGTGTACAACAATATCTTAATGGGAAAACCGGAAGCCAGTCGTGAAGAAGTAATTGCTGCTGCAAAAATTGCTAATGCCGATTCTTTTATTACCCAACTTCCGGAAGGCTACGAAACCAATATCGGAGATGATGGAAATAAACTTTCCGGCGGACAAAAACAAAGAGTTTCCATCGCAAGAGCCGTTCTGAAAAATCCTCCGATCATGATTCTGGACGAAGCCACTTCCGCATTAGATACAGAATCCGAAAGATTTGTACAGGATGCTTTGGAAAAAATGATGGAAAACCGAACTTCTCTTGTTATTGCCCATAGACTTTCCACCATTCAGAAAGCGGATCTTATTGTGGTAATGGAAAGAGGAAATATTGTGGAACAAGGTTCACATCAAGAACTTTATGACAAAAACGGAATCTATAGAAAATTAGTGGATTTGCAGAATTTTGATTAAGATGAATCCCATTCAGGAATATTTTTACAAAATTGAAGAACCGGCAAGAAGTGCATTATTGTTTTTAAGAAAAACAATTCTGGAGTCTGATGAAAATATTTCGGAAACATTCAGCTATCAGCTTCCTTTTCTGAAGTATAAAAATAAGATGTTGTGTTTTTTCTATTATAGTAAAAAGCATAAAAAACATTATCTCAGTTTCTATCATGGAGACCAATTGGATTATCCAGAACTTCTCCAAGAAGGTAGAAAAAAATTTAAAATCCTTTTGTTGGATATGGATGAAGATTTGCCAATGGATTTGATTTTTGCAATTTTACAAAAGATAAAAAGCTATATAAAATAAAAGCTCCGAAAAATTTCGGAGCTTTTTGCTTTCTGTTTTATAACTTAAAAATTCACTTCATTTACTTCTTTTCCTCTTTGGAAATTCATTGTTTTCTGGCTTCCTTTGTAAGCGATATTAACAATGTTTACTTGTTTTGGGAATGTGCTTAAAAGAATAGTATTCTTAATTTTCAAAGAACTAATATCAGAAACACCTCCTGTTTCAAAATATACCCAAACTGATTCTCCGTTCACCTGACTTCCAGTGAAAGTAAGTTTTACCGGAGTACCATTTACATATACATCAAAATTATTATTTACGTATTTCTTCACTTCCGCCTCAAATCCTACTGTAGAAGGATTGATCTTAATTGCATCAGAAATGTGGTTGGTATTCATCTTAGTTGTAAACTTTAATGTTTTATTGCCGTCCACATAATCTACTTTCGTCATTGAAGAATAAAAATCGGGCAAGATAAAACTCATCATCACAAAAAGTGTTAAAACCCCTGTTATATATAAGATTTTTTTCATTTCAAATATAAATTTGTCAAATATATCAATATTTCTGTAAGATAGTCAAATAATATGCCAATTAAAAATTCACATTCACTGCATATTTATCATAAAAGGCTTTAATATGGGCTACAGCTTCATCCGCAGTATCTACAACTCTATAAAGATTAAGATCATTTTCTGAAATCATTCCTTTGGCTAAAAGTGTACCTTTGAACCAATCCAAAAGTCCGCCCCAAAACTCTGAACCTACCAAAACAATTGGGAATCTTCCAATTTTATTGGTTTGTATCAACGTTATAGCTTCGGTCAATTCATCAAGAGTTCCAAAACCTCCCGGCATTACTACAAATCCTTGTGAATATTTTACAAACACCACTTTTCTCACAAAAAAGTAGTCAAAATTCATGGAATATGCTTTATCAATATACGGATTGAAATGTTGTTCAAAAGGAAGATCAATATTTAAACCGATGGACTTTCCACCTCCTTGGTTTGCCCCTTTATTTCCGGCTTCCATAATTCCTGGTCCGCCTCCTGTAATAATACCAAAACCGAGTTTTGTAATTTTATCTGCAATTTCCGTAGCCATTTTGTAATACGGATCTTCAGGTTTCAGTCTTGCCGAACCAAATATAGAAACACAAGGCCCAATTTTTGCAAGTTTTTCATATCCCTGAACCAATTCTGCCATCACTTTGAAAACCATCCAGCTGTCCTTGGTAATAGTTTCGTCCCAAGTTTTTTGACGAAAACTATCATGAACTTTTTTATCTATCTCTACTGCCGGATTTTGCAGGCTTTCGTCTCTTTTTCCTTCTGTTTCCATTTTTTCTTTATTTAAAATATTTTTCGGCTTCTAAAACCGATTCCGGTTTACCAACATCTATTAAAATTGAATGATGCTCAAAACCATGAATTCTTTCCGTGTGCATCATATCCAGATATTCTTCCATAATGGAAAACTTTCCGGTTCTTTTTATTTTATTAAAAATTTTTGGATTTACGCAATGTATACCGCTAAAAGCCAATGCTTTAAATCCTTTATTGAATTCTGCCAAACGTTGTTCACCAGTCTGTACATTCAGCCAACCACGCAACACCATTTCATCATTGAAAAAAAGTTTTCTGGAACTATTTCTCTCCGAAACTGCCAAAGTAGCAAAATCTTTTTTCTTTTTATGGAATTCTACTAATTCTTTAATGTCCAGATCGGTAAGTATATCTGCATTCATAATGAGAAAATCCTCTCCATGATCCAGAAATTGACGTGCAAAAATCAATCCGCCTCCTGTTTCCAAAAGCTCCGAATTTTCGTCCGATATTTCAATTTTTGAGCCGAAATTATTATTTTTTTGTAAAAATTCTACAATTTGATTCCCAAAGTGATGGATATTAATAACGAAATCATCAATTCCAAAAGATTGAAGATATTTGATATTTCTTTCCAGCAAAGGAACTTCATTCACCAAAGCCAGAGCCTTCGGATGATTGTCCGTGAATGGTTTCAGACGGGTTCCTTTTCCCGCTGCGAAAATGAGTGCTTTCATAATTGATTCGAGATTCGAGATTCAAGATTCGAGATTTTTTATAGAAAACCTCAAATTTCAAATTTCAAATTATTATTTAATTGTGGTTGTTCATCATGTGTAATTTCCACTTCAGTTTGTGGATATTTTTCACAAATAAATTCTCCTATTTTTTCGGCACAATATACGGAACGATGCTGTCCACCTGTACATCCGAAATTAATTTGAAGATTTTCAAAACCTCTTTCTATATAATTATCTATTGTAATGGAAACTAAATTTTTAACGAGTTCCAAAAATTTTGGCATCTCTGTTTCGGTTTCCAAATATTGCTGTACGGGAAGATCTTTTCCAGTCTGTACTTTATATTCTTCTATTCTTCCCGGATTTAGAATTCCTCTACAATCGAAGCAAAAACCGCCTCCGTTTCCGGTGGAATCTTTCGGAATTCCTCCTTTTTTATAGGAAAAACTGTGAATGTCTATTTTTAATTTATTCATATTAATTTTTAAACCATTAAGAGAGTTAAGTTGTTAAGTTTTTTTAAGAATCTGGCTTTGCAGATTTAAGAATACGAAAATATTATTTAATCTGGTAGTTTCCGATAATATTCATTGATCATTGGTATTAGCGATTTTGTAATATTTTGAGTGAAAAAATTGATAATCAATCCTTGAGGTTTTTTCAGAATTTTCATATAAGTCATAAGTTGCGCTTCGTGAATAGGCAAAATCTCTTCCTGAGCTTTTAATTCAACAACAATTGTATCATTAACCAGCAAATCAATTTTCAAATTTACATCAAAAATTAGCTCATCATATTGTATAGGAATTTTAACCTGTTTTTTAACATCATACCCATTTTTTGTTAGTTCATAATATAAACATTTTTCGTAAATACTTTCCAATAAACCTGGTCCAAGTGTTTTATGTACTTTTATTGCGTAACCGGTAATTTCATATGATAATTGTGTAACTTCTTTTTTCGTCATGTACATTATCCTAATATTCAACCTGTTGAATTCTTAAAATCTCTGAACTTCTTAATAATCTTAATGGTTTAAATAACTTTTAATTTTTTTGGCAGATTTTTCAGAATTTAATTGCCGAATTACTTTTTCCAATTCCGGGAAATCCTTCAATTGTTGCCAGTTTTGTGAGAATTCGTATACATTCTCAATTCCCTTTTCAATACTTTGGATAAAATGAGCTTTTCTCTGAACCAAACCTCTGAAACCATACACTCCCAAAACCTGCAAAAAACGCATGAGCTGTAACGGCTGCAAAGCTGATCTCAGTTGCTGTTTTTGGGTTTCATTGTTCCATAAAGAATAATAAAACTCCAACATTTCTTCTCGAAAATCTTCAGAAAAATTGGCTTTTGCCTGATACAAAAATGAAACAATATCATACATGAACGGCCCTTTCATAGAGCTTTGATAATCAATAAAAAAAGGCTCATCATTTTCATTTACCATAATATTCCTTGCCTGAAAGTCACGAATCATTACTCCTTTTGGTTCCAAAGATTCAACTTGTTTTTCCAGTTTTTTGAATTCTCTCAACAGCTTTGTTTTATGATACTGAACTTCCAAAATATCCGCAAACATAAATTTGAAATAAAATAAATCATACGAAACCGGAATTTCATCATAAGCCTCATATTCAAATGTTTGGGAAAAGTCTATCTTCCCATTTGTTTTTTGCTGAAGTTCGTAAAGTTTTATAATGGTTTGTTTCACCAATTTTTTTACTCTTTCAGATAGACCTTCTTTTTGAATAATCTCAGATAATGTTTCTTTTCCTACAAATTCCTGGATATACATTTTCTTGTCTTCAGAAATTTTGAAAATTTGTGGAGTATTCAGTTTCAGTTCCGAAAATATTTTTGAGAAATATAAAAATGAATTGTTTTCAGCAATATTTTCATTGGATGTGATAACATAGCTCTTTCCGTTATACTTTCCTATAAAATTCTTTCTGGAGGAGCCACTTTGCGGCAACAGTATGAATTCAGTATTTTCAGAACCGGTAAAGTTTTTGAAAAAATCTTCAGGTGAAAGATGAGACATGAATGAAAAGAGTTTGTTTTACTTGTTTACAAAAATACTAATTTAGATTCGAATTTATATCTTTGTCGTATGTTTCAGGATTTCAAGCCGGTTCTTTTGATACTCGCCCGTTTCATCATTATTTATTTGGTGTTTCTGGCAGGTTATCAGTTGTATCTCAATGTTTTTGCAAGTGTTGGCTTGGATCCCGTTTCAAAATGGGTAGCCATTCAGTGTGCAAAAATTGAAAATCTATTGGGATATAAAACGATTCTGGTAGATCAACCGAAATATGAAACCACTTGGTTTTATGTGAATAACAAGTATATCTCGCGAATGGTGGAAGGTTGTAATGCCATTTCTGTAATGATTCTCTTTCTCGCTTTTATTTTTGCATTTTATAAAGGATTCAAGACTTTTGTTTTTGCAGGAATCGGATTGCTTTTCCTTCATATTATGAATGTTCTGAGAATTGCCGGCCTTAATATTGTACTTATTGAGTATCCGCAATATTCCAAAATTGGACACGATTATTTTTTTCCGGCTATTATTTATGGAAGTGTGGTTTTACTTTGGATGATCTGGATAAAATTTTATGCTTTAAAAGATGAAACTCATTGATTGGATTGTTGTAATTCTGGCTATTTTCGGATTGATTGGGATAAGAGCGATAGAAGATAAGATTTTCTATGATCCTTTTTTGAATTATTTCCATGTAGCCAATAAAAAAGCTGCTTTTCCGGATTTTGAATGGGGAAAACTTATTATTAATCATCTTTTCCGGTTTATTCTGAATCTTTTTTTTTCAGGAATTATAGTTCATTTTATTTTTAAAAGAAAAGATTGGACTTTACAGGCTGCTATTCTGATATGTATTGTTTTTGCTATTACATTTCCAATCTATTTGTATTGTATTTCTACAAAATTTGAAATCGGGTATCTTTTTTCGTTTTATATGAGAAGATTTGTGATTCAGCCTTTGATTTTGTTATTAATTATTCCGATGTTTTATTATCGGAAGAAACTACAGTAATTATTCTTTGAGCCTGTTTAAATTTATAATTTATTTTTACCATTAAGGAATTAAGACTCTTTAGCTTAAAAAAAACTTAATAAAAAAGCAATGTATTGATTTCTTATTCGGAATCAACTTAACTGGCTGAAATTCTTAATGTTAAATTTAAGAATAAACAAAGTTTATTTTAATTTAGAATAGTAAGAAAAAGCTATAAAACTTTTATTGAGTAAAATTTAAACAGGCTCTTTGTTTATCAGGATTTCATTTTGTTTTGTTTTAATATTGTTCGATTAAATATTACTTTTTAGATTAGTATTAATTTTTAATGTACCTACAGGTAATTTTTTGTAAAGGTGATTGTGGGTAGCGACAAAACTCGACGTATTTTATTTTGATTCTCAATTTCATACTATAAAATTTATTTTTTTATTTAACATAATATCATTTTCTATATCCGTTGTATATCTTTTCTATATCCCTTCTATATCATTTCTTCGATGCTTGTTCGATGCTTGTTCGATGCTTGTTCGATGAGGAACTTTTTGTTTTTCTGTCTTTTTGAATTTTTGAATTTCCGTTTTCCCGTCTTCCCGACTTTCCGACTTCTGCGGACTTTCGGACTTTCGGACTTCCCGACTTTCGGACTTTTGCA